>CAJUHM010000016.1 GCA_910586475.1 uncultured Muribaculaceae bacterium | reverse complement strand
CTTTATGCCTTAAAAAGTTTTGATGTTGTAAAAAATTAAGATGCGTCAGCCCTGACTGAGCCGGTCACGGATGTTTCATCTCACGAAAAAATGTCGTAACTTTGTATGTTATGGAAAAACCGAAAAGCATCTCTCCCCGCCACACCGGCAATAGAATAACAGTCAAGGGGGCGCGGGTCAACAACCTTAAGAATGTCGACGTAGAGATTCCCCGGAACAAGCTTGTCGTCATCACGGGGCTGTCAGGTTCCGGCAAATCGTCACTGGCCTTCGATACCCTCTATGCCGAAGGACAGCGCCGCTATGTGGAAAGCCTAAGCGCCTACGCACGCCAGTTCATGGGCAAAATGGCAAAACCGGAATGCGATTTCATCCGCGGTCTGCCACCGGCGATCGCCATAGAACAGAAAGTCAACACCCGCAATCCGCGAAGCACCGTCGGCACCTCGACGGAAATCTACGATTATCTGAGGCTTCTATTCGCCCGTGTGGGCCACACATTCTCTCCTGTCAGCGGAGAAGAGGTCAGAAAGCAATCGGCCGAAGACCTCGTCAATGCAGCTGCCTCACTGCCAGAATCGACCAGGATCGCAGTCGGCGCGCCAATCGAAATACCCGAAGGACGCACTCCGGAACAGCATCTTGACATTCTTCTTAAAGAAGGCTACTCGCGGCTCATCACCCCTGACAACGGCTTCATTGCCATCACCGATCTCACGGACAATGCCGGCAACATCGCTTCGGGACATCTTCTACTGATTGACCGACTGACCACTCCGACCACTCCCGACGAAATAAACCGGCTGACAGACTCAGCCGAAACAGCCTTTTTTGAAGGCCACAACAAGGCATGGCTGCTCAGCTGGGAGGACGGCACAGTGCGCCGACGCGAATTCACGACGGCCTTCGAAGCCGACGGAATCACATTTGTCGAGCCGACCGAACAGATGTTCAATTTCAACAATCCGTTCGGAGCCTGCCCCCACTGCGAAGGCTTCGGCAAAACGGTCGGAATTGACGAAAAACTCGTTGTGCCCGACACATCGCTGTCGGTCTACGAAGATGCCGTTGTCTGCTGGCGCGGCGAAAAGATGAGCGAATGGAAACGCGCATTCATCGCAGCCGCCTCACATGCAGGCTTCCCTATCCACCGGGCCTACGGCGATCTGACCGAGGCTCAGAAACGCCAGCTATGGCATGGCATTCCCGGCAGCTCAGGCATCGACGGATTCTTTAAGATGGTCGAAGAGAACCAATATAAGATCCAGTATCGCGTCATGATGGCCCGCTACCGCGGCAAGACCGAGTGTCCGGTCTGTCACGGGACACGACTGCGGCCTGACGCCCAATATGTGAAAGTCGCCGGAATGACAATCACCGAGATGGTCAGCATGCCGGTAAGCAGTCTGCTCGAAGTGTTTCGCTCGCTCGAACTTAACGAAACCGATGCGGCGATCGCACGTCGACTGCTTGTGGAGATACGCAACCGTCTGACTTTCCTTTCGGAGGTCGGCTTAGGCTATCTGACACTCGACCGGCTATCGTCGACACTCTCTGGCGGCGAAAGCCAGCGCATCAACCTTGCGACATCACTCGGCAGCAGCCTGATGGGGTCGATATACATTCTTGACGAGCCCTCGATCGGACTTCACTCCCGCGACACCCAACGCCTCATAAACGTGCTTCGCAAACTGCAGCAGACGGGCAACACTGTTGTTGTCGTCGAACACGATGAAGAGATCATGCGGGCATGTGACTACATCATCGACGTCGGGCCGAAAGCCGGATCGCTCGGCGGTGAAATAATCTATCAGGGATCCGTCGACGGACTGTCGACTGCAACCGAGAGTCTGACGGTGCGCTATCTGACGGGCGGTCTGGAGATTCCTGTGCCACGCAAACGGCGCACATGGCGCGACTATATCGAGGTGGTCGGCGCTCGCGAACACAATCTGAAAGAGATCACCGTCAGATTTCCCCTTCAGGTCTTGACGGTCGTGACCGGAGTCAGCGGTTCGGGAAAATCAACTCTTGTCCGCGACATACTTTACCGCGCCATCGTTCGCCATCTCGGCGATGGCGGAGAGGCTCCGGGACAGTTCACCCGTCTCGACGGATGTCTCAGCCGCATACGCGCAGTCGAATTCGTCGATCAGAACCCGATAGGCCGCTCCTCGAGGTCGAATCCGGCCACCTATCTGAAAGCATACGACGAGATCCGACGTCTCTTTGCTGACCAGCAGGGCGCCAAACAGATGGGGTTCGGCCCGGGCTTCTTCTCTTTCAACACCGAGGGCGGACGCTGCGAAGCCTGCAAGGGCGAAGGGTTTCTGACGATAGAGATGCAATTCATGGCCGACATCACTATCCCATGTGAGGAATGCGGCGGAAAGCGCTTCAAACGCGACATCCTCGACATACGCTATCGGGGACAAAACATCAACGATGTCCTCAACATGACAATCGACCAGGCCATTGACTTCTTCAGCCAGGCCGACGGCCCGACGGAAAAGAAAATAGTCCGACGCCTCACCCCTCTGCAGCAGGTCGGGCTCGGCTATCTTAAACTCGGACAGAGCTCCTCGACTCTGTCAGGAGGAGAGAACCAGCGTGTCAAGCTCGCCTATTATCTCGGAATGGAAGCCCACGATCCGACCATGTTTATTTTCGACGAACCTACCACCGGCCTGCACTTCCACGACATCCGGCTTCTGATGGACTCTTTCGACCGTCTGATCGCACTTGGCCACACGGTCATCATCATCGAGCACAACATGGACATAATCAAATGTGCCGACCACGTCATAGACATTGGTCCGGAAGGAGGCGATGCCGGAGGACAGATCGTAGCGACAGGCACCCCGGAAGAGATCGCCGCATGCAGCCAGTCGCACACCGGACGCTATCTCCGCGACAAGCTTGGATAATGCAGCCAATAAAGAGGCCGTCAGTTCCGCTTCAACAGAAGACTGACGGCCTTTATTTCATAATTGACGGAACTTCTTCCGTAGGTTTTTCAATATGATGGTCAGCGCTCGTAGTATTTCACCCAATCGACCTCCAGCTCGACAGGGAGTTGCGAGGCTATGATATTGCCGACCCACGAACCTCCGAGCTGCATGTCGATACGAAGATCCCAGTCTGTATAATAAGGGAACTGACCTGCAATATTCATATTGGGATAGTAGAGTTTTTCATATCCGTCGATTGTCAGAATGATTTTATCGGGATAAATTTCCGCGCCATAGACATGGTATTCCGAGACGTCACCGATGTAGCCCTGGCTGGAATAGTTCGGATTATATCTGTTGCCTTCGACATCGATATAGCCCGAATGGAGAGTCTGGTAGACGGTGCGGTCAAAATTCAGATGCTCCATAATGTCAATTTCGCCATCATAGGGCCATCCCTTGACCGAAGTGAAAGGCATCATCCAGATCGCGGGCCACGCACCCTGGGCCTGAGTCATGCGGGCACGCACTTCGATTTTGCCTGGAGCAAAAGCCTTCTTCTCGCATGTCCAGATTCCTCCGCACAGATACGGACGTTTGTCTTTCTGGTTGTCATCGTTGACGATTCCGCGCAACACGAGCGAACTCGAACGCTTTTCATAACACCGGTCATCGAGACTCTGATATCTGGCCCAGTCCGGCGTACCCTCCGGTATACGGCTCCACACTGAATAGTCGATATCCTCACCGTCGAAATCATCCACCCACACAAGCTTCCACTTCGAGCCGGAAGGGTCGCCGGGTTCAGAAGGCTCAGAGGGTTTTTCCGCAGGAGGCGCAGGCTGTTTCGGGGCGTCATCGGAAGGACATCCGGTCATCACAACCGAAACGCAGAACATAGCAAACAGGGTCACTATTGACTTGACTTTTCTCATAAAATTATTTGATTGGAATTAGATTTATGGAGGTATAGAATTGGCTTATCGGTTGTTTAACTACAATTGGAGTCATAATCTCACAACATTAATTCCTCCATTCATTCCGAAATCCTTCTCAAGAGAATGGACTCCGGTTTTCACTTTTGTTGTCAAACGACCTATTATATACCGATATTTCCGACAAATATACTCAATTCGTTCATTACTCACAATTTTTCCAGCTGCTTTCCGCAAAAAAACGGTTCCGGTGTGTGGGAGGGGGGGAGCGCGCGGCTAACACTTTTGCGGGAAGAAGCGTTATAGTGGAATGAAGAAAACGATTCCTAATAAAACCGACTCAATGCTGAAGAGGATCACTCTGACCGGACTCCTCGTCACAATAGGTATTGTCTATGGCGACATCGGGACTTCGCCTCTCTATGTCATGAAAGCCATCACGACCCTCAACCCCGGCTATGACTCAGACTACATTACCGGAGCTGTCTCATGTGTCATCTGGACTCTGACGCTCCAGACGACGGTCAAATATGTGTTGCTCGCACTGCGCGCCGACAACCACGGCGAAGGTGGGATTCTCGCATTGTTCGCTCTGCTGAAGAAACTTCCGGCAAAATGGCTCTACACCGTTGCCGCGATCGGAGCTTCGGCACTGATCGCCGACGGAGTGATCACCCCCGCCATTACCGTGACCTCGGCAGTCGAAGGATTGCGTGGCATCATTCCGGAAGTTCCAGTAGTCCCGATCGTGGTTGTGATCATCTGTATTATATTCGTCATGCAACAGGCGGGCACAGGCCGCATAGGACGATATTTCGGACCGTTCATGCTCGCATGGTTTCTGATGCTCGGCACACTCGGCGTGAGCCGGATTCCGGCACATCCGGCCATACTTGAGGCGTTCAATCCGTGGAAAGCGGTGAATCTCCTGATCAATTTCCCGGAATGGTTTTTCATTCTCGGCGCCGTCTTTCTGTGCACAACCGGAGCGGAAGCACTCTATTCAGACCTCGGCCACTGCGGGAAACGCAACATCGAGATCAGCTGGATTTTTGTAAAATCAATGCTCATACTGAACTATCTCGGACAGGGAGCGTGGCTGATCGCCAATCCGGACGCAGGTGGGATCAACCCCTTTTTCGGAATCATGCCGACATGGTGGACCATCCCCGGCATCATCCTTTCGACCGGAGCGGCCATAATAGCAAGCCAGGCACTGCTGAGCGGATCATTCACGATTTTTTCCGAGGCCATCAACCTCGGGTTCTGGCCCCGGCTCAAAATCAAATATCCATCCGAGGAGAAAGGGCAGCTCTACATCCCTGCCGTCAACTGGTCACTGCTTGCGGGGTGTCTTCTCACTGTCGGACTGTTTCGGGATTCAGGAAGAATGGAAGCCGCCTACGGTCTGGCAATAACGATCACAATGCTGATTACAACGGTGCTCCTGTGTGTGTGGCTACGCTCACGAGGAGTCAGCAGAATCCTGTGTGGCGTTTTCCTGACGTTTTTCGCAACACTCGAAAGTGTGTTTTTCATCGCCAACATGTTCAAGTTCGTCCACGGAGGATGGTTCACACTCCTTGTCGCCGGAATCGTGACCGCCGTCATGATCATCTGGCATCGCGCCCTGGAAGTCAGGAGCAGCTTCATAGACTATTGCAGCCTGAAAGAGTACGCACCCGTAATCAAGGCGATAAAGTCTGACAGTGAGATTCCGAAATATGCCTCGAACCTGGTGTTTTTCAGCCGCTCGGGCAGTCCGGACTCACTGGAGAGCAAGCTAGTCTATTCGATTGTCCGCAAACACCCCAAGCGGGCCGACCATTACTGGTTTATCCATATCGAGACCGTCAACGAACCGAACACACTCGAATATGAGGCGGAAATCGTCGAACCGGAAACAATATTCGTCATCACGATGCGCCTCGGCTTCAGAATCGACCCGAAAATCAGCCTTTACCTCCGCCAGATAGTAGAGGATCTCGTTGCCGCGGGCAACCTCGATCTGACCAGCACATATCCTTCGCTCCGCGCTCACGGAATAGCAGGCGATTTCCGTTTCATCACCCTCCGCCGCAAATTCTCACCCTCGAGTCTCTGCCGCCGTTCGGATTCGATTCTTATGAGAATCCACGACCGGCTGCGCCACATCGGCATTTCCGATCAGGAAGCCTACGGTCTCGACACGAGCCTCGTCACCTGCGAGACCGTTCCGCTGATCATCAACACGACATCATCGGTCAGAATAGTCAGAAGCGACGGAGAAGAGTGTAAAGAAGATGCAGCGGCAACCCCATGACATTATAGAAGCTGCCATCAATGTTTCTGACACCGACACACCCGATCCATTCCTGAATTCCATAGGCTCCGGCCTTGTCAAACGGCCTGTAGCGTTCGATATAGAAATCGATCTCCTCATAAGTCAGTGCGGCAAATGTCACATCGGTGAACGCAGCTGCCGTTTCCTGCCGCCCTGCTCCGCAGACCGAGACTCCGGTCACAACCGTGTGGGTCTTCCCCGACAGTTCGCCGAGCATCAGCCTTGCCTCCTCGGGATCCGACGGTTTGCCGAGTACCTTTCCGCCGACAATGACAACCGTGTCGGCCGTGATGACAAGTTCGTCATCGGCAATCAGCTCCATTGCAGCCGCCGATTTCTTGCGGGCTATGTGGAGAGGCACTTCGCGCGGAGGCAGATCGGCCGGAAACGACTCATCGACTCCGCTCAGAGGACGCACCTCAAATTTCACCCCGAGCATCGAAAGCAGCTCGCTTCGTCTGGGCGACGCACTTGCGAGAACAACCCTGAACCGGTCGAGATTTTCCAAAGGATTCTTTGCCATATGATTTCTTAATCGTTAAATTTCAACTGTTTTTGATATTACCAGCCGAAAGCCTTCGTGTCGGACATCCACTGTCCGCGCACACGCAGGATCTGCTCGAGCAGATCGCGTGCGACCCCATAGCCTCCCGCCACGGGCGAAATATAGGTAGCTATTTCCCGGATGTCGGCACAGGCATCGGCGGGAGCGACACTAAGCCCGACGCGCCTCATCGGCAGATAGTCCGGAATATCGTCGCCGACGAACGCCACTTCCTCCGGAGCAAGGCCGTTGTCGGCCATCCATTTCTCAAGCACGCTGATCTTGTCGGCCACACCCATGAAAACATCCGTGAGCCCAAGACCACGATAGCGGACATCGACCCCATTGCTGCGTCCGCCGGTGATTATGGCAAGTCGCAGATCAGTCGTGCGGGCGGCCAGCTGCAAAGCATAGCCGTCTTTGATATTGACCATCCGCAGGGGTTCCCCCTCGGGAGAAGTCGGAATTGTCGAAGGCGATAGAACGCCATCGACATCAAAGGCGATTCCTTTGATTTTCGTCAGGTCATAAGCGATCCGGCTCATATTATTTCTGATTTTTGTTTGTATAGTCGATTATATGTTCTGAGATAATGCGGTAGAGCTGCGCCTCATCGGGGGCAAGCATTGCCGCATGGCGTTCGATCACTCCGCGATCGCCTCTGACTGCCGGTCCGGTCTGCGCATCGGCCGGGCGCACCGTCATCGCCTTACGCAGTGTCTCCTTCAGCAACGGATAGAGGACCGAGAGATCTGTTCCTGTCTCCCGGCGCAGAATATCGTCAGCGACCGCCCACATATGGTTGGTGAAATTGCAGGCAAAAACGGCTGCGGCATGCATCCGCGCGCGCATCATTCCGTCGGCGTGATAGACCCTAGGGCTTACGCTCCGGGCCATCTGCTCGACAAGTGTCAGATCGCCGGGCTGAGAGGTTTCGACGAAAAAAGGCACCTCTTCCATGACCACATCCACCCCCTTCGAAAAGGTCTGCAGCGGATAGAAGACTCCGTAGCGGGGCGAAAGTGGCGAAAGCGCAGAGGCGTCGACACCGCCGGATGTATGAAGCCAGAGGGCTGACTCAACCGGCCTGATCCGTCGGGCAAGCTCTAAGATCGCATCGTCTTTGACTGACATCAGATAGAGCTCGCCGTCGTTCGGAATTGCATCGACATCACTGACGGCGACCGCTGAAGTCTGCCGGTTGGCCAGCGCGGCTGCATGGTCAGGCGTCGGGCTATAGACGGCCACCACACTTATGCTGCCGGAGCGTTCAAGGGCCGGGGCAATGGCTGAAGCCACATTCCCCGACCCTATGATTATAGTTCGCAATGGTCGTTTCATTATTCGCGCTCGCTCCACTTTCCGATGTGGACACGTTCCCACAGGAGTTTGGACGTGTCGACCGGACGACGTTCTTCTGCTTTATGGCCAAATGTCATTATGCAGACAACCGGCAACTCTCCGGGCATTCCAAGCAGCTCCTGGACATATTCCTCAGAGGGAATCCCGTCGGCGGTGAAACGTCCGCGGACCTGTATCCAGCACGATCCAAGACCAAGGTCCTCGGCCTGCAGCTGCATGAAAGCGGCAGCGATCGAGGCATCCTCAACCCAGGGGTCACTCAGTTCAGGATTTCCGGCCACGACGATTGCAAGCCGGCAGCGCTCGATCGGCGCAGCTCCGGCAGGCTTGCATCCGGCAAGCCGACTGAGCATGTCGGGATCATCAACGCAGACAAACTGCCACGAGCGGCTGCTCTTCGAGGTCGGAGCCAGCAGAGCGGCTTCGAGAATGAGCTTCACATCGTCGGCACTTATCGGTTCGTCGGTATAGCGACGGATGCTGTGGCGGTTGACCGCCAGTTGGTGAAAACTTTCCATTGTCTCTTATTTTCCGTAGTTCTGCCAGGGAGTGATGCTGATCTCTTCGATTGGTTTCGACAGGAATGCCTTGACAAAAGCCGAAGCCAGACGGGCGTTGGTCAACAGAGGGATGTTGTGGTCCACAGCTCCACGGCGGATACGGTAGCCGTTGGTCAGCTCGCGCTTGGTGTGGTTCTTCGGGATGTTGATGATCAGATCAATCTCATGGTTTGCGATCAGATCCATCACGTTGGTAGCGCAACCCTCTTCGTCGGGCCATCCTGCGACTTTCGCCTCAATACCATTTTCGTTAAGGAAACGGGCAGTTCCCTCGGTCGCATAGATCGGCAGACCGCCTTCGTCGAGCATACGGCAGGCCTCAAGCATATCGACCTTGCCACGCACGTCACCCGAACTTACGAGCACGCCTTTTCGGGGTGCGGTGTGTCCGACGGCAAGCATTGCAGTCAGGAGAGCTTCGTCGAAATCGTTGCCGATGCATCCTACTTCACCGGTCGACGACATGTCGACGCCCAACACCGGGTCGGCTTTATGGAGACGTCCGAAGCTGAACTGAGAGGCTTTCACTCCGATATAGTCGATGTCGAAGGTCGATGTGTCGACACTCTCGACATTCTCGCCGAGCATGATTCTGGTAGCTGTCGCGATAAAGTTCTTTTTCAGCACCTTGCTGACAAACGGGAACGAACGCGACGCACGCAGGTTGCATTCGATCACCTTGACGTCGTTGTCCTTTGCGAGATACTGGATATTGAACGGTCCGGAAATATTCAACTCGCGGGCTATGCGCGCCGAGATGCGTTTGATGCGGCGGGCAGTGGCCATGTAGATTTTCTGAGCGGGGAAGACAAGAGTCGCGTCGCCGGAGTGGACACCGGCAAATTCGACATGCTCCGAAATGGCGTATTCGACGATACGTCCGTTTCTGGCAACAGCGTCAAATTCGATCTCTTTGGCATTCTGGAGGAATTCAGTAACGACAACCGGGAATTCCTTCGAGACTTTCGCAGCAGCTCCGAGGAAACGGTGCATCTGGTCATAGTCGTAGCAGACATTCATCGCGGCACCCGAAAGCACATAGCTCGGGCGGATCAGCACCGGGAATCCGACTTCACGGACGAAGCCGTCGATCTCTTCGGTAGTGGTCAGCTCTTTCCAGCGGGGTTGGTCGATTCCGAGCTGATCGAGCATAGCCGAGAATTTATGACGGTTTTCCGCACGGTCGATCGACACGGGCGATGTTCCGAGAACCGAAACATTGTTGCGATAGAGCTTCATCGCGAGATTGTTGGGGATCTGTCCTCCGACGCTGACAATGACACCGTGGGGGCGTTCGAGATCAATAATATCCATCACGCGCTCGAAAGTGAGCTCGTCGAAATAGAGACGGTCGCACATGTCATAGTCGGTCGACACTGTCTCAGGGTTATAATTGATCATGACAGCCTCATAGCCCAGCTCGCGGCAGGTTGTCGCGGCATTGACCGAACACCAGTCGAACTCGACCGAACTTCCGATGCGGTAGGCCCCTGATCCGAGAGTGACAACGCTATGGGTGGGCAGACCGGTATAGCGGCGTGCGTCCGAAGCGTCGCCATAGGTCACGTAGAGATAGTTTGTACGCTCGGGATGTTCGGAAGCGACGGTGTTGATGCGGCAGACGCTGGGCAGAACGCCGAGTTCCTTACGGCGCGCTCTGACAGCAAGCATCTCCTTCTCCATGTTGCCTGAGGGATTTTCGACAAGACGGGCAATCTGGAAATCGGAGAATCCGAGACGTTTAGCCTCTTTCATTGTCGCTTCGTCAAGATCAGCCGCCGATCCGAAGGCTTTCAGACGGGTAGCGAAATCAACGATATTGGCAAGACGGCTGATGAACCAGCGATCGATCTTGGTCAGATCAACGATGCTGTCGATCGAATAGCCGTTTTCGAGAGCCTGCGCGATAGCGAAAATTCGCATGTCGGTCGGGTGCGAGAGCGCCTTGTCGAGATCGTCGAAAGAGATGTCGTTGTTTCCGACAAAACCATGCATTCCCTGACCGATCATTCGCAGACCTTTCTGGATGATCTCCTCGAAGCTCTTGCCGATCGACATGATTTCGCCGACAGACTTCATCGAAGAACCGATCTCACGGTCGACGCCGACAAATTTAGTGAGGTCCCAGCGCGGGATCTTGACAATCATATAGTCAACCTCGGGAGCTTTGGCTGCCGAGTTCGGCGTTCCGGGTTCGCCGATCTGCTCAAGGTTGTAGCCAAGCGCAAGCTTAGCCGCAACGAAAGCGAGAGGATAGCCTGATGCTTTCGAGGCAAGGGCCGACGAGCGACTCAGACGGGCATTGATCTCAATGATTCGGTAGTCGTTGGTCTCGGCATTGAATGCATACTGAATGTTACATTCGCCGACAATTCCGATGTGGCGGACAACGCGGCGGGCGATGTCTTCGAGCAGACTGATCTGATCGGCCGACAGCGAGACAATCGGAGCGACAACGATCGATTCGCCGGTGTGGATTCCGAGGGGGTCGAAGTTTTCCATCGGAACGACTGTAAAGCACAGGTCGCTCGCATCACGAATCACTTCAAACTCAATCTCTTTCCAGCCTTTGAGCGACTCTTCGACAAGGATCTGCTGAGAGAAAGCGAGAGCGCTTTCGCAGTGGGCACGCATCTCCTCTTCGTTAGTGCAGATACCCGAGCCGAGTCCTCCGAGCGCATAAGCCGACCGTACCATCACAGGATAGCCGATGCGTGAAGCGACAGCAAGAGCGTCGTCAACCGTTTCAACAGCCTCTGAAACCGGAGTCTTCGCGTCGATTTCGTCGAGTTTCTTGACGAAAAGATCCCGGTCTTCCGTTATCATGATTGCTTCCACTGATGTTCCAAGCACCGTGACGCCATACTTATCCAGAATGCCGTTGAGATATAGCTCGGTTCCGCAGTTCAATGCGGTCTGTCCGCCAAACGCGAGGAGAATGCCGTCGGGATTCTCTTTTTTAATGACTTCTTCAACAAAAAAAGGCGTTATCGGCAGGAAATAGACCCTGTCCGCAACACCTTCGGAAGTCTGGATAGTAGCAATGTTCGGATTGATCAGCACCGTTTCAATGCCCTCTTCGCGCAAGGCCTTAAGTGCTTGTGAGCCGCTGTAGTCAAATTCTCCGGCTTGTCCGATTTTTAGGGCACCGGAACCCAGAAGCAATACTTTTTTCATTGTGTGGTAACGAATGTTAGACTGTGACAAATCCACGTCTGCGGCGAGGCCGACAGATGCAGCTGGTTCTTTCTGCCACAAAGTTAGCAAAAATCCATGAACTATCCATCATTTCATATCTGTTGACCAAAAAAAACCATAAAGATTTGTTATATTTGCACATTCAACCATTTTTACATCATCAATCATCTATGGATTTTTTGAAACTTGCTTCCGAACGCCACTCTGTCAGGAACTTCCTTCCCGAACCTCCCTCGCGCGAAAAAATCGAACGCATTCTTGAAGCCGCACGCCTCGCTCCGTCAGCTGTCAATCTGCAACCCTGGCATTTCTTCATATGCGAAAGCGACGAAGCAAAGAATGCAATACGCAGATGCTATCAGCGCGACTGGTTTCAGACTGCTCCTATATATATTATTGTGTGCGCCGACCCGGAAGTGGCATGGCACCGGCCCGAAGACGGCAAAATCCATTCCGACATCGATGCGGCGATAGCAGCCGAACATATCTGTCTTGCAGCTGCGGCGGAAGGCCTCGGGACGTGCTGGGTCTGCCGTTTCGATCCGAAAGAGGTCATCCGGGAACTTGCGCACCCCTCTTCGTTCGAGCCGGTTGCCCTAATCCCCGTCGGCATCCCCGGCCCTGACGCTACGCGAGCGACATCACGCAAGCAGCTGGGAGAGATCGTCACACGCCTCTGACGCCCATTCCGAACAGCAATATTATCGACATCAAAACAAAAAAAGAAATTATTTTTAGATAGGTTTGGTCAGATTAAAATGATTTAATATCTTTGCGATGCAAAAACATTCCGGCAGCTCAACACTCCGGAATTCAGGAAAATTACAATACCACGGCAATTTGTCATGGAAGTCTCCCCCGGGGGCTTCACGATAAAAGTATTGGGACGGCTCTTTTTCCAATTAAAAACAACGACATACACTGTTTCCCGTCTACAGCTATCGCTTCCGAGTTTTTCCAGAATTCGGATTCATATCTGTAGGACATTATGACATCAAGCCGACCCGAAACAAATTTTCACATAGCCTATTTTATCAAAGATTTCCTCAGCCGCCGGCCATCAGGCTCGCGGCCAAAGTCACATTCACACATATCTATTACATATTTTCTACTGCCATGTCCGAAAAATTTTTGTTAAAAACCATCATGACAGTCATTTCTCTGATCCTGTCATCACAATTGTCTGTAATCGCCCAATCGATCCAGCCTTGTCAGGACCCTAAAAAGGGAACGTGGGGCTTCTGCAACACAGAAGGCAAATGGGTAATCAAACCGAAATTCGAAACTGCATCGCCATTCGAAAAACAGCCCGACAACAGGAAACTGTCGACCGTATCGTCAAAAGGGCTGACCGGCTTCGTTGATGAAAACGGAAAGCTCGTGGGACCCGGAGTCATTTTTGAATCGGCAGAAGCCGCAAGCCCGGAAGTCATGCTCGTAAAAGTCAAAGGCAAATACGGATTCATGACCTATGACGGTGTCTATCGCCAGAAACCTGACTACACATCGGCAACACAGAACGGCAACGAATTCATCATCGGCCTTAAAGACAAGTCGGGTGTTGTCGATTCAAAAGGCAATCTCATCATCAAACCGGAATTCGACCAGATCGACCCCAGCCTGCCGGAGTATTTCCGCGTGAAAAAAGGGAAAGCGACAGGCCTCTATTCACGCGACGGGAAACCACTGATCGAAGCCAAAGACTACACCTCCATCGAGCCATTCCACTCTTACTGGAAATTAAGCAAAGGCAACAAGACAGGCCTTTACGACCTTGCTACCGGCATGAGCCTGACCGATATCGCCTATGAAGATGTCAACAGCCCCATTACGATCGACATCCAGACACTCATACCGGTCAAGAACAACAATCTGTGGGGAGTGGTCAACTCTTCGGGTCGCGAAGTGATCAAAAACAGCTATTCCAATATCGACCAGATTGAATCGCGCTCCATGCTTCTTCTCCGCGACAACGGGGACAACTGGTCATTATATCACCCGGCTACACTCACACAGGTCGCACTTACATCTTTCACCACCGACAAATGCGGCCCATTCAACATAATGACCGGAAACGTTTCCGGAAGCTCACCAAAACTCAGCGACGAATTTCCCAATGGAAAATTCACGACTGTGACCGACTCCGACGGCCGTCTTGTCTCCATCTCCGCCACCTCAGTCCGCCCTGCGGGAAAATTCTTTCTCATGACCGAACCGACCGGATCGAAGCTCTATAAAGCCGACGGCTCACTTATTGCTTCAGACCTGCCGGCAAATTTCACTGAAGAAGACGGTTGGCTTCTCTTCAACAATACCGCAATCTGTCCGGATGCCAAACCATATCCGCTGAGGGAATGCCTCGACAAGACCATTGTCCAGACCGATGATTCAAAATGGCACATACTGTCTTCAGGCACAATAAAGCCGGAAAGTTTCGACCGCATGGAGGAGGGATCATGTTTTATCCATGTCTGCCGTGACAACAAATGGGGAGTCCTCTTTGAAGGTCTGCTGACTGTTCCTTGCGTCAACGACGAAAAACTATACTGGGACAGCAACTTCAGCCTGTTTACCATTAAAAGAAACGGCCGAAAAGGAATGGTCTCTCTCGTCGGCGACACAATTGTACCGCCTGAATATTCAGCCATCCTTTCATTCGAAGACATGGATGACCACATAGTTGTCGAAAAAGACAATAAATACGGAATTTACCTCACTTCGGGCCAATGCATCATTCAGCCAGAGTACGACCAACTGTTCACAACCGGCATCGGCAACCACTTCTATGCCGACAAAGGTGATCTACGCGGGATTTTCGATGCGGTCGGAAACGTTATTGTCCCTGTAAAATATAACAAATACTGCTTTTCAACCATCGAAAACCGATATCATTGCGTAACCGTCAACGGCAAAGAGATGTACTACAACCAAGAAGGCACATACATTCAAAAAGAGAGAAAAATAAAAATAACCTCTCAATGGATGGAACACAACATCTATGACAAGAATAACAACAAGGCCCTCAAACTACACTTCAACTTCGACACTCAATTTCTCCTCGAAGAATCGTTTCAGATAGAAGTCGCGTTTTATCATAAAAACGGCAAACCGGCAATCAACCGAAGCGGCAAACAGATCAAACACTCCTACTGGGCCACTCCATCCTACCTGTTCTCGACCTACTCAGACCAATGGGTCACAATGCCGTATGCACAATTCCCGAATGGACCTAAAGGCAAAGAGGTCTACTACTACGCAAAAATCCGCTTCGTTGACGAGGGAAACAAAATAATTCCGACCACGGGCAACGACAAGATCTCATTCTCTCTCATCACCCGCTGACTTTAAACCGACCATTATATATTTCTGCCAGAGGGCGGCGCGTCAGAATCCAGTATTCTGGCCCGCCGCCCTCTCTCTGCCGTGCATTTAACTCCCGAAAAAGGAGCCGCTGCGGAAATTAGCGACGATTTCCCGCCCCCACGCTGAAAAAAATCAACAACAATTAATGCTATTTCAGGAAAAAAGAGTAAATTTGCCGGTAATCACATTTCGTAACAAAATTCAAAACTTCAATATCCAAATTTTCATCATGAAAAAGATTCTTTATTCATCATTTGCTATTGGTGGATTGGTGCTGTTGACAGGCTGTAACAGCAAAATGAATCAGTTCAAAGCTGATTATTTCACAACCAATCCCAATCCGCTTGAAGTAGTAGGATCAACAGTCCCCGCTACCGTTACCGGTAACATCCCCGCTAAATTCTTCAAGAAAAACGCGGTTGTCACAGTAACCCCTGTCCTCATGTACGGCGATCAGCAGACTGCTGCCTCTTCGGTTACATATCAGGGCGAAAAAGTACGCGGCAACAACCCTGTTGTCAACTACTCTAACGGCGGAACTCTCACAATCCCCGTAAACTACGTCTATACTCCCGAAATGCAGAAGAGCGAACTCTATCTGACTTTCAACGTTCAGCAGGGCAACAAGCAATATGTTCTTCCTCAGGTTAAAGTTGCCGACGGCATCATCGCCACTGCAGCTCTCGCCGATCCCGCTACTGTCAATCCCGCTACTGCAAACGACAAGTTCCAGCGTATTATCAACGAAAAATATACCGCCGACATCCGATTCCTCATCAACCAGGCAATCGTTCGTCAGGGCGAACTTGACTCTCAGGGCATAAAAGACCTCAACTCTCAGCTCCGCGCTGCGGCCGAAGCTCCCAATCAGGAAATCGAAGAAATCAACATTTCTTCCTATGCTTCTCCCGAAGGTGCCTACGATTTCAACCAGCGTCTGGCTGAAAACCGCGAAAAGAACACCACTTCTTATCTCGAAGGCCAGCTCAAAAAAGACAAGATCACTGAATTCGGCGAACTCACCAAACAGTTCACTGCCGAAGACTGGGAAGGTTTCCAGCAGCTCGTAGCAGCCAGCGACATCCAGGACAAAGACCTCATCCTCAGCGTTCTTTCGAACGTAAAAGATCCTGAAGTCCGCGAACAGGAAATCCGCAATCTCGCCAACGTGTTCGAAACTCTCGCTGACCAGATCCTGCCTCAGCTCCGTCGCAGCCACATCACAGCGTCTGTGAACATCATCGGCAAGAGCGACGAAGAAATCGCACGTCTCGCACAGACCAATCCTTCGGAACTCAACGTTGAAGAGCTTCTCTATGCAGCAACTCTCACCGACGACAACAACCGCAAGGCTCAGATCTACGAACAGGTGACTAAGCTCTATCCCAACGACTTCCGCGGCTACAACAACCTTGGTAAGGCACAGTACGTCAACAAGAACTACAACTCTGCTCTCGCCAACCTCAACAAAGCCGCTCAGCTTGCTCCCAACAGCTCTGAAGTTGCAATGAACCAGGGTCTTCTCCAGCTCATCAACAAAGACTTCTCTGCTGCCAACCGCAGCTTCAGCAATGCTGCCGGCCTCGAAGGTCTCGGTGACGCTCTCGGTGTCTACTATCTGACTCAGGGCGACAACGCTGCCGCTGTCAAGGCTTTCGGTTCAAGCAAAACCAACAACGCCGCTCTTGCTCAGCTTCTCACTAAAGACTATGCTGCTGCTAAGAACACTCTCGGCGCTATCGCTAACCCCGACGCTACGACTTACTATCTGAACGCTGTGCTCGGTGCACGCACCAACAACGCTTCGATGGTGACTTCAAACCTGTCAAAGGCTATCCAGCTCGACAACTCACTGGCCACTATGGCTCTCAATGACCTCGAGTTTGCTAACTTCAACCTCAGCAACGTCATCAAATAAGAGACCCTCAACGGTCAGTACTGACATAAAAAAACCGGAGTCTGATGCAGACTCCGGTTTTTTTATGTCAGTATGTTTCAGAAAAGTTCCGCAGGAAAACCGGCGGTCATGACCTGGAAATCTTAAGGCCGGCCTGACTGATCTGCATCTCAGCGAATCGTCCGGCAGCGCGGGCGGCAAGCCGCTGACGGATAAGCGCGGCGGCCTCGGGATCTTTCGCAACCATATAGAGATAGCCGCCACCTCCTGCGCCCGGAAGTTTCAGTCCGAGCGTAAGATCGCGCACCTCGTCGACAATAGCGGCCACAGCCGGCGGACACGTGCCGAAATCGAGCAGACAGTTCTGATTCCATGTCCGTCCGACCAGATGGCCGAAGCGTTCGAATTCGCGGCGCTGGATCGCGTCGGCAACTTCGAGCGAATGCTCCTTCATCGAACTGAGAAGCGACAGAGTCGGACCATGATTTAAAAACATCCTGCGCACAATCTCGGCAAGAATACTTTTGGCAGTGCGGGTCAGTCCGGTATAGTACAGCATATGGCATGGAGCGAACCGGGGATCTGTGAAGATGCCCTCTGGAAGCCAGCTGATACGCGGCGACTGCCTACATCCCTCGGCAGTCTGGAGCAATTTGACTCCCTGAAGGACCCCACCATACTGGTCCTGCCACCCTCCGCCGGTTGTCAGCAGTTGCTCAAGCGCGAGAGTGCGCTCACAGATTTCATCGGCCGTCCATCCCAGACCGCAGAAATCGCTGAGCGAACCGAGAACAGTAGCGGCAAGAATCGAACTTGTACCCATTCCGGATCCGGCGGGAAGAGCTGAAAGAAGTGTTATTTCGAGTCCAGAACCGAAATCCTCGAGCTGCTCCTCGAGCGAGCCATAATTGTGCGACGAAAATCCCGGAGCAAAACCGGCTATCGCCAATGCAGCCTTAGGCAGCGAAAACGGTGCGCCGACACGACAGAAATCCAGAATCGACTCATAGTCGCAGAGAACCTCGGAAGCACCGAGATCGATCGACCGAAGCACGATGTGGCGCTCAGCCGAGGGCTTCACAAAGACCTGCAGCGGAGGCTGGCCGTTGAGTTCGACTGCCATGTTGACAACCGAACCGCCATGAAGCAGCGAATATGGCGGAGTATCCGTCCACCCTCCCGCGAGATCAATCCTCACCGGACTTCGTCCCCAGACAATCCGGTCGTGGCTGACGCTCAGCCGTGGAGTGACGGAGCTGACATCCATTGTCGACAGAATCATGTCGCTCATCGTGCGAAACGCCTTCTGCTGTTCGGCGTCGAAAGCCTGCCCGGCAAACTGCATGATTCTCGACCGAAGGCTATGATTCTGGAATTTCCTTGCCTCAGGGCAGCCGGAGGGCATCTCAGGAGGCATCTCAAGCCCGAATTCAACATATTTTCTTGCGGCGTCGTCGAGGTCGAGCTGATAGAACACACTGTCCGGATTCTCATGGAGCATTTTCAAGTTGACGCGCAGAAAATCGCGTCGCTGCCGATAAAGGCGGCGGAGATCCGCCCGGTCCATCAGCTCGTCGGCACTGAGCTTTTGCGCGCCGGCCCAAATCTCACGACCTCGTTCAAGCGAGGGTTCGGATGTCATCCAGCGAGCAACGACTCCAGCATCTTCGACCGATTCGACAACTGGGAAGAGAGGCGCGGCCTGAATGTCTGACTCTCCGGGCAGGTCGATAGCTCTCTCAGCAAGCCACGACCGAAGACTCTGGCCGAGATAAACTGTCGTGACATCCGATGTCAGGCCGCGCATCGGGTCGGTATAGCCGTAAGGACGCACAGCAAACCCCGTCTCTCCTATCGGCACCATGTCGAGACAGATTCCGGGCTTAAGTTCGAGGGGCCAGTCGTTTTCCGGCACTCCGGTCACTACATTCTCCTGTGTCAGCCGCCACCGCGGACCGACATATGAATTTTCGATCCAGACATTGTTGTTGCTGCCGGTCAGCCGGGTGCCCATAATACAGTTCTGGACGAAAAGTGCCGGATTCGGCTTCGCCCGGTTATGGATGATCCTCCTTTGGTCAGCTACGATGTTCTGCAGCGCCAGAGTCGATGAAATAAGTTGCGATGTCGTTCCGAAATGATAGAACTCGCCGTCCCGCAGCGGCACAACTGCCACACTCAGCGAGGCGACCTCCGGATCGATTGCCGACGGGTTGCCGCCGAGCGCACATCCGAAATCGGAATAAAGATCATAGAACCGGCAACTGCCGTCGGCATCGGTCGACCGCCGGCGCAGAACCTCCATAGCCCTGTCGCTCAACAGCCACAATCCGACATCCATCAGATAGTAATGCGACCGGCTCAGACCGGCAATTCGTCCGGCGTCGGGTTTCTGAAGCATAAAATCGAGCGTCGTTCCTGACTGATCGTCGCGGGAAATGAAGAAAACCCCGTGGTTGACCGCCTGTTCGGCTTCGGTCCACAGACCATAGCAAACGACATCGGCTTCCGGAACCGGAGGGAGCTTCCCGCCTGCACGTACCAGAACGTCACCGCTGACAACCAGAGTCGACTGCCATTCGGTAGCCCCGTCCATTATCTGCCGCAGCAACGGAAGCTGCAGATCAAGGAGCGACTGATCAATCTTCTCACCGACTGCCCAGCGAAGCACAGGCAACGGAGTAAGGGATTTGCCGACCGTCGCATAGGCCGGCAAACGACGGCTCTGGCCTCCTGCATGAACAATGACTGAACGGGATCCGGCTTCGGGGTGACGCCGGCGAAAACGGTCGTTGATCCAGACCGTACCACCACCCGAACCCAGCTTCCGGTCCTTAGGATCAGAATCGAGATAGCATAAATCGACGCTGTCGGGCTTCGGAATTACATCCCCGCCTCTGACAACATTGGGGGGCAGTGACAACAAAATATTCATAGACTATTCTTCTATACATGTATGTGATACTACGCAAAAATAGTCAATTCGCCACTTCCGGCCAAGTTTCCTTAATATTATTTAAAATCTCTGATTCCGGGCAACCTTCACGCCGACCCTTTGTTTTTACCATGAAACAAAACGAAACACTCTAAACATTAAAAGTAATATTCAATATTATGGAACGACACATTAAATTGGCTGATGTAGAAGCCGTGGTCAGAAATATCTACGAAAATTTCAAAGATGCAGAAACCGGCGGAGAGGTCGATCCGAGAATAGCGGATGCCGATCCATCGAAATTCGGTATTGTCGTGACACTGACCGACGGACGCACAATTGAGGTCGGCGACACATGTGTCGCGGCTCCTATAGACCGCCTTGCACTTGTCCCGGTGATGGCTCTACATCGCGAACAGAAACTCGGTCAACACCACAAATGCCATTGCGACAAAGGGTCTGCCATGCAGGACTGCTGCAAATGTCAGAAACCGGAAGGTCTCAATGTCTGCCCCAAAGCATTGCGTCTCGTCAGCAAAATCCAGCCGAAGGACGACGCCGACGGCAAATATGATGTAATCGAAAACATGATCGTCAACATGATGGGGTCCGCACCGGTTCTCAACGACTCGCTCTTTGAATCGATGTCGAAAACCAATGTCGAATCGGACGTCGAGAACAAACTTGCAGCTGCGGGAATCGAGCTCTACGACAGCGCACCGATCGTGATTTCGACAACGACAAAACTGCGAGCACTCCAGGCCGACCTGAAACAGATGGCAATGATGGGCGCAACGCTTGCCGCCGACGGACGCAACCCGATCACCGGAGAATATGCCTTCGACGGCGAGATTTCGCCTAAGGTCGTGGCATTCATGGCTGTCAAAGGACCGCGCCATCTTGCAAAGAAGTGGCTCATGAAAACCGGTCTCCCGGCAATGAGCAGCTTCGGCGGCACAATCATGGGTGTCTATCCGGGCGTCATGTCGATAGCGGCCTATTCGCCTGCAGTCAATCCCGACGGCGTTTCAGTGAAAGCCTACAAGGCAATCCACCACATCATGAAACAGCTTGATCTTAATGTGTTCGACAGCGCCAAAATAGTAATTGACTGACCTATTATAAAAGAAGGGGTTAAAGGCCGGGGCAACGTCATTGCCGACGTTGTTCCGGCCAACCACGTATCGGGTCAGAATTTCGGAGTGACTGCAATAAAGAATTCAAAGTTGATTCCTGGCATCGGACGGCTGAGCACCGAAAGATAATCCTCGTTGAACAGATTGTTGACGGCCAGTTTCAACTGGAGATCAAGCGGTCTGAACGAAAAGGCTTTCTCCAGTGAAATATTATTCATGTAGTAATCGGGCAGATAGCCGGAGATTGAAAGATCATTGCTCGACATTGTGTAGCGCCGGCTGTAGTAGCACCATTTGTAGAGGAGCGACCATCCTCTGTGCTGTACGCGGGCGGTGAACGATGAAGAGTGGACCGGTACATACGGAAGCTGCTTGCCAACCGACAGGTCGGCCGACGACATCTTATCGCCGATGTTGACAGAGGGAGTCCAGGAGTAAGAGGCATTGAAATCGAACAGCCAACGCTCAAGCGGACGCCAGGCAATGCCGGTTTTCAGTTCGACTCCGTAGGCATGGACCCGCTTGACATTGCGCGGCGAGAAAAAGCCTTTGGTTGTGGGTAGCCATATGATCCAGTTGTCGATTTTCGAATCAAACCATGTCGCACTTCCGCTGAGGCTGAAGTGGTCCGCCTCACCGACAAGGCAGCTGAGTCCGGCATCATAAGTGTAGCCCTCCTCGGCCTTAAGATCCGGATTGCCTCCTGGCATGAAGTAAAGATCATTGAGCGACGGAAAACGATGGTTGCGCGTGACCGATGCTTTTGCCATCAGGTTACCTTTCCGGCTCAGAAGCGCATCGACAAAGAAAGCCGGGACAGGAGCCGCCCACCGGTCGCCAAACAACTCTTCCCTGACAATCATCGACATTCCAAGCCATTGTGTCGGTTGCCACTTTGCCGATACCGACCCGGAGAATTCGACACGTGCCCTGTCATAACCGATCCGTTCTGACTCCGACGGCGCGACTGCCGAGGAGCGGTCGGTGCTTCTGACAAAGTGCTGATAGATCGAGGCCGACGTTGTGAAATACCATTTGCGGGAGGGTGTGTACTCCCCTTCGGCCTGCCCATAGACAGTGTTGACCCGCGAGCGCGAACATGTCATCGTTGCCATCGGCGCTCCGGGAGCCATTTCTCTGCGATAGTCGTAGGCGAGCCATGTGTTGACATAGCCGCCCCTCAGTCCGGTTTTCCAGCTCGACCGCGAATGATCCCACGAAACGACTCCGCGGAACGTTCGTTCGCGCTGACGGTTGTCGAAGTCAGTCTCGTCGGCATAGTCGGTCGTCAGCATCGGAAGCTCACGGTTCGAATTCACGAACCATGCGCTCATCCCGAAACGATTGCCTCCTCCGGGGGTAAAATAGACCTCCTGAAGCACATGGAAATCCTTGAACGAACCGCTTCGGTTTCGCTCGGTCGGATTGTATTGCCCGATGATATTGTTGTCATCGTCATAGATATTCAGCTTCTTATCGTGGTTTGTGTATCTGAAGTCGTTGGGCGACGAAGAATAGACCACACGCGTCGATGTTGCCCAGCGGTCATTGCGGAATGTAATCCGGCCGAACTCATCAAAAGTCCGGAACGAGCCGATTCCCTGGATATACGCCAGGCCGAACCCTTCAGGCATGTCCGGTGCGGTTCCGAGCTTCACAAGTCCGCCGAGACCGCCTCCGGCCTCGGTAACCGACGATGAACCGTGGAGAAGCGAGGCCCGGTCAACGAAAAATGACGGAATCGTCGAAAAATCAGTCATCCCGAGCATCGGATTGTTGATCCTCATTCCATTCCAGCTCACCTGGGTGTGTGAGGCGGAAGTTCCGCGGAAAGCCACGGTCGAAAGTGTCGCACGGCCGTAGGACTTCACAAAAACCGAGGAGTTATAGGCCAGAACGTCGGCCATCGAAAGAGCCACATTCTCTTTCAGCGCCGTCGAGTCGAACGTAGTTTTCTGGATTCCGATCTCCTTCATCGGACGGCGTGCCGTGACAATCACATTGTCAAGTTCCTGCTGAGGCTCTCCGGCATGAAGAACCACCACAGCCGACGCTGCCGCAATCATAATGAACAGTCTGAGTTTTGTGATCATAACCGCCGGATTCTAATTCCAACAAAATGTGCCGGGAGTTATCCCGACATAAAAAGAGTCGAGCGGCTGTCCGAGTCCGGTGAACCGATAGACAATTCCCTGCTGCTGATAATCGATGGCATCTGCCACATAGACGTCACCCCGGCGGGGATCGACAGTCAGCCCATAGAAGCGCGTCGAACGCTCTTCGAGAAATGGGCGCACAGGCGGACGAGACGAACGGACATCCATGCGCCACACATCGCGGTTGATCCAGTAGATTGTGTCACCCGTTCCGTTGATCGTCAGTGCCGACGGATCGTCAGTGCGCCGGAATTGAAACTGACGTTCGATTTCAAGATTATCGGGGTTAATGCAATAGAGCGAAGCCGACTCATAGCCTGCGGGATTCCCATCAAAACCACCGTCGGACAGTGTCCACAGGCGTCCGAGACAATCGCTGACAAGCGATGTCGGCTGCACTCCGACCTCAACCTCGCCGTCGACACAATCTGTCCGGGTGTCGATCCGGATAATTTTTTTCTGATAGCTCCAGCAGTTACAGTAGACATAGTCGCCGATCTGGACCATCTCCTCGGTCGATCCCTGATCGAATGCCATTCCGGGGACGGTTATGTGGCCGGTAATACGGTAGGCCACCGGATCTACGATAAAAATACGGTTGTCCCATAGCTGGGTCACATAGGCTTTCGTCGGAGAGACAAAATGGATGTAGCGCGGCGACGTAAAGCCGGTGATGCGCCCTACTTCGCGGAATGTCTGCGGATCAATCGCGAAGACCACATGGGAGTTATTGACAACGATCCACCCCAGTCCGTTGGCCATCGTCATCGACTGGGCAACATCTCCGAGACGATAGCCGTTGGCCCGGAAGAAAGCCTCGTTGACGACTGTGCGCTCGGCCGGATCATAATAGGAAAGCGAACCGTTTCCATACTGAAAATTACCTTCACAGACGATAAAAAGTCCGTTGCCTGAAACGACGAAATCCTCAGGCTCACCGTAGTCCCATTTCATGCAGGAACTTGCGGTGAGCATAAGGATTATGGTTGTCAACAGCCCTAAGAGTCTCACTGACAGGGTTGCTGATTAGTTTGCGGCATCAACCGAAACAGTGAAATTGTCAAGACAGACATAGGCAGGAGTGTTCAAGCCGTAGGCACCCGTGTCCGAACCCTTGAAGTTGACCTCAATCGCATTGACCTTGCCAAGAGCACGGAGATCGCAGGCTGTCCATTTCGAGACTGTTTCTGTGTAAGTTGCCGATCCCGGGCGATAGTCGCAGAGATAGAATTCAACAGGATTTCCGCCGTTTGTCGGATTGCCTTCGCTGTCGAAGCCATAGAATTCAGCCTTGAACCAGCCTTCAGCTTCCTTGATATTCTTTCCGGCATCATTACCGGAGGGGTTGCCGTTCATCAGCACACCATAGGCAAAGCTCGAGTTGCAGACTTCAATTCCGATAGCCTGAAACTCAGCCTTGCCGGTGAAGTACATACGCGAGCTGGAGCTCATCGAGTTATTATCAGAATAGCCGTTGGCGATCACGAAGGTGTCGGAGCCGTCAGCACCCGCTCCCTTGTTTGTTCCGTCGCCAGACTGAAGGTTATAGACCGAACACTGGTTTTTGTAGCTGTACCACCAGTCTACGGCCGACTGTTCTGCGGGATTGGTGCGGATATTCCACTGCGAGAGAGCCATGCCGCCGCCATAGAAGTCGATTTCTCCGGACCACACGCTTTTGTTGAGTCCGATGTGGAGTTTCACATCGTCGGTCACAGGAAATTCAGCTTCGGTGTACTGAGTTCCATCATAGCCATAGTAAAGGTTTGCTCCGTATGATGTAGGACCTGCCAGAATATTGCTGCCTCCTTCAAAGCCGATCTCAACCAGACGGTCTTTGGGGCCGTCATCGTCGGAACACGAAACAAATCCGAGGCTCATCGTAAGAGCCACTGCACTGTAGATCAATTGTTTTCTCATCTCTATTCTTTCTTGGGGTTAAATTGTTTTCGCTTCAAAACGCGATTTGACCGCCGACACAGAGATGAACTGGATAAAAACAGAACTGAAACCGGTCCGGGAGACTGCCTGAAAAATGGAACCGGAGGGGATGATTCCGCACAAAATAGCATATCCCGCCATCAGATTAAGCTTTTGCCACTTCGTCCATGTCCCGTGGACTAATCGGTTGAAGAAATGAATGCAGGTTTTCTGACTTGTTCCGATCGATGCGCCTTCCCGGCGTCTGTTGACTGCCAGTGGCTAAATTGCATCTTCTTTTCTCCGGTTTCGACCAACCGGAAGGAATTTACAGCAGCGGGCACTGTCGCGGACTTCCACCGCGTTCCCTAAGAACATTCATTCCTGACCGCAAAGTTAAGCCAATTCGCCCACCCCGCAGCATTAAATTATGTTAATTCTCCAAAAGTAACCCGACTAACGTCTGCGGGCCAGCGTGTTGTCCGCCACACCACATACCTCTGTCGACGATTCGCCGAGCACACCCAACTGTTGGAGCAACGCACTCTGGATCATGACAAAATCGACATATTGCAACGAGACCGGAGATCCGTCGGCATAAACCGCATTGGAGATCCGCAGGCCGACACTCTGGCCTTCGCCTCCCGAAGCCTCACTGCCGGAAGAGATCGTGTCATCGCCAAGATTGTCGGCATAGCCCCATGCGAAAGGTGATGTCGACCACTGGCCGGTCACCGGGTCGCAAATGCCGTTGGCCGGCAAACGGATGCCACGGAAAGTCAGCGTTGCCGACGATGCCCATGCAGGATAATATGAGAGCTGTCCGTGAGCTGAAGAGAGGTAAGCGACAAGGCCGCGGTTGCCTCTGTTGTCGGTCCACTCGACATCGGCGCAGTTTCCTGCCGGACGGTAATAGGTCACAGCATAATCGTGGAGCGTCAGTGGATTATTCCATTCACTTCCCTTAAGCTGATACCATTCGTCGTCAGGCATTCCGTTGCCATTGACATCCTGCATGACCCAGACTGTTCCAGGCTCGTTGGAAACCTTGAACGCATTGCCCCAGACGGCAATCTCGGGGACAGACTGCGACAACGGAATGCTGTGGTCAAAACCGACCACGAGATAGCCTCCCCACGCTCCAAGAGAGACAAACTGAGAGGCATCAATCCGGCTTTTAGCCCACGCAGCAGCACCCTCGGCGGTCGTCACGCTTGAGGGCATGCCGCCGGCAGCCGATCCGTCGCCTATAAACTGGCCGGGCGCAGGCATATACTCCCAGACCTTCGAGACTTCAGACGAAGATCCTGCCGAAGCCGGACGAAACCGCGACGTCTCGTCACTGTCGACACACACGACTGTCACTTCTGCCGAAGCTCCATCAGCCTCGACAACGACCCGGTATTCCCCCGGTGACGATGGCGTGAAAAACAGTTCGCGGCTTCGATTCCCGACGGTCTCGCCATTGACGCTCCACATGAATGCCGCCTCCTCGGAAACATTCTCCGCGACAGGCTTTAAAAGGACTCCGCGATGCGGAAAAGTGAATCTGACATCCGCCGACTGCATCGCAGTAGCGGCCGGAAACGAAAGGCTTCTGGGCAACTGGTCGACGACATGGACCGAAACCGACTTGACGTCTTTCCCATCCTCACTCTCAGCCATGATTCCAACGATATAATCGCCCGTCACACTGCGGCTGAATTCAAATTCCGTTCCCTCAGCCTCGACAACGCCGTCGACACTCCATTCGACATGAAAGCAGTCGACATCCGAATGGGTGAACCGCGGGGCAATACGGCAGACAGCGCCCCGCAATACGTAGATCCCCCCCTCCGGAACAGCAAGCTCAATGACAGGCGGTGTTTTTTCAAGCACATCAATGCGCGCCTCAGCCGAAGCTGATCCGGCAGGAGACGTGACTGTCAGCATGACATAGAAACTCCCCTCGCGAGGGCAGTTCATCACGAGAGCGCGGCTGCGCGAAACGACCTCGTCGTTCATAGTCCACATATATTCCGCATTCTCTCCATTGCCGATGACCGGATCGATCCGGACATCGCTGCCGACCCGGACAGTGTAGATCCCGTCAGGGTTGTCGAATTCAATCGTCGGCCGGCGTCCCGGCAAAATGTCATTATCGGAATTACAGCCGAAAAGAGCAGCCACGGCAATGAGCCACAGCGCGAAAAAAGCAGGAATATCAGTTTGACGTGTCATGGTCACAAAATTACTCAATTTTCCCGATTCGCCTCACCACTATTCTGCAAAAAATCGTAACTTTGCTGAATCGCAAAAAAATTAAGAGGTTGTTTAACAACAAATGAGAAACCCGGAGTCCAGTCTCTTGATGAGGATCTCGGGATGAACAGAGGGATCAATGCAGTCGCATTATGACTGACGTTCAGCACAAAATGCGCGTCCACGAAAATGGGTGCGAAAAGAACTTTTTCAGCCTCTGAATGTGACTTGTGAATGTTAAACAAGAGTCCCTAACGCTGCATGGATGCCTTTTTGGCTACCCTGTCCACCAATCTTCAGTCACAACACTGCGGTTTTGCGCCTTCAGATTATAAACAGATTAGATCAAAAGAACCATCCACTTCGGCTTAACATTTGTCATTTAAACAACCTCTAAGCAATGAACCGTTTAATCTACTCAATCCGGATTCTACTCGTCTCCTCCCTGATCGCGCTCGCATCCTGTTCGTCCGAATCTCCCGCAGCCGACTACGCAAAGGTATTCAGCGAAATGGCAGCTGAAATCGACCGCACGTCCGACAATGAACAATGCCGCCGCATGCTGACTGACGGCAAAACAGAATGGAAAACACAACTAAACTCGATTGTCGAGAGAAACGGCAGCTATAAACTGACAGACAGTGACCGCACACTCCTAAAAAACGCGATGAAGAGCTACATGGAAGTCTCCATGAAGAAAAGCATCGAGTTCGGCGGATCTACCTCAGAAGGGATTGAGGAAATGGCCAATTCGATGCTTGAGACGATTGTCTTTCCTAAGATCGACGCTGCCGAGACACTCTCCGACCTGGCCGCACCGATCGATTGAGAAACCGTTTTTTCCGATCGGCCATCGGCGACGCTGCCGACCATACGGCATCCTGCCGAAAGACCTATAATGTTAAAATAACGTTTTTAGAGGTCGCCCGCTATTCCGAAATGGAAAATAGTGTTATCTTTGCACGGAATTTTTTCAAGTCCAACCTTCACTGACTCGATTTGAGATACTCTCACCTTTATATATTATCATTCATCCTTCTGCTTTTCACCTGTGGGATAGGCGCTTCCGGTGTCGAGCCTGCATTGCAGACATCCGCAGGCATCCCCGCTCTTCCTACGGATTCGCTTACACCCGACGCAACAGCTGACTCTGTCGGAATCGATTCGGTCTTGCACGACGGGCGTTCGGCAAATAGCACTCCCCCGCCGGCGGTGCTCCCGTCGTTTGTACGACCGGCCCACAGTAAGAATTCGACCCGCGATTCCCTCCGTCAGAAAGCCCTCGAAAAGGCCCACCGGCGCAGACGTGGATCTCAGGCGCGCGCTGACTCGATGGCAAAGGCAGAAGAGGAGCAGAACGCACGCCACAACACAATCTTTGCAAAAGAAAAGTCTGACTCCGCACCACTTGTGGCCCGCCGTGACTCAGCCCAGATCCCGCCCCTCACCGGCCGGCGGATCATGCGCGTCAAAAGCGATCTCGACAACATAGTCGACATTTCGGCCCAGGACTCGATGGTGCTGATCGGCCGCAACACAGCCTATCTCTATGGCGACAGCAAAGTCAACTACGGCCAGATCTCGCTCGACGCCGCCCGCATCGACCTCGACATGGACAGCTCGATCGTCTATGCCGTCGGAGTTCCGGACAGCACCGGCGAGGTAGTCGGGTCGCCCGTCTTCACCGACCGCGGGACATCCTACGAGTCAAAGACAATGCGCTATAACTTCAAGACCGAAAAGGGATTCATCACCGACGTGATCACCGAACAGGGCGAAGGCTACCTGACGGGCGGAGTCTCGAAAAAGGTCGGCGACAACGTCTTCTACGTCCAGAACGGACGCTACACGACCTGCGACCAGCACGACGATCCCCACTTCTGGCTGCAGCTGACAAAAGCAAAAGTACGTCCGAAGAAAGACATCGTCTCCGGACCGGCCTATATGGTACTCGCCGGCCTGCCGCTTCCGCTTGCCGTTCCCTTCGGCTATTTCCCATTCTCCGAACGCTATTCGAGCGGTATAATCTTCCCCTCGTTCGGCGACGACTACAACCGCGGATTCTACCTGAGAAATGGCGGCTACTACTTTGCCATCTCCGACAATATCGATCTTGCGCTAACCGGCGAGATCTACACAAAAGGCTCCTGGGGTCTGCAGGCCCGCTCGGCCTATGTCAAACGTTACAAGTTCTCAGGCTCATTCGACATCAGCTTCCTGAAAACCATTCTCGGCGACAAAGGTCTGCCCGACTACTCGAAACAGACAAATTTCCAGGTGCTCTGGAATCATTCGCAGGATGCCAAAGCCAATCCGATCTTCAACTTCTCGGCGTCGGTCAACTTCACGACATCCGGCTATTCCCGCAACGACCTGTCGAGCTATTATTCAAACTCGTTCACCGAAAACACCAAGAGCTCGTCGGTCAACTTCACCTACCGTCCGCCGGGATCGAAATGGTCATTCTCCGGAAATGCATCGGTTGCCCAGAGAAGTCAGGACTCGACACTTGCCGTCTCATTCCCGAACATAACAATCTCGCTCTCGCAGGTCTACCCGTTCAAACGCAAAAAAGCGGTCGGCGCGGAAAAATGGTATGAAAAGATCCGTCTGTCCTATTCCGGACAGTTCAACAACTCTCTGACCGCTAAACAGGATCAGTTCTTCAAGAAAAGCCTGATCAAAGACTGGCGCAACGGCATGCGCCACAACGTGCCGGTTTCGGCGACGTTCAGTGTGCTCAAATACTTCAACCTTACTCCATCGGTCAATCTGACGGACCGCATGTACACCTCCAAAGTGCGACGCCAGTGGGATCCTAACGCCGCAGCAGAAGTCTGCGACACGACCTACAGCCTCTACAATGTCTGGGACTTCAACGCGTCGGTCTCGCTCGACACCAAAATCTACGGTTTCTTCCGCCCGATGAAATTCCTCGGCGACAAAGTGAAGATGGTCCGCTGGGTCATGACGCCGACCGTCAGCTTCTCCGGTTCGCCCGACTTCAGTTCAAAATTCTTCGGATACTACGGCCGATACATGCGTCCAGGAGCAAACGGCGAACTCAACGAACAGGTCTACTCCTACTTCCCCAACTCATTGTTCGGAGTGCCGGGGCAGGGAAAAACCGGAATGGTCAACTTCTCGCTCGCCAACAACCTCGAGATGAAGGTGAAGACCGACAACGACAGCATCGAAGAGAAAAAAATCTCTCTCATCGAAAACTTCTCGATCTCGCAAAGCTACAACTTCGCGGCCGACTCGCTCAACTGGAGCAACCTCAACACCTCGATCATGCTCCGGCTCGTCAAGAACTTCAACCTGAATCTTTCGGCAGTCTGGGATGTCTACACCTATAAGCTCAACTCGGCCGGCAACCCGGTGCGCGTCAATATCCCTCGCTGGAAAGCCGGCAAAGGATGGGGACGACTGTCAAGCACCGGAACCTCATTCAGCTATACATTCAACAACGACACATTCAAACGCAAGCCGAAAGACAAGAAAAACGATCCCGACGAAAATGAAAACAGCAAAGTGCCGGATCTGCGGGAACGGGCGGCGGCTCAGCGTCCGGGGCTGAGCGCCCACGACGGCGAGGAAGCCGACATGGATTTCAACTCCGACGGCTACATGAAGTGGGAAGTCCCCTGGTCGCTGACAATGAACTACTCCGTCAGCTACGGCTACGGAGCTTTCAACAAAGCGAAGATGGAATATGACGGCAAGATCACCCAGAACCTGTCGCTGTCAGGCAATATCCGTCCGACGAAAAACTGGAACTTCAGCTTCACAGCCAGCTACAATTTCGACACCGGCAAACTGGCCTACATGAACTGCAATGTCTCGCGTGACCTCCACTGTTTCACTATGACCGCAAGTTTCGTGCCTGTCGGGCCTTACAAGTCCTACAATTTCCACATCTCGGTCAACTCGTCGATGCTCTCAGACCTGAAATACGACAAACGCTCGTCGCTCTCCAATGGAGTCACATGGTATTGACGCAGCTACTGACTTCCCATGCCCTTTTCCACGAACCGTCTTTCCGATTCCACATCATTATTCAAAACATAACTATTTAAAGAAACGTTATCACAGTGTAGGTTTAACTGTTTCTGAATTCATTCATCACTGTGAAGACATCCGTGTGGAAAAAATCCGTTAAAATAGTTCTATTGACCCTCATCGGGTTGACAGCTCTTTGTGTCGCGCTCCCTTTCCTGCTTTACGTTCCGTTCATCCAGGACTACGCCCGCCGCATAGCAATTGAGAAGATCCATGAATCAACGGGCATGACAATCGATGTCAGCTATCTGCGACTGCGTTTCCCGCTCAATCTTCAGGTCGATTCGCTAAGTGTGACCGAAGCCTCCGGCGACACTCTGCTGACAGCTGTAAATGCCCGCGTCAGCGTCGGACTTCTCCCGCTCCTCCGCAAACAGATCGAGGTCCGTTCGGTCAGCCTGTCGGACGCGACCTACCGACTCGGAACGCCCGACTCCGTCATCTATCTGAAAGCACGCATCGACAACTTCTCGGCCAACGACACCGACATTCCTATCTCATTCTCGAGGATCGCACTGAACAATGCTCTTCTTGACGGAGCTAACGTGGAGCTGACGATAAAGGACACAACCGAAACGACACCGCCCGACACCGCTGCATCGCGACCGCTGCGGATCGACGTCGGCGACATCCGCCTGCGCAACATCACCTACCGGATGAACATGCTTCCGGTCATTGACTCTCTCGGCGCAAAAATAGGCGAAGCCTCTCTCAAGAGCGGACATCTCGACACGGGACGGCGCCTCATTGAAATCGGCGAGCTATCGGTGGATTCTGTGTCGGCCGCCTATCTGACGCCAGACGCCGCCTATATAAGCAAACACCCGGTCGCCCAGACAGACTCGACCGAAAACTCAGCCGACTCCGAACCCTGGACAATCACCGCACGCAAACTTAGTCTGACAGCGCGCGACGGTCTCTATGCGACCCGCGGCGCAATCCCGGCCAAGGGATTTGATCCCGCCTATATCGCTGTCAGAAACGTTGTGGTGGAGGTCGACTCGTTCTACAACCGCGGCACATCAATCCGTGTGCCTCTCCGACACCTCGCAGCCGAAGAACGCTGCGGAATACCTATGATGGCATCCGGAACATTCTCGATGGACTCAACGGTGATGAAAGCGGAAAACTTCAACATCGCCACGTCACGCTCAAACCTCTATCTCGACGCCTCGATGGGGATCGGCAACATAATGACCGATCCGCAACTGCCGCTCGGCCTTCAGGCCAACGGAACAATAGCTCTTCAGGACGCCGTCAGCTTCATGCCGTCGCTCGGAAACATCATCAGCTCGTTTCCCGCTTCTGCCGGACTGCGACTCAACGCCGACATACACGGGACAGCCTCGTCACTCGATGTCGACCGGCTCGTCGCCGACCTTCCGGGCTACATCAGTCTCAACGCCAAAGGTCACGTCATCAATCCACTTGATTTCAACAAAATGAAGGGCAACGTCGACCTGAACGGAAAACTCGGCAAAATCAATACCGTCAAAAACCGGATTCTGCCCGGCCGGACAGCCAACAGTTTCAATATTCCACCGATGACTCTCAAAGGATCGATAGCCTACAGTCCGGGCAACATCGACGGCGACATCGATGTCCGCACAGCAGCCGGACGACTCGCTCTCGACGGCCGCTGGAACGCCAGATCCGAAGGCTACACCGCCAGACTCCGAACTGTCAGCTTTCCGGTGGGCGCGTTCATGCCCTCGCTCGGTGTCGGAAACCTAACCGCCGACATAGATCTCGACGGCCACGGCTACAACCCCGCATCGCGCAAGACAAGAATAAAAGCGGCAGTCGATCTCCACTCCGTAGAATACAACGGCGCGACAGTCGGAAATATCCGTCTGAAAGCTATGGTCGACACCTGCCGTCTGACAGCCGACGTCGTCTCAGACAACACATTCGCCGATTTCGACGCCGATCTGGCAGCCACGTTCAACAACGGCGGCTACCAGTGGGATCTCTCATCCGACATACGCCACCTCGATCTCGAAGAGATGCGCTTTTTCAAAAATCCGATGAACGGCTCGGCCACGATCTACACGACCGGGTCCTACTACCCGCGCTCAGGCAACATCGACGCCGAAGTCGACCTCAACGACCTCGACTGGACAATGGATTCGCTCCATTTCAGCGTTCCGTCGCTGACGGCCAAACTATCGTCGACCGATTCGCTGACCCACGCCACTCTCGTTTCGGGCGATCTCACAACCGACATGACCGCACTCTCGTCGCTCATGTCCGTCATAGAAAAATTTCCGGAGGCCACCGCTCTTATCAACCGTCAGATAGCGCGCCGCGAAGTCAATGTCGATTCTCTGCAGACGGCCCTCCCACGGATGGCGCTCAGCATAGACATGGGACAAAACAATCCCGCCTACAATTTCATTGCTTCCACATCTGGAATTGAGCTTGACAACGCTCATCTGGCATTCTCCAATGACTCGCTGATCAGCCTCCACGCTGTAGTCAACGGCTTCAGATCCGGTTCGACGAAACTCGACAACATAACGTTTGACGCCAACCAGCACGGAAAATACCTCGTCTACAACGCCCGCATCGACAACCGCCCCGGCACAATGGACGATTTCGCACATATCACCTTCAACGGCTATCTGGCCGACGACAAGCTCTCGGCCATGATCCGCCAGTCGAACATAAAGGGCGACCAGGGTTTCCTGATCGGCTTCAATGCCGCCGTGGCAGACTCGACGGTAAGCGTAAGGTTCGTTCCTTCAAACCCGACGATCGCCTATAAGAAATGGACAATCAACAGCGACAATCTCCTCGCTTACAACTTCGTTGAGCGTCACCTCGACGCCAACCTCAAAGTCATGTCGGACTCAAGCTACCTGCAGATCTACACCGACCAGGCCGAACATGCTGACAGCCTGACAAACCACCGTCAGGAGGACGTGATCGTGCGTCTGGCCAACATCAACCTCCAGGAATGGCTTTCGATCTCTCCCTTCGCGCCTCCGGTCAGAGGAACCGTCGACGCCAACCTCAGATTCCGCTGGACCTCAAGCGAAATTACCGGAAACGGGACCGTCGACCTCAACAACCTCTACTACGGACGCGAACGCGTCGGCACCTTCAACCTCGACGTCAACGTTGCCAACGATAACAAGACCCGCGCGCTCCATGCCGACGTCGCCCTTAATATCGACGGACAGAAAGTCATCACTGCCACCGGCGCACTCAACGACTCGACCTCGACAAGCCCGTTCCTGCTCGACTTCAACATGATCCGGCTACCGCTCCGTGTGGCCAATCCGTTCCTCCCGAAAGATGTGGCCCAGCTGTCAGGAGTGCTCAACGGCAACATGAAAATCAGCGGAGACATGGCCAGTCCGGTTTTCAACGGCTATCTCGATTTCGACTCATCGTCAGTTAAAGTCGGAATGACGGGCGCCTCCTACGCCTTCTCAGAAGAGAAAATCCCGGTGGACAGCAATGTGGCCCGTTTCCGTAACTTCACCATCTCCGGACTCAACAGCAATCCACTGTTCATCAACGGCACCGTCGACGCCCGCCGGATCTCCGACATCAACTATGACCTGACCCTCAAGGCAGCCGACATGCAGATCGTCAATTCCGACAGAGCTCGCGCCGGAGCGGATGTCTACGGAAAAGCATTTGTCAACATCGACGCATCGGCCAAAGGCAATCTCGGCTTCATGAGAGTCGACGCCTCGCTCAACATACTGCCCGGGACCAACGTCACCTACGTGATGACTGACGCCCAGCAGAGCCTCACCTCCCGCTCGTCGGACGACATGGTCCATTTCGTCGTGTTTGCCGACACAGCGAGCGTTGCCCGCGCCGATTCGCTCGTCAACAACTCGATGTCACTGTTCCTCAACGCCAACCTCGGGATTTCTGAAGGCTCGACAATCAACGTCGATCTCTCGACCGACGGAAAGAACAAAGTATCGATCCAGGGAGCCGGCAACCTCTCCTATTCCCTCACCCCTCTCAACGGCGACGGGCGAATGACCGGCCGCTTCACTATCAATTCGGGATTCGTACGCTACACCCCGTCAATCAACACCGGCGGAGTCAACATGTCGATAATGAGTGAAAAAAATTTCACTTTCCGCGAAGGCAGCTATGTCGCCTTCAACGGAGACATCCTGAATCCATCGCTCAACGTTACCGCGACCGACCGCATCAAAGCCAACGTCACGCAGGAGGGACAGAATTCGCGCCTCGTCAACTTCGACGTGATCCTCTCAATAACAAACACCCTCCAGAATCTCAACGTCGCCTTCAACCTGTCGACCGACGATGACATCACGATCGAAAACGAGCTGGCGTCAATGAGCCCCGAACAGCGTGCCAATCAGGCGATGAACCTGCTTCTCTACAACCAGTACACAGGTCCGGGGACCAAAGCAAGTGCCAATCTTTCGGGCAACCCGCTCTACTCCTTCCTCGCCTCGCAACTCAACACATGGGCCGCCAACAATATCCGAGGGGTCGACATCTCCTTCGGAATCGACCAGTACGACACGACCACCGACGGAAGCAAATCGACAACGACAAGCTACAGCTACCGTGTGTCTAAATCGCTCTTCGATGACCGGTTCAAGATCGTCATCGGCGGCAACTACTCGACCGACGCCAATGCCGACGAGAACTTCTCGCAGAACCTGATCAACGATATCTCGTTTGAATATATGCTCAACCGGAGCGGCTCGATTTACGTCAGACTATTCCGCCACGTTGGCTATGAAAGCATTCTCGAAGGCGAAATAACGCAGACCGGAGTCGGTTTCGTCATGAAACGTAAACTCAACTCCCTGCGCGACCTCTTCCGATTCCGCAAACGCTCTCCCAAGCCGACTGACATTTCCAAAACCCCTAAAGCACCCGTCAATGAAACCGACTCGATCAAATAGAACACACATGCTCTATGGACTGCTGGCCCTTTTCCTGACAGCGGTCGCATCATCCTGCTCGACAACCAGACGTCTCGGACCGGACGACATCCTCTACACCGGAGTAAAGAAAATCGACTATCAGGTCGCCGACACTGTCTCTCTTCCGGGATCGCTCACGTCCGACATATTCGACGTTGTCAACGTCAAGCCGAACAACGCACTCTATTCCCCCTACGTCCGGTGGCCTTTCCCGCTCGGGCTGTGGGTCTACAACAACTGGACGAATCCGCCCAAAGGACTGCGTCACTGGCTTTACGAAAAACTTGTTTCCGAACCGGTTCTGATCTCAGACGTACGCCCCGAAGTGCGGGTCCACATGATCGACCAGATGCTCGATAACAACGGCTTTTTCCGCGGACGCGCCTCCTATGAGCTTGTCAAAGGGAAAAATCCGAAAAAAGCCCGTATACTCTATAAGGTCGATCCCGGCGAAGCCTACCCGATCGACACCGTAGAGCTCCTGCCCGACACCTGCGCGCTCTACCATGCCATCGATTCGATCGCCATGCGCCAGCACTACCTGAAAGCAGGATCGCGCTACTGCGTCGACTCGCTCTCGACAGCGAGAATCAACATCGCCAATGCCCTGCGCAACCGCGGCTACTATTTCTTCCGCCCGGAATATATCGAATATCTCGCCGACTCAACGATCAGAAGCGGCGCGATAGCACTGCGCCTCGACATGGCCAACAACATACCCTCATTTGCGCTCGACTCTTACCGCACAGGTAAAATAGTCACAACGATCCACCGCAACGAAGGGGGCGGAACGCCCGACACCATTGACACCCGCCGCGGAGAGGTTGTCAAAATGCAGCCGATGCATCTGCGCGACAATCTGATCCCGTCGTGCATCACCTTCCGCAAAGGGAAACGCTTCTCTGTCGCCGACATGAACCGGACGCAGACCTATCTATCGCGCCTCGGCATCTTCAATGCGATCGAAATCAACGCCATCCCCGACTCTACTGAAAAAGGGATCCTCAATGTCGAGATCGACTGCACGTTCGACAAGCCGCTCGAAGCCTCGGCTGAAGTCAACGTGACGTCGAAATCCAACTCATATCTCGGACCGGGGGTAGACCTTCGCCTGACCAACAAAAACCTCTTCGGAGGCGCCGAACAACTTAGTGTGGACCTCCACGGGTCCTACGAATGGCAGACCGGCCACGGCCGCAATTCAATCTTCAACTCCTATGAGGTCGGACTCTCATCGACCCTCGCTTTCCCACGGCTGCTTGCCCCACGCTTTATTCCGCGCAGTCGCCGCGAACTGAACTGGACCCGCATCAGTCTCGGTGCCGACCTGCTCAACCGCCCACACTATTTCAACATGGCCCAGTTCAACACCGGAATCGTCTATGACTGGCGCGTCAACCGCCACGTGACAAACTCTCTGACTCTCTTCAAGCTGACCTACACCAAATTAATGAGAACGACGACGGAATTTGACTCGATCATGAACGCCAACCGGGCCATTGCCGAAAGTTTCCGCTCGCAGTTCATTCCCCAGATGGCATTCAGCTATATCTATGACCGCGACTTCGACGCCGACAACCAGCTCAACTGGCAATTCTCGGTCATCGAAGCCGGCAATATCTTCTGGGGCATCTATGAGCTGTGCGGCAAAAAAGGGGAAAAAGAGCTGTTCGGCACTCCCTTCTCCCAGTTCATCAAAGGGACAACCCAGCTCGTCTACAACCGCCGTCTCGGCCACGGCGACCACTGGCTCGTCAGCCGTGTGGCAGTCGGAGCGGCCCATGCCTACGGCAACTCATCCGTTGTTCCATATGCCGAACAATTCTACTGCGGAGGCGCAAACTCGGTGCGCGCCTTCACCGTACGCTCAATCGGTCCCGGATCCTTCCGGGTGCCGGCCAATCAGATCAACGGCTATTTCGACCAGACAGGAACCTTCAAATTCGAGTTCAATGTCGAATACCGATTCCCGATCATAGGCCCGCTCCACGGAGCTGTCTTTTTTGACTCCGGAAATGTCTGGCTGCTTAAGAGAGACCCAGACCGTCCGGGAGGTCTGCTGAAAGGCTCGACTTTCTTCCGCGATCTCGCAACCGGAACCGGCGTCGGACTGCGACTTGACATCGGAATGCTCGTAGTCCGCGGAGACCTCGGAATCGGAATCCACGCCCCTTATGCCACCGGCAAATCAGGCTACTACAACATCCCACGCTTCAAAGACGGGCTCGCATTCCATCTTGCCATCGGCTACCCATTCTGACCGGAGCGTTCCCGAAAGGAGATAAAAAAGGGCGGTGAGTCAAAAATCATCAGATTCTGACTCACCGCCTGTTCTATCGGAGTATCAAAAGATTATTGCTCCGGATCGAGAATGACAACGCGATAGTTGCCCTGCTTGTTGAGATTCTTCATGAAGTTCTTCACGTCATCGACAGTGATTGCGTTAAGGGTTTCGATGTCACCGTTGAAGGTGTCGACACCATTGAGCAACCATCCGTTGATGCCACCGAGCCATCCGTCGTTGCGCTCGCGACGTTCGTTGAAGCTCTTGACATAGAACTCTTTCTGCTTGTCGAGTTCAGCCTGGCTGACATTGTTTGCGAGGTCGTCGATCTGTCCCTTGATGATCTCAAGGACAGCAGCTTTCTTCTCAGGTTTCATCGGGAATGCGCTGACGATATCAATATTCTGGGGAGCGATGCGGTCCATCGAACCTGAAGCCGAGATCGAATAAACTGCACCCTCCTTCTCACGAACGATCTCTACGAGTCGAGTCGAAAGGATCTGTCCGGCGATTGTGCTGAGCTGCGCGTTCTTGGATGAGTAAGGCTCGCTGCCGAAAGCGGTGATGTAGCACCAGGTCTGCGGATTTTCCATCTTGGCAGTGTATGTGTCGATGCCTGTTCCGGCAACCTGCTCATAGCTCTTGTCGTAGTTCTGTACGCTCTTGCGTGCTTTCTTAGCATTGGCAGGAAGAGTGGCGATATACTGTTCAACGAGCGGACGAAGAGTTGCGGGATCGACGTTGCCGATGAACACAAAGGTATATTCGGCAGCATTGGCAGTCATGTTGCCCACGAGTTCGACAATGCCTTCACGGTCAGCAGCAGTGACATCCTCGGCTGTGAGCGCACGCAGACGGGGGTTATTGGGGAAGAGCGATTCGTAGAGCTTGGTCTGGAAAATGAACTGCGGGTCTTTTTCCTTATGCTTGAGAGTGCCGGCAAATGTGCTCTGAAGCGCTTCAAACTCTTCGGGTGTGAAATTCACACCGGTGAATCCCATGTAGATAAGCTCCATCAGAGTGGGCAGGTCCTTGGGCGTAGAATAGCCGGAAACCATACGGTTGTAGCTGCTCATGCCGAAATTGAGCATTGCCTGCTTGCCTGAAAGATACTTCTGAAGATCAGAGTTGGAGTATGAGCCGAGACCGTACTGTCCCAGAGCATAGGGGAGGAATTTGATGTTCTGGGCAGAAACTGTCTTGTCAGCAGCTGTTCCGTTGACGGCAATTGCCGAGAAGAAGACCTCATTGTCCTTGAACTTGGTCGGTTTGACGATCACTTTCACACCATTACTGAGAGTCCATTCCGTAGCATCCCACTGCGAAAGAGTAGTCTCTTTTTTGATTTTGCCGGGTTTCGGAAGATTGGGAATGAGCGGTTCGGCCTTCACCTCTTCCTTGTAGGCTTCAATTGTTTCGCCATCGACAGAAGCAAGAGCGTCGGCAAATTCCTTTTCGGTCGGATAAACTCCGTCGGCAGCATCGGGAAGAAACGCGAGCAACACGCGGTTGTCAGGTGTCACCAGTTCCTTTACAGTGGCATTAATCGCTTCGAGAGGAATCATTGCCGCCACTTGTTTTTTTGTCTCATAGCTTTCTTCTGCAGTAGGAATGGGTGTATTGTCGAGGAAGTTATTGACATACGATGCCACGAATGAAGCGTTTTCGCGTTTATTGCGGTTATTGTAGACTGTTTCCGCGCTCGATAGATATTCAGCCTTCGTACGCTCGAACTCTGTCACAGTGAACCCGCTCTGCGCAGCGCGTAGCAGTTCGCGATATGCAGCAGCCACTCCCGAGGGAAGTTCAGCGGAATCCTTTGCTATAACACCAAGAGTCATCGCATCCTTGGTCTTGGCGAGGAAGAAATTATCGAAATAGACTCCTGATGCGGCAAAAGGTGCATTTGGTTTCGACGAGATGTCGTTCAGACGGGTGTTGAGCATGCTGGAGATCATCTCCTGAATATAGTTCTCAACGTAATAGAGCATTGTTCCTTTTTGCTCGCGCGGCATAACATCACTCTTGATCATCAGCTGGGCAAGCGAACGGGTCTGCTCTTTGTCGTGGCCGATAGCATAGATTGTGCCTTCTGTGTCATCTACGGGGAGATAGACGCGTTCTGCCACTTCGACAGGCATTTCGATGTCAGAGAACATTTCCTTGATCTTACCCTCGATACGGTCGACATTGATGTCGCCGACCACGATTATACCCTGCTGGTCGGGACGATACCATTTCTCATAGTAATCGCGAAGCGCCTGATAGGGGAAGTTGTCGACAACTTCCATCGTTCCGATCGGCATGCGCTGACCATACTTGCTGTTGGGGTAGATCTTGGGAAGCAGCTGCTCGAGAATACGGCTCTGACCGTCCGAGCGGCTACGCCATTCTTCATGGATGACAGCGCGCTCTGCGTCGATTTCAGCCGGTTCGAGCAGCAGATCGTTGGCCCAGTCATGGAGAATGAGCAGACAGGAGTCCTGCGAGCCTTCACGGGCAGTGGGGACCTTGGAGATATTATAGACTGTCTGATCTACGGCGGTATAGGCATTGAGATGGGCACCGAATTTCACGCCGATTGATTCGAGGTACTTGACCAGTGAGTTGCCGGGGAAGTGAGTAGTGCCGTTGAAGCACATGTGCTCGAGGAAGTGGGCCAGTCCGCGCTGGTCGTCTTCTTCAAGAATTGAGCCCACTTTCTGAGCGATATAGAATTCGGCCTGTCCCTTGGGATAGTCATTGTGACGAATGTAGTAAGTCAGCCCGTTCGGAAGCGTGCCGATACGCACCTCCGGGTCAACACCCATCGGTGGGATCTGAGGCATCTGCTGAGCCGTGGCCATCGCAGGCGCAAGCATCAGCACCACCAGCAGAAGCGAAAAAAATCTTACGAATTTCTTCATTTTGATTGATTTAATATGAATTTATAATTAATGAAACTTCAAAATTACGGGATAGATCACATCCTTTTTTTACATTTGACGCAAATTTAACAAAAAAGTTTCACAATGCGCTGAAATTTATTCAAACTCAGCGCAAACAACGGCAAAAAAACGGTTTAACCTTAACTTCGATTCGAGAACCGGTTCATCAAAAATCATATGGCAGCATTTCGAACGGGAGCATGAGCCTGACCCTATTTCCGGTTACTCTTACATATATAGCACACCCGCCCGCCACATTTGCCGGATGGGAAAACAAACCGTCATTCTGACGATAGCCTGACAGATACATTGACTTCACAAAGTTGTCGACTTCATCCTTATTTGCAAAATCAATGGTGCACAACAGATCCTGGCCGTCATGAAGTTCCACAACTGTGAGGCCACCTTTTCCCTTGCGCGTGGCCCTCATGCTTAAGTATTCGACCATTTCGTCATCATAATCCGACGGACACCTGTAGTACATAACTTTAAATCCGATAGACTTCAGCAATACGTCCATATTCGGTCTGAATCTGACGCCCGTGCCGTCGTCGAGAACCTCAACAAGCGCATACTGTGTCAGCGGATTTACTCCGGCTTCAGTGAAGACTTTGACATTTGAAGATTTTGCGCCAGCAGTTTTCTGGGCGGAAACACCAAGAACAGCAATCAGAATAACACAAATTACAAGAACGATTTTTTTCATAGGCCTGCTAATAGAACAAAACATCTGCCGGCTCCGAAAATCGCAGTCTCGCAGTCTTTCGCATTAATGGATAATGCAAAAATAACATTTTCAGATAAATTTCCACTAATTCTTTTGATTCAATTCAGGGCTGACGCATCTTAATTTTTTACAACATCAAAACTTTTTAAGGCATA
>CAJUHM010000015.1 GCA_910586475.1 uncultured Muribaculaceae bacterium | reverse complement strand
TATCTTGCCGGCCGCGTCCTTGACAATCACAGATGCCCCGGCCAGAGGCTCATTGTTCTCCTTGTCAACGACCGCCCCCGACACGTTGACCTGTGCCACGGCATCGATTGCGACAAGAAGAAACAGCAGATATGCGATCAGACGGTTCATTCGTGGTAATCTGTTTCAATAAAGTCTATATTATTTTTGTATTCTGTCTGTTGTATATTGACTTTCCCTCCGGTCATTGCACTCACCTGAGCGGCTCGGTTACGACGCCCATAATCCTTCATGCGCAGAACGGCTTTGCGGGGGGAGTTGAAAATCTTATCAGGGTTTTCATAAGGATCACCGAGTGGTTCGTCACATTGCTGTATGCCCTTGATTGAGAATTCATATTCGCCATCGGCAGTGATAGCCTCCATTATAAGACCGGGAAGACCGCACAGCTGCCACGGACCATCCTGCACCGGGATTTCCGGAGCAAACCACGCATACCATTTCCGTCCGTGATAGTCGGCAACGGCAAGCTGACACTCATAATCCAGCACGATCTTGGTCGAGTCATGAAGCTCCCATTGCAAATCGTCCATCTCCACCGGATAACGATAGCGGTCGCCCATCTGTGAGTCCCAGACTGTAATGGTACGTAACTCAAAATTCTTCATGTTTTTGTAGCGGCTGCCACGGTTAATACCCATCTTCTTGCGGATATCAAACCATGTCTCTCCTAACCCCGCGTTCATGTTGGCTATTGCTTTCTGCATAGCAGCGGCGTCGGCCTGTTCAAGCATAATCTTACCTTGCGGGTCATTTTCGAGAGAGTCTATGCGGTTGGTCTGCGGGTCAAAATAGAATGACTGACCTTGTCCTATTCTTAACACAAAGTCACTATTGTTGGTGATGGTGTCACCTGTTTTTGTGTTGATGGATTTCGACATGGATTCATATTCCGCCTTGAGGAAAGCTCGGGGAGACTCTGCAAACACCGGAAGTGTAGCGATTAAACAAAGTAGATATGTGAGAGGCCTTTTCATATTCAGGAATAATCAGCAGGAGCTATTTTTCTAATTCGTTTGCAATCCAAAGAGTCCACTCGTCAATATTATCCGCCAGAGAAGTGGGATAATCGATGGGTATTACCACGTCAGGAGCTATACCTGTTTTGTCAATGCCGTTATTTGGCAATCTGCACGACCTTGCAGTAGGTATGAAAATCGGATATCCACTATTGGGCAATGCCGATTCCCTTACTGATGAGCAATCAAGACAACCGCCAGTGTACTCTTTGCCATAAATAATTGTCCTATCAGATATCGCCTTGGCCTGTATCAGCAACTCTTCAGTTGCCGATCCATTGTTAGCATCTATGATGAATGCCACCTTATGGGGCTTTTTCCCTGTATATTCCGGAACTTCTATCTCAAGATCCTCGTTGTCTGTCAAAAGAATATATGATTCCTTGGTTTTGTTATACTTATCCAGAATCATTTGAGCCTCCGGAAATTCGGCAGCTGCTTGTTTAAGATATTCGATATTGTTGTCCGACATTCTGAACTCTACACTTTTGGTGACGCCTGGATGGTCATGAAACAATGGCAACAACTGATGCCATATTCGTTCATCACCTCCTCCGTTACCGCGCACATCGATTATAAGATTCTCGCATGTGGAAGAATTGAATTCACCGATAGCGTTTCCGAGCCATTCAGACGAAACGATTTCCTCATCGAATTCAGGCAAGCGTATCAGGTATGTTTTGGAGTTGACCTGCGTTGCTGTCGGTTCAGGCAAATATGGACGGATCATCCCGTAAGGCTGATACTTCCTTCGATCCGACATATATTTGCCTGTTTCTTTATAACTACCCATATCCATTCCGAGATGTCCGTCATCAAACCATGAATATAAAAATAAGGCCGCATCATATCCTAGCCGTCCGTTTGTTTCGATTTGCTGCCTAAGTGTCGATACAATCGAATCATATTCCTGACGGGTTGAATCGTTGACATAAGTGTCAAAACCGGCATAACTGGTTTCCAATTCTTTAAGAGCGAAATCGAAGTCTTCAATGTTTTGAGCCACCGTAAGCAGCGAATCATATGCATTGTTTCCCGACACATTGTCCTGAGCCGCGGCACTTACCGCGAGAACGAGAAGCAGCAGATATGTGACAAGTCGGTTCATAAGTCGTGGGGATAGTTGGTTTCCTCTTTGTCGTAGTGGACAATCCTTGGCTTTTTGTCTTCGGGTGTGGCTTTTGGGCCGACACCATAGGCTGCGTTCATTTTTGCCCCAAAATTGGAATGCTTGTATTTCCACCAATTGTTGAAAAACTTGTCGCGGGTCACAGTGATATATCCTTTTCGTTCGTCATATGTGAAAATTCCGACTTCGGAGTTCGGATTTTGAATTAGTCCGTCAGCCTCAAAACGATACTCCTCATTATTATCGTATGCCTCAAGAATCAGGCCCGGGAGTCCACAAAGTTTCCACGGTCCATCTTGAACAGGTATTTCCGGAGCAAACCATGCTGTCCATTTGCGTCCCCGGTAATCGGTAACGGCCTTAAAGCACTGGTAGCCGATTATCTCTTTCGACTCATCCAATATTTCCCATTCCGGTTTTTCCCAGTCTTCGGTATATTGCCAATGCTCCATATCGAAATAGGCACGTTCTGTCACTTTCCCGTCAGGGATGTTTTTGTAGATATAATTCCAATAGTGACCGGATAACAGCTGTGTATCATCTCTTTTGTCACTCATTACTCTTGCTCTGTCAATTTCCCAGAATGTAGCCGGATCCACAGCCTTGATGGAATCCTCCCATAACCTTTTAGCACCAAAAAACACCGATTTATCCTTGCCAACACGCAGAATCACCGGGTCTTTGGAGAAGCGCGACGCCCGCATTGTCGTATCATACACCTCAATTCGGGAATAATGCACCTCCATGATTGCCGGCTCCGCATCCTTCATCCAGTTGTCGGCATTGGCTGTAATTGCACCAATAGTCAGAAATATGCAAGCAAATATTCTTTTCATAATCAATGATAGTCGGTTTCGAGATAGTCGTATTTGCGGCTTTCTTCGGTTGCGGGTGCATCAAAGCCTCCGCCGAGTTCAGCTCCGGTCGCAGCCTTGAACATCGCATTGCTGTTTTCTCTGTAATGCCTTGCAGCTCTGAGCATGTCAATTCTGTCCATCTTCTCATATTCCGTGTTGAAAATGGGGAAAATCGGCTGTGAGCTTGCTTCAATTCCAGTAGCAATGAAACTATGTTGTCCTGACGGTTCACGTGCTTCCATAACAAGTCCCGGAAGCCCGCAGAATTTCCACGGACCATCTTGCACGGGAATTTCAGGAGTGAACCACACTGTCCACTTTCGACCGTGATAATCGGCATTTGCCATGATGCTTTGATAGTCCAAGATTGTTTTTGTGCTGTCTTCCACTATCACCCAATCTATTTCGGAGAAAGGCTCGTCATAATAACCACATTCTCCCATCCCGGCCTCATCGTAGATGGTCGAAATGGATTTAGCAAAATCTTTAAGCACATATAGCCGTGAGTGATAGACCACACCGTCCATAGCGCTTCGATCTCGGTTTTGAACATAAGCAGCGACCGCGGCATCAAACATCCGATTGGCTTTCGCGCGCCCCGAAGGTGTCGATTCCAGCGAATCCTTGAACTCGGTGCTCGGACAATAAAACTTGCTCTGACTGCGGTTGGCAAGAAGGATGAACGGTGTGTTTTTATCTACTGTTGCACCGTCGCCCTTACGCATGAACTTGTAATGATAATTATATTCCACCTTTATTTCTGACTGTGGATAATCAGGCTTCTTCTTGGCAAAGGATCCGATGGACAGCAGTAAGACTGTTCCAAGCAATATGATAAGTCTGTTTAGCATAAAAATTAAAATTTAGGCAAAAATACAGCAAAATAATTTCTCGGCTCTCAAACAAGTTTGAGAAATGAAGTTCTGAAGCTATCTCGATTAGTGCTTTTACGTATTCGGCTCAGATAGGTCGGCGTGACATTGAGCAGAGAGGCTATTACTTTCAGCGAAAAGTGTTGAAACAGTTGCGGGTCAAAGGTAATCAAATCATTATAACGTTCTTCAGGAGTCTTGGTGTAGAGAGCAATCGCACGATCATAGACAGTGCCGAAAACAGCTTCGGTAGTGACGTGCACCGCCTCTCTCAATTCTTCATCATGGCGCATCCGCTCCCTGAGAATGTGGGTAGGCACACATAGAATCTCACATGGCGATTCGGCTATGACCGAGGCGCGGGCCTTGCTCCCGGAAAGAGAAAACGGGAAATCCGCCACAAATTCATCTGCATATTCCAGCCCGATGACATGCGCCTCTCCATCGCCGCCCATGACTGAATAGACCAATGTGCCGGACTTGACCAGACCGAGATAGCGAGCAATCTCTCCCTGCCGGAAGAAACAGTCGCCCTTATTATAGTGCCTTGTCACTCCTTCCTGAAGGCACAGATTCCGCCAGTAATCAATGGCGGGGATATTCATATATGAGTTGAATGTGACCATTATTCCAAAACGTCTTGGCTCCAAACGAAGTATTTAAGCTAAAGAAAGCGTGAGCCAACTATGCCACGTCTTTGTTGATGGTCGTAGGAAACCTTTGATGCAGATGTAACAATAGTGACCCACGCATATGCGTGAGAACCACTATGCTATCTCTTGCATCGTTTTGAAAATTTCCTACGTTTTCAACAAACAAGATAAGCATAACGCTTCTTATTTTATCAAAATGTCGTGGATAGACTACGCCCATCCAACCGCAAAGTTAGCGATTTTTTCTCAATGTGCTACTATTCATCCTCTCTAATCTACATCAAATCTGTGTCCGACAATGAGAAAAAGAATCGCATCAAATATAACTAACGCCCCTTAATATGGCATCAGAACCGGTAAACATTTTAATGATATGCCGAAGCTGAACAACACGATGCATGACATGCTCAAAGGTATTGCTTATATCAACAAATATGCTGCTGAATCACATTCCGGCTCAATGCAAAAAGCATTTGAAAAGTGGCAGAATGTTCTCATAAGGCAGATTGAGTGCTATGTTCCTGATGTTATTATTTTCGGTAATACATTCTCTCTATTCGAGTCAGCAAAGATAGACTTCGCTTATAAATCTAAATTGGTGGGATTCCCCTAAAAGCCCCGATATACGAATCGCCAAGTGGCATTTTACCTGCAGACACCTGGCATCCTAATAACACAAAAATGAAACGAGCTGAATACGTCGACTCTATCATTGACGGAATAAGACACCATAAATCCATTTGAATTACTTCTCATTGACCCCATTTAATTTTGTAGCCGCTCCGATATCCGGAGCCTGTCGCTCAACACAAAAAAAGCAGTCAGCTAAATTAGCTGACTGCTTTTTTTGTGTTGCCTTGGAAGGATTCGAACCCTCACAGGCGGAACCAGAATCCGACGTGCTACCATTACACCACAAGGCAATTTTTTGATTTTCTTTCAGACACTCGCTTGTGTCGTTCGTTTTACGAGTGCAAAGTTACAACGTTTTTCTATTCCCTCCAAACTTTTTGCGATATTTTTTCGTTAATTTCGCTAATTTTTTCATTTCAATTTCCCCTATGGACCTCTACTTCCTGAGCCGCAGCAACATAGCGTTTATGGCAATTTCCGGTGCAAAATCGTGCCGAGATCACGATCAGCTGCAATTAGAGGCTGTCTAATAAAAACCTCTTAGAAACCTGAAAGCAGATTTCCCGAAAATAAAGGACGACTCCCCTTCTTGCTTTAAGGGAAGCCGTCCTCTGAAATTTAGATTTATTCATGCGGAGGCCTTCCGAACACCTCCGCAGCAGTCATCGGTCAGTCGACCTGACGGACCTTGATGTTGTCAAGGAACCAGCGGTTGGCCGTCGACACTTCCCATTCGGTCTGCGAGATCGAGATTTTGGTCGACCGGTCGATCTTGATGCCGGAGAGGCTGACGGTCGCGCGAATCCACTCGAGTTTATGACCCGATTCCCATCCGCATTCGGGAATGTCGATCTGCTGCACGTCGGATCCGTTTTCTATCTTGACATAGAGATGAACGGGGTCGATCTTGCCGGATCCCTGACGCATCGGACACCAGTCGAACACGAGTTCGGCTTCGACATCCGACGGAACTTCCATCGGAGGCAGCGTGAGACCGCCATGATTACCGGTCTTACCGAATTTGAGATAGTTGCGCTGGAGATATATGCGTTTGTTGTCACCTTTATCATAAAGGAGCGTATAGCCTTTAGACTCGATAAAGTTGTAGGCCGTCATCTCAGTTCCGTCCGCTGAAGCTTTAACGGAAGTCAATGCCGGAGCGGCGGCGTCAAGATTGTCATTTTCCACGGTCTTTCCGGCAGCGCCTGCAACCGACCACGGGTCGAGCCACTCGAAGTCATCCTGGAAATAGATCACTTCAAACACGCCCTGGTCATTGGCGGCGTGGCCATAGAAGTTGACTGCCGGAGTGGCCGAACCTGCATAGAAACCGAAAATCTCGACCATATGGCCATTGAGCGACGACAGGTTCAGCTCGGGTATTACGGCAATGGCAACGCCGTGGAACACCTTGCCCGAAACGATGATATTACTTCCGTCAACCTTACCTGTCATTGAGATGTAGGCCCGATCGGGAGCTGAGACGGCGTCAAGCTGCTCGGTCACATCTATTGCCTCAGGAAGCGATGCAGGAGTTCCGCCGACAACGAAGTGGTCAGCGACAAGAACCGACATATTCTGCTCGTCGAACGTCTTGGTCGAGTAGACCGTGAAGGTTGTTCCGTTGGCAAGCGGCTCTTCCGTGCGGATAAGCACGTTGTTGCTACCGTCTGTTGCCATAAAAGAATTACCGTATTGAGCCACTGCCGTCAGGTTGCTGATGACGGCCACCGATTCATCTTCGCTTGCATTCATCTGCTCAATGGTGATCGGCATGACATCGCGGAACAAGTCACCGTCCTGACGGACAACTACGCGGGCTTCCGACGCTTTTGTCGCGCCTTTGAAGACCAAGTCAGCCTTGCGGGGATTGTCTGGAGTGCCGTCGCGCATGTTATCAACGACTGAGATTCTGACATCAGTTGTGCCGGCTCCAGTTTCAGGCTCGACTCTGATCCAGTCGGGATGCTCGCAGGTCCACGTCGCATCGGAATAGACAGTAATGATCTGCGACGGATCACCCTTCGATGCAAACGTCAGGTTCGAAGCGCTGGCAAGCACTGCCTTGGCGACTCCGCCATTATCATCGTCGCTACACGATGATGTTCCCATCCAAAGCAGGGCGAGCAAAGTATAAAGCGAAATTCTAAAATATCTTTTCATGATTCTGTTCGTTTAAAAGTTCTGGATTTTATTTCCATCCGGGATTCTGAACGAGATTAGGATTGATTGCGATCTCATCAGAGGGAATCGGATAAAGATAGTCGCGCTGCTCGTTAAACCCGTTGCGCTCCGATTTCACTCCAGAGTGCCAGTCGAGGTAGCCGCGGTTTCCCTCCGTCAGCCAGACATCGACATCGATCTGAAGAGCCACAGCTCCCGAAACAGAGGGCTTGGCCGAGCCTTTGGCATAGAGGACGAAGTCGGGCTTTCCGTTGCCTGAGAGATCATAGCTGCCCGGACCGGGGAAATACATGCCGGTGATATCCTGATCAAGACATTTTCCGCAGTTCCAACGGAAAAGATCGTCTAGGCGCAGCCCTTCCTGAACGAGTTCGATCGAACGCTCGCGGCGGATTTCAAGGATGACACCCTTATTCGAGCCTGTCACATTCGGATAGCCCGTCAACTCGCTTGAAAGATATGGATCGGGATTGGCATTGGCGTCGGCAAGGATCAGAGAAGGCATTCCGGCACGCGCACGGATAAGATTGACCGAACGGTCGAGTTCCGACTGGCTGAGAGTTCCGAGTTCAGCTTTTGCCTCCGCATAGTTCAGCAGCACCTCTGCATAGCGATAGACCGGAATGTCGGCGGTCGAACGGTCGTTGCGGTCGATCTGGCCACCGTTAAGCGACGGATCCTGAACGAATTTTATCGGCTGATAGCCGGTAATCGACAGCTGCAGATCGGCTGGCAGTATCTGAGTCTGGCCAATGCGGTGATAGCCGAGACCGCGGATCGACTGAACAAGACGCGGATCGCGGTTCTTGATCTCCTCGGCAAACTGCATCGTCTGCCATCCGTTGCGGTCGGTGAAACGCGAGCCGTCGCTCATCAGATAAGAGTTGACGAACTTGCGCGTATAGCCCGGGCGACCTTGCGTTGCCACAAGAGTAAATGCGTTTGCATTGTGCTGGTTGCCGTCGATCGCAGCCTGAAACGACAGCGCGAGGATATACTCATTAGGATCAGCAACCTCCTGGACAAACAGATTCTGATAGTCCTTATCCGGGCTGTTGGTCGAATAGAGCGAATATTCGCCGCGATCCATCAGCGTTTCAGCAGCCTCCGCAGCCAGACGCAGGTAATAGTCATAATCATGTTCCGCATACGAGATCCCATGATACTTCCTGTAAGTTCCCTCGAAAAGACAGAATTGAGACTTCAATGCCAGCGCGGCTCCTTTTGTCAGACGGAACGGCGCGTTTTTCTCATCTTTCTTCGCCGGAAGGTTTTCGATCGCGAAATCGATATCCTCAAGCATCCTTGTCATTATGAACTCACGGCTGTCGCGCGGATTATAGAGCGCCGCATCAGCCGAACCGAGTTCCCTGTCATACCAGGGCACATCGCCGAATCTACGCACTTTTTCATAATAGAAGAATGCGCGGAAGAATCTGGCAACTGCTGAATATTTCGCCACAGCCGCCTGATCATCGCAGCGGAATGTATTGCCGAGCAGCGTGTTGATTCGGCGCAGATCGGTCCATGTCCAGCCGCCGCCCGTAGCGGGAATCGAACGCCGTCCGCCACCCTGCATGATGACGCTGAGAGTCTTTATGACCATCTGATCGCTCGTCTCTTCAAACGGACTTTTGTCAAGTAGGTTATTATAGAGCGGATTTGTAAACATTTCAAGCGCGGTCGCGTCCTTGAAATAGTCGTTTTCTGTCTGTCGGTCTTTCGGAGAAACGTCCAGCGCGTCCTCGCATGAAGAAAAGCCGATTGCCAGAGCACAGAGTAATATACTGATTGATTTTTTCATTGTTCTGAGTTTCTTAGAATGACACATCAAGACCAAACATGTAGGTTTTAGGCCACGGGTAGAATGCATTGTTGCGCTCGTTCGTGTCGCGGTTAAACGCAGCCTCAGGATCGATATACTTCGTGTTTTTCTTCAGAGGCGACCAATAGCACAGGTTTTCGCCGGTGAAATAGACGCGAACCTTGTCAAGGTAGACCTTCTTGGTCCATTTCGACGGCAGCGTATAGCCGACGGTAAGGTTCTTGAATCGGAGATAGCGCATGTTCTGGATATAGCGGCTATTGACATTCTTGAGGTTGTAGGATGTAGACGCATAGGCCACAGGACGCGGGAAGTAGCTGTCTGGGTTGTCTTCCGACCAGATCTTGTCGCGGAAATCCGTAGGCAGGAAAGTCATGTAGGGATAACCGTAGGCTCCCCAGAAGCTCATCACCTGACCATGAGGATACCAATAGTGATTACCTGTTCCCTGGAAGAACGCCGAAACGTCAAAACCGAAATAGCGGACCGAAGCGGTGACACCATAGGAAAGTGTCGGCAGCGAATTGCCGAGAATCTTAAGGTCACCGTGGTTTGCCACAGAGTTGACCGGCACGGCCGACCAAAGACGTTGGCCGGTTTGAGGATCGATCGCATTCCGGGCTTCATTATAGCCGGGATCGCCATCGACGAGATAGTTGCCTCGTCCATCGGTGATCATTGTTGTGTTACCGTTGTTGACAGCGCCGTCGCCATTGATATCGACAAACCTAACGTCGCCCGCCTTATATCCGCCGGGAAGACCGTTTGTGACATAGGTCAGGTCGACCTGGCTCTTATAGGCATCGGCCTCTTCATCGGACTGGAACAATCCGTCGATCGTATAACCCCAGATGTCGCCGACGTGCATTCCTTCATAATAATCAGAAAGGAGCTGGCCGGTATTGTTCTTATATTTGGTGATCTTGCTGTCATAGTCGGAAAGGTTAAATCCGAGGCTGTAGGAGAACAGCTTGCCGAAAAGCATGAACGAGTCGTTCCAGTTCACGGAAATCTCATAGCCCTTGGTGCGCATATCGGCATTGTTCATCTGCGGAACGCTTGCGCCATAGACGGCCGGCAGCTTCACACCGTTTGTCAGCATATCCTTGGTGTCGCGCACATAGAAGTCGCCCGTAAACGACAGACGGTTATTGAACAGACTGAAATCAAGGCCGACATCCCACTGGTTAGCCTTCTCCCATGTAAGGTCGGAGGCAACCGGCGCGCCGAGCGACGAATACTTGCCGGGAACTGTTGTGTCGCCAAACGAGAACGATGCGAAATTATAGGAAGTGATCAGACGCAGATAGGTATAATAGCTGCTGACATTCTGATTTCCGAGACTACCGTAGGAAGCGCGGATCTTCGTATTCGAAACGACGTCGCGCAGACTTTCGAAGAACGGTTCCTCCGAAATACGCCATCCGACTGATCCCGACGGGAACCATCCCCAGCGATTGCTGCGGGCGAAACGCGATGATCCGTCATAACGGCCCGACACCTCTACAAGATATCTACCCTTGTAATCATAGTTGACACGTCCGAAAATGCCCTGAAGCACATACTCGTTCTGACCGCCCGAAACAGATGTCACGATCTGGCCTTCCGTATTGGTGCCGACCAGATTCAGGTCATCGAGATCAGGACTGATAAGATTCTGTCCGGTCGCACCGATAGCCTTGTAGTTACGGGTCTCATAATTGTAACCGGCCATAACCGTAAGATTGTGCGACTCATTGAACGTGTCGGTATATGTTGCGAAAGCATTTGCCGAATAATAGTTAGTCGTTCCGACCGACTCACTCAGCGCGTTAAGGCCGGCACCCGAAGCATAGCTGCCGATCGGGCCGTCGGGGACCTCACGATAGAAAATATTGTTTGTGCGGTGAGTGTTGCGGGTCTGATAGAAACGGTAGGTGAAATCAGCGACAATCGACAGCTGCTTGATCGGAGTGATCGTCAGTCGGGTTGTCGTAGTGAAATCCGTCTTGCGGTTGGTGTTGCGATGGCTTCCTTCGCCAAGGAATATATGGCGGCCATTGGCAACCTTATAGTCAGTATAGGGAGTTGAATAGATCCAGGTCCCGTCGGGATTCTTCAGCGGGAAACAAGCCAGACCGTGACGGGCCGAATAAGCAAACGTATCCTCGACCGAGCCGTTGCCCTGGAATTCGTAGGTTGAACCATAGAAAGCAGTATTGTTCGAAAGAGTGGCCCACTGATTGATCGCAAAATCAACCTTAGAGCGGATATTGTAACGTTTGTATTCGTCGGGATTCTGCTTCAGAACTCCTTCGCGGAAGTCAAGACCCCCCGAAAGGAAATACTTGAACTTATCCTTTCCGCCCGAGAACGAAAGATTGTGCTGCTGTGTAGGATGCGAATCACGATAGAGCATATGATACCAGTCATAGTTTCCATAGTAGTACCACTGGCGCTTTCCGTTGCGGGTTTCCTCAACGACCCACGGACGGTCGGGATGTTCCGTCTTATCGTTGACGCGGGCAAGCAACTGCTGCATATCATAGTCGCTGTAGTTGATATAATTGGTGTTACTGTTGCCCTGCCAGAACTGATTGGCATTGACAACCGACCAGTAACCCTGGGTCACGAAATCAGTCGAGGTCGTAGCCGACTCCCATCCGACGCGGCCGTTGTAGCGCACCGTCGATTTGCCGTCTTTGCCATGGCCGGACTTTGTTGTCACGAGAATCACACCGAAAGCAGCGCGGGCACCGTAGACAGCGGCAGCCGAAGCATCCTTAATGACAGATACCGACTCGACATCGTTGGGATTGACCGAGTCGATATCACCGATCGCACCGTCAATAAGCACCAACGGTCCTGCGTTGTTGATCGACTCCTTGCCACGGATATTGATCGTGGCACTCTGACCCGGCACACCCGACGATGTCGTGATGTTAAGACCCGCCACCGATCCCTGAAGCATATTGCTCACCGACGAAACCGGACGGCTTTCGAGCTTCTCTCCGTCGATGCTGGCGACAGCACCGGTCAGATTGACTTTCTTCTGCGTTCCATAGCCGATGACCACAGTTTCTTCAAGCAATACGGAATTTTCCTGCATCACGACATCGACCTTCGTCTGACCCGGAGACACAGTCACCTTATGCTCGTCAAAGCCAATATAAGTGAACGTTAACACTGTCGATTTGACTGGAATCTTCAAAGAATATTTCCCGTCAATATCGGTTTGACACCCGATTGTGGTGCCCTTGATCTGGACAGACACTCCGACAAGAGGTTCATTGGATGTGTCCATCACAATGCCCGACACGACTCGATCCTGTGCTGAAAGCCCGAGAGCACACGTCAGAAGCATGAAGAGCGTCAGAAATAAGACTCTAACTTGTTTCATATTGATGTTTTTGATGGTTTATTATTCAGTTTGGGAATCCGGGCGGCCTGGCGCCTGACTCATAAGGCTTCTGGCCCGACCCCGCGCCGGAGACCGACATCGCCGCCACGGGGTCGGATCATCACTCTTTTATATCTATCGATACTTTAGGTCTTCGCCGGTTACCATCTGTAGGACTCGACATTGAACGCCTTCGGACGGGCCATATTCTCAACCGAGCTGTTGCCGAATTCGTCAGTAACAGTGATGACCAGATCCGTGTCGGCATCCGGAGCCGTAACCTTAAAGAAATGGTTGAAGTTCTGAGTGATAAAATTGGGGGCAGTCGTAACTGACGAACTATTGAATCGCTTCACAGCCATTGCCGCGATATGAAGAGGATCGTAGGCCATGACGGGAGTTACCGTCAGATTCTGTCCGGCTTCGGTCTTGACCGAAATTGTCCAGTCGGCATTATAATTCCAGACATTCAGCAGCACTTCATTTTTCTGCGTGCCCGAATAAGCAATGCAATAGCGCTGGAATGAAAGAATGGCCGCTGTAGAAGTCGAGGGAAGATCAGGAACGTCATCCATCGAGAATCTGACATTGTTAAGATCATACGAACGGAACTGAACCGACTCGTCGAGGCCGCAACCCTTATATTTATAGGTGAATTTTTCACCCTTGAAATCCCAGATAGCATAGCCGGCCGGAGTTCCGTCGGGAGCCATCAGACAGCCGGGAGTCAGATAGCCCGACCACCACCAGTCGCCGCAGACAGCACCGACATTATGCTCCTGAACCGTTGCTCCGTCGACAATCGAATTCGAAGACAGCACATTGTAGTTCTTATGCGTATGACCGGTAACGAACTGAACCTTATAGCCGTCAACAACGCTTAGAAGCTGATCGGCATTGACAAGCTCTTTTTTAAACGCAGTCGCACTCACCGGATAATAAAGCGGAGCATGCATCATGATCACAACAGGAGTCGACTTCTCGACATAGGCCAGATCACGCGACAGCCAGACGAGCTGCTCCGAAACAAGCTGCTGGACATAATTGCGGCTTTCAGTGCCGTCATAGGTGCTGCAATCGATATTGTCGAGCACGACATAATGGACCTGTCCGATATTAAACGAATAGTAGTTCGGCGAGATCGATGAACGATACTTGAATTTTGCGTCGAAGTTATTCGTAGCCTTATAGTCATTGTCATGATTTCCGATTGTATGATAGACGGTCATCCCCGAAACACGTGAATTGATTGCCGCCATATATTCATCCATCGAGAACTTGCGGGTATACCAGTAGACATCCCATGTCATATCACCCAGCGTGATCCCATAGATTTTCTCGCCCGGATGAGACTCGCGGTATTTATTTATATCATCCGTGATATTATTGAACTGATTGATGTCGTTCGTGCGGTCCGCCAGATGCATATCGCCAAGGAAAAGCACCTTGTAGTCATCCTGGTTCTCAACGGGGTTGACAACAAAATCGATTCGTTCCGACAATGTCTCACCAAGCTTTGTCCGCTGATAGATCTGCGGCATGACGCCATTTCTCGAGGCTCGTAGCCTGAAGGAACCGTATAGAACACATAGCCCAGCGCCTTTTTCGAATTAAGCTGATAGACACCCTCGGAGTCAGTAATGACAATCTCGAAACCGTCAGAAACCTGCACCCCCGCAATGCCTTCGCCCGAGGGCGTTGAGATAAAACCGTAGACAGTCGCCCCGTCTTCCGGACTGATAATACGGTCCACAACGGTTATTTCAGTCTTCCCGAACGCCTTCTTTCGGTCGCCTCGCTTAAGATGCACGCGATATTCGCCCGAAGCCATCGAGGCAGGAAACTTCACACTGAAATTCTCAGGCGAAACCGAAGTCAGTACACCTTCATAAGAAATACCACTCGCGTTTTCCATCATCATCAGATCGGAAGCTAATGGAGCTTTACCATCCCTGACCGAAAAAACACAATCGGCATTTTTTGAAACTACCATCGAGGCTGGAACCTCGAAGTCGACATCTAACGGAGCCTCGACATCCGTATCATCGCTGCACGAAATAAACGCCAGCGGCATAAGGACCAGAAGCAGACATAAAAGCGGATACTTGAATTTATTCATGGAAACAATAATGTTTAGTTATTCTATTAAGGTTACCGGACGACATTACAGTAAGTGATTCTCTGTATAACCGGGTTCAAGCGTAATCAATTGGGTTCAATTCAGACATAGTCATATTCTGTTTCTGACAATAATCGTTAATTCATCTGCACAAGTTCTAAAAAACATAAAGAATAATACCCGTTTTTAATCCATTTTTACCTTTTTATGTTTTTTATCACTCGCAAAGTTAATTGTTTTTATTTGAAAAATCCAAATTTTAACTTTAGAAAAGCAAAAAAATCCTTTCGTTTTTCACTTCCGAATTCCGTTTTTAGTTTCGTATTAAAAATTACAGACTTTCGAATTGCAATCATCCACACCGACAAAAACAGACATAACAGCTGCCACACAACACTTTATCCCGCACCAACACCACAATCCTCCACACCAATATCACGCAAAACCGCCACATCCGACTGACGCTTTTGCCGGATTTCGTTCTTTTTCGCCCATTACCCTTGCGTCGAACAATATTAATCCGTATCTTTGTATATGCTGAAAAAGAGACGATAAACGCCTCCGTCGCAATTATAGCGACACCAGCCTCCAGACCGAAAACCGACAAATCAACAGAAACAACCATAAAAAGTAAACCCGAACAGACAGTAAGATGAAACAATCCGTCTACTACGTGGCATTCACAACCATTGCCGCAGCAGCCATTGCGGTTTCTTGCTCGACAGGATCCAGAACCTCAACCGACGATTACGCTTCAAAAGTCAACCCATTCATCGGAACCGACTTCACCGGCAACACCTACCCCGGCGCTCAGGCCCCCTTCGGAATGGTTCAGCTCAGTCCCGACAACGGCCTGCCAGGATGGGATCGGATCGCAGGCTACTTCTACCCCGACAGCACAATCGCAGGATTCAGCCACACCCACCTTTGCGGAACTGGAGCCGGCGACCTCTACGACATATCTTTCATGCCTGTCACACTCCCGTGGAAAGAAGCGCCCCAGCCGCTCGGCATCCACTCCTCTTTCCGCCACGAAACCGAAGAAGCCGAAGCCGGCTACTACAAAGTGACCCTCGACGACTATTCGATCGACGTCGAACTGACCGCCACCGAACGCGTCGGCATCCAGCGCTACACCTTCCCCGGAGGAGAAGCGGCAGTCATCCTCAACCTTGCCAAAGCAATGAACTGGGATGCCACCACAGACACACGAATCTCTATCGTCGACTCCGTGACCGTTGAAGGCTATCGGTTCTCCAACGGATGGGCACGCGACCAGCGCGTATTCTTCCGCAGCCGGTTCTCTCAGCCGTGGAAATCCGTAAAGATCGACACAACCGCAATCATCGACAGCGAAACCGGCAAACCGACTGGCGGAACCGGATCGATCGCAACATTCTTCTTCGACACACAGAAAGGCGAACAGATAACCGTCTCAACCGCAATCTCCGGAGTCAGCGAAGAAGGCGCAGCCCTCAACCTCCGGACCGAAGCCCCGGAAAACGACTTTGACAAATACCGCAAGGCAACCCGCGACAACTGGAACTCCCAGCTCGGCAAAATCGAAGTGACCGGCGACAGCATCGACGACGTCGTAAACTTCTACACAGCCCTGTACCACTCGATGATCGCGCCCACCCTCTTCAACGACGCCAACGGCGACTACCGCGGACCGGACGGAAAAACCCACAAAGCCGACGGATGGCAGAACTACTCGACATTCTCTCTCTGGGACACCTACCGCGCCGCACACCCCCTCTTCACCATAACCGAGCCGGAACGCACCAACGACATGATCAAATCATTCATCGCCTTCTATGAGCAAAACGGACGCCTCCCCGTATGGAACTTCCAGGGAGTCGAAACCGACATGATGCTCGGCTACCACTCCGTGCCGGTCATCGTCGACGCCTACCTCAAGGGAATCGGCGACTTTGATCCGGAAAAAGCCCTCGAAGCATGCGTGGCCACAGCCAACATCGACGACTACCGTGGAATCGGCCTCTACAAGAAACTCGGCTATGTCCCCTACGACGTGGTTGACTCCTACAACTCCGAAAACTGGTCGCTGTCCCGATCGCTTGAATATGCATTCGACGACTACTGCATAGCACGCATGGCCGAAAAAATGGGCAAGAAAGAGATTGTCGACCAGTTCTATGAACGATCGCGCAACTACCGCAACCACTACAACCCCACCTACGGATTCATGGTCCCACGCGACTCAAAAGGCAACTGGCAACCCGGATTCAACCCCGACGAATACACCGCCCACATCTCCGAAAGCAACGCCTGGCACTACCTTTGGTCTGTCCAGCACGACATTCCGGGCCTCATCAGCCTGATGGGCAAAGACCGCTTCACAGCCAAACTCGACAGCATGTTCACCTACGAACCCGCCGACCACGAAGAACTGCCGCTCTTCTCGACAGGCATGATCGGCCAGTATGTCCACGGAAACGAACCCTCCCACCACTTAATCTACCTCTACAACGCAATCGGACAACCGTGGAAAACCGCCCGATATGCCCGTAAAGTAATGCGTGAGCTCTACCTCAACGCCCCCGCCGGACTCTGCGGCAACGAAGACCTCGGACAGATGTCGGCATGGTACGTCTTCAGCGCGATGGGATTCTATCCTGTCGACCCCGTAAGCGGCCGCTATGAGATCGGAACACCGCTTTTCCCATCCGTCCGCATCCACCTCGACAACGGAAAGACATTCACCGTCAACACCCCCGGCGTCTCAGACAAAAACATATATATTAAAGGTGTAAAAGTCAACGGCAAACCCTACGGCCAAAGCTACATCACCCACGACATGATCACGTCCGGAGCTACAGTCGACTTCGAAATGACCGACGAACCGGGCCACATATGGTACACCGCCGACCACGCCGCTGCCAATTGATTGGATTTTGCCGATTCAGTTTTTTTTCGTAACTTTGAAATAAGAATCCGGTCACGAGCAGCAATGCGTCAAGACCGGCGGTGGCCGGACAGCCGGAAACTCCGCGCCTCGGCCACCACGACTTTTTCATCATTGAATTTTCACTTATTGAAATAATGAACAACGACTTTAGAAATTTCGCCGTCAAGCATCTCGGGATGAACGGCCTTTCGCTCGACAACTACACAGCCGCCATCAATTCGGCAGCGATCAACTCCTCAGCGATCCGATCAAGCTACATAAGCCCGACCATCATCGAGGAACGCCAGCTCAACGTAGCCCAGATGGACGTATTCTCGCGCCTCATGATGGACCGCGTCATTTTCCTCGGAACAGACGTCAACGACTACACAGCCAACGTCATCCAGGCTCAGCTGCTCTATCTCGACTCTGCGGATCCCGGAAAAGACGTCAGCATCTACATCAACTCCCCCGGCGGATCTGTCTATGCAGGCCTCGGAATCTACGACACAATGCAGTATATCTCCAGTGACGTATCGACAATCTGCACCGGAATGGCAGCTTCGATGGCAGCCGTGCTTCTCGTATCGGGAACAAAAGGTAAGCGTTTTGCCCTCCGCCACTCACGCGTAATGATCCATCAGCCGATGGGAGGCGCCCAGGGACAGGCAAGCGACATCGAGATCACCGCCCGCGAAATCCAGAAACTCAAAAAAGAACTCTATACAATCATCTCCGACCACTCCGGACAGCCGTTCGACAAAGTCGAACGCGACAGCGACCGCGACTACTGGATGACATCCGAAGAAGCTAAAGCCTACGGAATGATCGACGACGTCCTCATCCGCTCCAAACACGAATCCTCCCAAGACTGATATGGCAAAAAAACGAAACGGTCAGAACAACGACGGAGAAGTCTTCTGCTCCTTCTGTGGATCACCAGCCACCGGCAACAAAGTGTTTGTTCCCGCTGCCGATGGAAACTCATACATCTGCGAGGACTGCGTAGCAACCATACAGGACGCCCTGAAAGGTTTCAAAGAAGCAAATGGCCTTGCTGAACCGGCAGCCTCCGGCGCGAAATCCACACCCGACCTGAAAGACGTGCCCAAGCCGAAAGAAATTTTCGAATTTCTAAACACCTACGTAATCGGTCAGGAATCAGCGAAACGCTACCTCTCCGTTGCCGTCTACAACCACTATAAACGCCTCGCTCAGGATTCGGCCGACGATGTCGACATCGAAAAAAGCAACATCATAATGGTCGGCCCGACAGGAACCGGCAAAACGCTTCTTGCGAAAACAATCGCGCGACTGCTCGACGTCCCCTTCACCATCGTCGACGCAACCGTCCTGACAGAAGCCGGATATGTCGGCGAAGACATCGAAAGCCTCCTCACACGCCTGCTTCAGGCCGCCGACTACGACGTCGACAAAGCACAGCGCGGCATTGTATTCATCGATGAGATCGACAAAATCGCCCGCAAAGGCGACAACCCGTCGATCACACGCGACGTTAGCGGCGAAGGCGTCCAGCAAGGGCTCCTCAAACTGCTCGAAGGATCGGTCGTCAATGTCCCCCCGCAGGGTGGTCGCAAACATCCCGAACAGCGGATGATTGCAGTCGACACAAAAAACATCCTCTTCATCTGCGGAGGCGCATTCGACGGAATCGAACGCAAGATCGCCCAGCGACTCAACTCCCACGTTGTCGGCTACAGCAACAAAGCCCGCAAAGGGGTAGACCGCGACAACTTCCTCCAGTATGTCGCTCCCCAGGACCTCAAATCCTTCGGACTCATACCCGAGATAATCGGACGTCTGCCAGTCCTCACCCACCTCGAACCCCTTGACCGCGACGCTCTGCGCCGAGTGCTGACAGAACCTAAAAACGCAATAGTCCGCCAGTACGAAAAACTCTTCCGGATGGACGGCGTTGAACTGACATTCACCCCCGACGCCCTCGACATGATTGTCGACAAAGCGATCGAATACAAACTCGGAGCACGCGGGCTCCGTTCCATCGTCGAGACAATCATGATGGACGCAATGTTCGAGACCCCCTCGACCGACAAGAAAACCGTCAGCGTTGACGCCGCTTATGCTCTTCGCAAACTCGAAGAAGCAAACTTCGAAGTCAACCGCACTTGATAAAGGCCCCTTTTCATCCGGATTGATTTCCGGATGAAAAGGGACTTGCTTTTCCCTCTCCACTCCCTTCCGAAAACTTATTCTTCTCCCCTTCACTCCCCCAACCAATCCACTCACCTCTTCGCCATGGCAAACCCCTCTGAACTCACAGCCGCACTGAAGCTCCATTTCGGTTTCGACTCCTTTAAAGGACAGCAGCAGGCAATAATGCAAAGCCTCCTCGACGGCAACGACACATTCGTGCTGATGCCGACCGGCGGCGGCAAATCACTCTGCTACCAGTTGCCAGCCCTGATGATGAAAGGGACGGCCATTGTAATTTCCCCACTCATCGCACTGATGAAAAATCAGGTCGACGCAATGAGAAACTTCAGCGAAGACGACGGAATCGCACATTTTCTCAACTCCTCGCTCAACAAATCCGCTATCGACAAAGTCAAATCCGACATCCTCAGCGGAAAGACCAAACTCCTCTACGTTGCCCCGGAATCTCTCACTAAAGATGAATACATCGACTTCCTCCGGACCGTCGAAATATCATTCTACGCCGTCGACGAAGCCCACTGCATCTCCGAATGGGGCCACGACTTCCGGCCTGAATACCGACGCATTCGCCCGATCATAAACGAAATCGGCAAATGTCCGGTCATCGCACTCACTGCGACTGCAACCCCGAAGGTCCAGCACGACATTCAGAAAAACCTCGGCATGCTGGGAGCAAATGTCTTCAAATCGTCATTCAACCGCGAGAACCTCTACTATGAGATCCGTCCGAAAACATCCGACACCGACAAAGAAATCATCCGGTACATCAAAAGCATGAAAGGAAAATCCGGTATCATCTATTGTCTTAGCCGGAAAAAAGTCGAGGAACTCGCCGAAATGCTTATTGTTAACCACATCCGCGCCCTACCCTACCACGCAGGCATGGACGGAGCGACTCGCTCTGCCAACCAGGACGCCTTCCTCTACGAGAAAGTCGACGTAATTGTAGCCACGATTGCATTCGGAATGGGAATCGACAAACCCGACGTCCGATTCGTAATCCACTATGACATGCCGAAATCACTCGAAGGCTACTATCAGGAGACCGGACGCGCCGGACGTGATGGCGGAGAAGGACAATGCATAACGTTCTACTCCTCGAAAGATCTCCAGAAAATGGAGAAATTCATCCAGAACAAACCGCTCGCCGAACAGGAGATCGGACGTCAGCTGCTCATGGAGACTGCATCCTACGCCGAATCCAGCATCTGCCGACGACGAACCCTTCTCCACTATTTCGGCGAAGATTTCAATATCGAAAACTGCGGCAACTGCGACAACTGCCTCGCTCCGAAAAAGAAAGTGGAGGCTGGCGAGGAACTCAAGTCGCTGCTCCTTACCGTCAGCGCGCTCAAAGAGCGTTTCAAGACAGACTATGTGCTTGACGTGCTCCGGGGAAGACTGACCGGAGAAGTCAAAGCCTACCACCACGAACAGCTCGAGACATTCGGCTCTTGCAACGACTGTCTGCCACGACATCTCAACGCCGTCGTACGTCAGGCCATCATCGGAGGCTACATCGAACGTGACATCGAAAACTTCGGACTCCTCAAACTGACCGACAAAGCGAGAGAATTCATCCGAAAACCCGGATCATTCACAATTGCAGAAGACGCCGAATTCAACGAAGAGGAATCAGAATGTGAAAACATCCGCTCCGGAGCATCATGTGCCGCCGACACCGAACTGTTTTCAATACTCCGCAGCCTGAGAAAAAAAGTCGCCGACTCCCTCAATCTCCCTCCCTATATCATATTCCAGGAACCGTCGCTCGAAGCTATGGCGACAACCTATCCCGTCACCGTCGACGAACTGGCAAACATTCCGGGCGTCGGTGCCGGAAAAGCACGCCGCTACGGCGCCACATTTGTCGACGTAATCCGCCGGCATGTCGAGGTCAACGACATCCAGCGCCCGGAAGATCTCGTCGTGCGAACCGTCGCAAATAAAAGCAAGGTCAAAATCTCGATAATCCATGCGATCGACCGCAAAATTCCCCTCGATGAAATCGCCCGCTCAAAAGGAATGTCTTTGACAGAACTGATGGACGAAATCGAAGCGATCCTCAATTCCGGAACAAAAATCAACATCAACTACTACATCAACGAACTCCTCGACGACGAACAGCAGGAAGACCTCTTCGACTATTTCCGTCAAAGCGACACCGGCGACCTCGAAGAAGCCTATTCCGAACTTTCCGACGAATACAACGAGGAAGAAATACGCCTGATGAAAATCAAATTCATAGCCGAAATGGGCTATTGAAAGGCCTCTGACCGACCAGACTCCAAAATGAAAACCGTTGTTAAATATAAAAACGTCGACATTGTCCGACAGGACATCCGGGTGCTCAAACACATTGACCTCAGCGTCGAGGCCGGAGAGTTTCTCTACATAACCGGTAAAGTCGGCAGCGGAAAAAGCTCCCTGCTGAAAACCATGTATGCCGAAGTCCCTGTTGCCTCCGGCCACGCTGAAGTGCTCGGCTACGACCTGACATCCATCAAAACGCGTCAGATTCCATTTCTGAGGCGAGGAATCGGAATTGTTTTCCAGGACTTCCGCCTCCTCAACGACCGCAACATCTACCATAATCTCGAATTCGTTCTGAAAGCGACCGGATGGAAAGACAAAGCTGAAATCGAAGACCGGATCGAAGACCGGCTTCGACAGGTCGGAATGCTAAATAAAAGCTACAAGATGCCATATGAACTGTCCGGCGGCGAACAGCAACGGATCGTAATCGCGCGGGCGATGCTCAACGACCCGGATCTTCTGCTGGCCGACGAACCGACCGGTAATCTCGATCCTTCGACAGCACGACAGATAATGGAGCGCCTGCACGAAATCTGTGCCAGCGGGACAACCGTGATCGTAACCACCCACAACGAAACTATCACAGCCTCAATGCCGGCCCGCACCCTCCATTGCGACAACCGCATGATCTCCGACTCTGGCACCGACAGAGTCCCACAGCAATAATCTGTTAATCCGGCTCATCCCCCCCACCATTCCGAAACAGAATGTTTGAATTTAAATTTTCGACCCAAGAGGGATTTTCGAGGGATTTCTGAAGATTTTCGCAAGGAGCGATGCGGCCCATCGTGCCCGATCAGGCTCGATGGAGACAACCATAAAAACCCTCAAGAAACCCTCAAGATTCATTATAGCAACCAAATTCGAATTAAATTTAAGCAGTTTCTTAAACCTTCCACCTGACAAAAAGTCTCAGTATCAACATCACCAGCTTCGGACCGCCGGTCGTCATCCGGTCCCGTCCGATAGTTCAGCCAACGCATAGTCGTCAGTATCTCCGGCGCTACTGCTAATTATCAACGGATTAACAACCAGATGTAACATGAAACGACACTTCGCATTAGCTCTGTCGCTTGCAATCGCAAGCCTTCTTGCCGCTCCGCTTGCCGAAGCTCAGAACCGGCGCACGGAAAACCGGCCACAGTCATCAATCCGTCAGTCTCGGCAGGAGAACCGCCAGAAAGGCTCGTCGGCGACCCGCCCATCATCACCGAATGCCTCACGCCCCGGTAGACCATCCAGCTCAAACACCAATTCAAATCATAGGCCCGCAGGAAACATTCGACCCGGATCCTCTTCCAGACCCTCAAAACCTGCATCCGGAAACAACAACCACGGCAACCGCCCCGGCAACGGAAAACCTTCCGGTGGAAACCACCATGACGGATTCCGTCCGTCCAAACCCGGAAACAACAACCACGGCAACCGTCCCGGCAACGGAAAACCTTCCGGTGGAAACCACCATGACGGATTCCGTCCGTCCAAACCCGTAAACAACAACAACCACGGCAACCGCCCCGCCAACGGAAAACCTTCCGGCGGAAACCACCATGACGGATTCCGCCCGTCCAAACCCGGAAACAACAACCATCGCCCCGGATTCAACCATCACCCGGGAAACTCCCACCGCCCGGTTTCCGGACCGGCATTCCGCCCCGGTCACAACCGTCCGCCTATGATGCGTCCGCCGGTACGTCCCGGTCGCCCGGTCATCAGACCTTGGTCCCGCCCCGTGCCGCCGCCACGATGGCGTCCTGCCTACCGCGGATCTCTCATCGGCAACATCCTCGGACTGACCTACGGAATCGCATTCAACACAGCCCTTGACAACCTCTACTACGGAGGCTACGCTATCGACGGCTATATGAAAAATGAAGTCTATCTGACAGGCGTCAGCCAGTTCAACTTCTACTGGCCCGACGCAACCCTCTTCTTCGGAACTACCGGACTGGTCCGCTCGCAATTCTTCGACCCGACAGTCAGCTACGACGTCACACGTTATTATGACACCTACGCCTATCTGACCGGTCTCTACGGAGCGCCCGCGATCAGAAATTCGGCCGGAACATCACTGACAGCAACATGGTTCGGCGGAGGAGGCGACTATATTACTCTGACCTATGCCCCGATGATCTCAGGCCCATACAGATACTTCACGACACTGACAATCGGCCGCTGACACGACAACACTCGCCACTCGACATCATGACATATCCGACGGTGTGACCGCCCCAGCGTCAACAAAAATCGGGAGACAGTTTCTTAAACCTTTGCTCAATTCCGCAGTCTGTAATAATAACCAACAATTATTGACTGATTCATCGATCCGAGCAAGTTTCTTCCTCAGCACGCCTCTCCTCCGGCGGTCAATTAGCCTGAATTATTAACCCATCTAAAGCCTTACTGTCATGAAAATGGTCTACACTTCCATGCTCGCAGCCGCTCTCTTCGCCTTTGGTTTCAACTCTTCAGCAACAGCCCAGTCGATACGTCCGGGTAAGGCAGCCTCCACAACTACAGCCAGTCGTCCCGGTTCATCAAGCGTCCGGCCTGGATCATCGGCGGCTACAACCCGAAAACAGCCTGCAATCAGACCCTCGACAACCGCGCCCCGTCTCGGATCATCGGCATCAACTACCCCAAAACGTCCCGGAACACCGACTGTTCCGCGTCCCGGAGCAACAACACGTCCGGTCACAATCGCTCCCCCCTCGCGACCCAACAGGCTTCCCACCATGGCTCGCCCGGTGACACCGCGTCCGGCCGCCTACCACTCTTCAATAACATTCCGTTCACCCCTCTTCGGTCTCTCATACGGAACTGCATTCTCAAACTCACTCGACCATCTCTACAACACCAGATACTCTGTCGACGGCTACAACACCAACGATATATATCTGAGAAACGTCTACGAATTCGGCTTCACATGGACCGACGCCACTCTCTTCTACCACAACGGCTACATGACCGGGTCGATGCTCTATGACTCGACGATCTCCGACAACACAGCCCGCTACTACAGCGTCTTCAACCAGCTCTCGTCGCTCTACGGACGCCCCGTTTCATCAACCGGCTCAGGCCGTAATCTCAGCGCGACATGGTGGAGCTCGACAGGAGAATATATAACTCTCGAATACACGCTCCAGCCTTCCACCAACGGCTATCGTTTCTTCACGATCCTCTCGACCGGCCGATAAACGCTCCGGATTTTTAGCAAACGGCCTCTAAACACAATCGGCGGTGTGTCAGGATTTCAACCAATCCTGCACACCGCCGACTGCATTTCGTTTCTCCTCACTCCCCGATCAGCGACGCAGCCTTTTCATAAAACGCCGGATTCTCGCCAACTTCATAAAGTATGATCTTACCTTCGGGTGATATCAGAAGCTTCGTCGGAAACGAATCAATGCCGTAGCTTCTCGTCGGATTGTTCTCACTCTTGTCCGTAGCATCGATCCACAGATTGAGCCATTCCGAGGGATGAACCGACAGATATTCCACCCAAGTCTCCCTGTGGTAATCCGCCGACAGACCGATAACCACACAGCGCTCACCAAACTTTTGACGAAACGTCTCCAGTTCAGGAAAACCCTTTATGCACCATTTACACCACGTCGCCCAGAAATCAAGCAAAACCCACTTGCCCCGGAAATGACTGAGTGAAACCTCACGTCCGGTCGGATCGCAAAGCGTAAAATCCGGGGCCGACCCTCCGGCCTGATTACGTTTCTTCTTCGCATCGCGGCTTCTAAAATCGTCTACACGATCCTTTATAGCCTCATAAACCGGCTGAAGCTGGCCCTGTGCCACACCTTCGCCGATTGAATCAATCACAGCAGAACAGAATTCGTCAGGCATAGACCACAGCATCCACAACGCAGACTCCTCATCCAGATGCCGGCTGACATAATCCTTCTTAAAGCCAACAAACGCGGCTAAGCTATTCACAGTAGGAATCGACTTATACTCCTCACTGCCTTTATAGACGTCAAGCGCGTTCCGAAAATCCATCAGACCATCCATCAGAGGAGTGCCGGCAAACGAAGCGACATCGAAACGGCCACTGTCGCCCACGGTAACAGTCACACTATCCCCGCAACCGACCAGAGCAATCAGATTGTCATATTCCTGATCAAGAGGCCAGACAGAAACATACATAAGCTCGGAATCATCAACCGGAACGGAAACCGAGTTACCTTCGACAGCATACTTTCTGTAATCAAGCCTTGTGACATTTCTGACCCTCTCGGCAAGACTCTCCGCATTGACAACGATTGTGTCCGGTCTGTTTCCCTCGAAAACGATCCTCAACTCTCCTGCGCCGGCCGTCAGACCACATCCTGCCGACAGCAGCACCACACCTAATAATTTAATATTCATAACTCAACGCATCGTTATTGTTTTAGCATTTTTCACTTCAGCCATTCGCCCGGCATCCCCTACAAAGACTCAAGCGAATCTTTCAGCTCGTCACTCAGAACTCGTCTGAAATCCCTGACATAGACCGGCGACGAACCCATACCCCCGACCGCCCTTTCCAGCCTCGGGAGATAATCGCCCAGAAGGCCTGCGGCATCGATATAGACCACCGTATCGTGAAGCAGACGGCCATATCCCGCCTGCGTCGCAGCTTTGATCCACTGGTCGCTGCCGACTTCGCAGATAGCCTCGATTGCCGATGTCATGATCTCGGCGACCGCTTCAGACCCTGGATTGAGAGAAGAAATATCCTTGATATAGCGCCGCACCTTCGTCGAACGCGACTTATTGCGACCCCGCGAATGACGTCCGAGCTCCTTTCGTATCGCGCTCCGCGCCTTGTCAAGGCGCTTGTCAATATCCGGCGACACAAAAAAATCAAGATACTCCTTAGCTTCCGGACGTGCCGCATAAAGTTCGAGCACCATTTCCGAAATCTGTTCGGCAGTCATTTCCGCCATCATCCGCTTCAATTGAGTTTTAGACATTCAGCTCCCTCCTTTTACTTGAAAAAACGGATTCCGCACAACAATTATTGCATCAGTCCGCCGCCTTTGGAAAAAACGAGGCGCAACACAACCGAACCTCCGTTCCGGCGATAATTCGCCCCGTTATATTCCAGTGACTCAAGTATCATTCTGCCGCCCGCTGCAGCCGGAGGACGATTCGTGACATACCTCATATAACATTTCAATGACGCTTTATGCTTGCCGAACCGCAAAGTCATCCGGGACACTCCGACTGCCTCCCGTTTGTCATCCGACCATTTCATCTCGCTCTGATCCGGAAGCTCCGCACAAAAACAAAGCCTGTTGTTTCTGATCTGAAAAGGGATACTGCAATGTGACGCCTCGCCCCTGATTTCAACTGTTTCGGAAAATGATTTGTCGGCAAGCAAATTTTCTCCAGCCTCCCCGACACACTCTACCTCGACCGCACACGTCTTAGCCGTTGTGTTGAGCGGAGTATACTCCTCTTTGCTGCATGAAGTTACAATAAGGGCCACGACAAGCGCCAGAACGCTTGCCTTAATCGCAAAAAAATCCATCGTTTTTTTATTTTAATAGGTTAGACTTCGTTTGGGATGATCGATCGGTCTGCGCAGACAATAGGTCACTTAAAGAATGTTTCTTACTCCTATGACTCGCCATCTGCAAAAATGTCCCACACAAAAAAACAAAAATTACATCTTTACGTGTTTTGAGATTTGGAATAATCGAATCTTCATCGTTTTTATATTGCTGGAGATAGATGATGTACTGGGATTCTCAAAGAAAAAATTTTCGCTGAAGAGTGGTGAAAAACTTAAAAACACTTCCAACCAATGAAAAAAGTAAGTTTCTTACTGATTCCGGCCCTTGCTTTGTTTTCATCATCATGTGGAGGCAAGACTGGATCTGCTCAATCCGAATCAGACGAAACGACGAATGAAAATCTGTAAATGGCGTTGATTTGAAAAGCTTAGGTATGCAATCATAGCGATGTTTTCTACCATCGGAAAACCGACTCTGACTGACTATTCCCCAGGCTCCTGAATAATTACAGAAAAGAACGACTGCACCCCGGAAGCCTGTTGCAAAAACTTCCGGAGTGCAGTTAGTTATTGTAGCGAATGTCGGGATCAGGCCTCAGTCTTCACTGAGTCCGCAGCTGCCGGAGCCGCAGCCTGCTTTGCCGCATCGCTGCCCGGTTTAAGCCAGCGATCGAGCCAGCGGAAGAACACGCGCTGCCAGAGAACAGCATTCTGAGGCTTCAGAATCCAATGGTTTTCATCGGGGAAAATGAGCATCTCGGCAGGAACATTGCGCAGACGCGCCGCATTGAAGGCCATCATGCCCTGCGAGGCGAGAATGCGGAAGTCAAGCTCGCCGTGAGTGACCAGAATCGGAGTGTCCCACTTGTCGACAAAACGGTGGGGAGAGTTCGCATATGAACGCTGAGCCGCCTCATTGTCTTTCGCCCAGAACGGACCGCCGAGATCCCAGTCGGCAAACCACATCTCTTCAGTTTCGAGATACTGGGCCTCCGTGTTGAAAATACCGGCATGAGCGATAAACGCTGCAAATCGCCCGTCGTGATGGCCCGCAAGCCAGTAAACCGAGAATCCTCCGTAGCTCGCACCGACAGCGCCGATATGGTCTGCGTCGACATAACTTTCCTTCTTCATGTCGTCGACCGCACTGAGATAATCCTTCATGTTCTGCCCACCATAGTCTTTCGAGATCTGGGCATTCCATTCTGTTCCGAAGCCCGGCAGACCGCGACGGTTAGGAGCGATCACGATATATCCGTTGGCCGCCATAAGCGCAAGATTCCAGCGATAGCTCCAGAACTGGCTGACAGCCGACTGCGGACCACCCTGACAGTAAAGAACCGCCGGATATTTCTTTGTCGGATCGAATTCCGGAGGATAGACAACCCATGTCGTCATCTCCTTGCCGTCAGTTGTCGGGACAAGACGTTTCTCGACCTTCGGCATTTTCAGCTGGCCGAGAAGTTCGGTGTTGACGTTCGAAAGCTGTTTGACTTCCGAACCTTCCACAGCAAAAATCTCATTCGGATAAACCATCGAGTGACGCATCGTCAGAAGACGGTTCTCACCCGCCGGACAGAGCGACGCATAGTCACACACTCCGCCGGCAACCTCCTTGACCAACTTCGTAGCCACATCGATCGAAAAAATCGGAGTCACACCATCCTTCGGAGCGATGAAATAGATCGACTTTCCGTTCGGATTCCAGGCGATAGCGTCAGCTGTATAATCCCAGTCTGTTGTCAGATCAGTCTTTGTGCCGCTTGCCATATCCATGACGAAAATCCGGTTTTTGTCGCTTTCGTAGCCGTCATGCTCCATCGAGAGCCACGCGATCGACTTTCCGTCCGGAGAATAGACCGGACATGTGTCATAGCCCATCATTCCGTCTGTCAGGTTCGACGTGGTTTTCTTTTCGAGATCATAGAGATAGAGGTCGGAATTGGTCGACTGTGCATACTCCTTGCCCGTTTTCTTACGCGAAACATAGATCAGTTTGGTCCCGTCGGGGGCCCATGCAAAAGACTCTGTTCCGCCAAAAGGCTTCATGGGTGCCTCGAAAGGTTCGTCAGCCATAATGTCGGTAACGCCCGAGACTTCCGAGCCGTCAAACTCGCCGATAAAAGGATGGGGGATCTCGCTGACCCACTCATCCCAGTGCTTGTACATAAGATCATCGATTATGCGGCCTGACGACTTTGCCAGATCAGGATAGACATCGCCGGCCGTGCGGCTGTACTTGACAGTTCCGATCATGACCACGCGCTTCTCGTCGGGCGAGAAAAGGAAGCCCTGGATGCCGCCCTCTACGCTGCTGACTGCCTTGCGGCCCGAGCCATCGGCATTCATCACCCACAGCTGCATGACTCCGTCGACAGGACTCATGAATGCAATCTTGTTTCCACCGTCGATCCATGTGTAGCCGCTTTCGCTGTCAGGCGTTTTAGTCAGACGCTTAACATCGCTGCCGTCGGGATTCATGACATAAAGGTCGAGATTACTCTTGTTCTTCTCGACACTTTCGTAGCTGACGCCATAGAGGATCTTCTGGCCGTCAGGCGAGATCTTCGGTTCGCTGACGCGGCCGAGCGCTTCAAGCGCATTGATGTCAAACTGGCCGTTTTCAGGCGTGAAATCCGGTTTGTCAATGACATCGGAACCATCCTGCTGTCCGCTGCTGCAACCGGTAGCCGCCAATGCCGCTGAAACCATAAGAATGTTTTTTAATGAATGTAACATTTCAGTTGATTGGAATTGTTTTAATATATAGATTTGATTGATTTTTTCATTGTTGTCATGCGATGAAGTCTCATCTGTGCCTCTTCTTTCCCGAACGCGGCCTTTCCGACGCCTGACCGCTCGGCCCGCGGACTCCCCGCCTGTCTCTGTCCGGTTGTTGGCCACGCCCGGCCGGATCTTTCAGTCGTCCCGGCTTCGGACGGTAAGCGGGATAGAGCTGAGCGGCCAGATCCTCTCGGTTAAGGCGTTTGAGAGAGCCGACAATCTCCTGCCGATTGGCCGGATCATACCAGAAGAAATATTTCCTTTGAGCCTTCTTCTCGGCAGGAGTCGTAGCCGTAAAGACCTTTTCGCCGGTATAGGGGTGATAGCCGGTGTAATAGATCTCGGTTGCGAGAGTCATCGGCGTCGGAGTGAAATCCTGAACCTGCTCGAGATGAAAACTGAGGGCCTTCGTCTCGACAGCCAGCTCTGCCATATCGACCTCGCGACAGCCCGGATGGCTTGAGATAAAATATGGAATCAGCTGCTGACGCAGACCGCAGCGGTCGTTGACCCGGTCGAATATCGACTTGAACCGATAGAACTGCTCGAAATCCGGCTTTCGCATGAAATTGAGCACCGTCGGCGACGTATGCTCCGGAGCAACCTTCAGACGCCCCGAAACATGATGCTCGATAAGCTCCTCATTGTAGCGCCGGTTCGTCTCATCGACCCTTCTGTCGCCGGTCGGATGCATTGAAAGATCATATCTGACTCCGCTGCCGACAAAAGACTTCTTGACCCCGGGAAGGGCATCGACCGCATGATAGACATCCAGCAGCGCACTGTGGTCCGTGTTGAGATTCGGACACGGCTTCGGATGGAGACACGACGGACGCATGCAACGCCGGCAAATCTCGTGGTTCTTGCCGCTCAGACCATACATATTGGCCGACGGACCGCCGAGATCAGAGACATATCCCTTGAAATCATCCATTCCGACAACCTTTCTGACCTCCCTCAGAATCGACTCCTTGCTTCGGGAAGCGATGAATTTCCCCTGATGGGCCGAAATCGTACAGAACGCGCATCCGCCGAAACAGCCTCGGTGCATATTGACCGAATGCCGGATCATATCGTAGGCCGGAATGACCTTCCCCTTATAGCGCGGATGCGGGTAGCGGGTGTAAGGCAGATCAAACGAACGGTCGATCTCTCCGACATCCATCGGCGAAAGCATCGGATTGACCCTGACCACAACATCGCCGTGAGGTTGCCAGAGCGTCGCGCCTTCGTAGCGGTTGCTCTGCTGTTCGATATGCTTGAAATTCTCCGCCTGTTTACGCTTGTCAGCCTGACACGCCTCAAAAGAATGGAGAATTATATTACGTTCATCCGCCGAAACCATTTCCGACAACGGGCGCACCACGGCCGTCTGCCCGAGATCCGCCATATCCGAAATCTTCTCTCCGTCGCGCAGACGTCTGGCGATCTCGACGACCGTCCGCTCCCCCATTCCGTAGCTCAGCATATCGGCAGGCGTTTCCGTCAGGATCGACGGTCGCAGACAATCCTGCCAGTAGTCATAATGCGACAGACGGCGAAGCGACGACTCGATGCCGCCCAGAACTATCGGCACATCCGGATAGATCCGTCGCAGAATCTCTGAATAGACAATCGACGGATAGTCGGGACGTGCCCCGTGGCGGCCGCCAGGCGTATAGGCATCGTCCGAACGGCGACGTCGAGCAGCCGTGTAGTGGTTGACCATCGAATCCATCGCGCCGGCCGAAACCCCGAAAAACAGCCTCGGAGCTCCGAACTTACGGAAATCGCGCAGATCGTCCTGCCAGTTAGGCTGCGGAACGATCGCGACTTTGAAGCCCTCGGCCTGCAGCGTGCGCCCGATGACTGCCGCACCGAATGACGGATGATCGACATATGCATCCCCGCTGAACAGAACTACATCGACCCCGTCCCACCCGAGTGCCTTCATCTCCTTGACCGACGTAGGCAGATAAAGCCGCGTGTCGAATCGCTCGCGACCAAATCCGATAGTTTCTTCTCTTCTTTCAATATCCTTCATTCCAGACACTCTTTTAATCGTTCCTCAAGTTTTATGACCTCATCACGCAGCTGCGCCGCCTCCATGAACTGCATGTTCTTGGCCGCCTCCACCATCGACTGACGGCGAGCATTGATCGTGCGCTGCAGCTCCTCCCGGCTCATATAAGGAATCACCGGATCGGCGGCAAGATCGACCTTCGAAGAAAACTCATTGTCATATATGACATTGCGACGCGCCTCGCGCGTAGCCTCCCGGCTGCTCTTCTGCGGCTTGCGGCCACGGTCCTGACCTGACGGCGCCGAAACATCCGCCTCGTCATCGTCAACTCCGATAATGCGGTTGCGCGCCTTCACGATTGCCTGAGGCGTGATGCCATGCTCCTCATTGTAGGCAAGCTGCAGCGAGCGGCGACGCTCTGTCTCATCGATTGTCTGACGCATACTGTCCGTAATCTTATCGGCATACATGATGACCGTTCCGTTCAGATTTCGCGCCGCACGCCCGACTGTCTGCGTCAGCGAACGGTGCGACCTTAGGAATCCCTCCTTGTCCGCATCCAGAATCGCAACCAGCGAAACCTCGGGAAGATCAAGACCCTCACGCAGAAGATTGACTCCGATCAGCACATCATAGACACCGGAACGCAAATCGTCGAGAATCCTTATGCGGTCAAGCGTGTCCACATCGCTATGGATATACGCTGCCTTTATCTTCAGTTTCGTCAGATAATCGTTCAGCTCTTCTGCCATTCGCTTCGTCAGAGTTGTCACAAGCACTCGCTCGTTACGCTCGATCCGAAGCGCAATCTCCTCCATCAGATTATCGATCTGATTCAGCGACGGACGGACATCTATGACCGGATCGAGCAGTCCGGTCGGACGGATGATCTGCTCGACGATAACACCCTCACACCGTTCCAGCTCATAATCGGCCGGAGTCGCGCTGACATAGATGACCTGAGGCGTCAGACTCTCAAACTCCTCAAAATTGAGCGGACGGTTGTCGAGTGCCGCCGGAAGCCGGAAACCATACTCGACCAGATTCATCTTTCGCGAAAGATCGCCCCCGTACATTGCCCTGACCTGCGGCAGGGTGACATGGCTCTCGTCGATAATCATAAGGAAATCCTTCGGAAAATAGTCCAGCAGACAGAACGGTCTCATCCCGGGACTGCGGCCATCGAAATAGCGTGAATAATTCTCAATCCCGGAACAATGGCCGACCTCGCGCATCATCTCGATATCGTAGGTCACTCGTTCATACAGTCGTTTAGCCTCAAGCGGACGGTCCTCCTTCTCGAAAAAGCCAACCTGTTCGCCGAGATCAAGCTCGATCTGCGCCAGACCCGAAGCCATGCGCTGCGGAGACGTGACGAATATATTCGCCGGGAAAATCCTGAAAGCCTCGTGACTGCCCAATGTGACATAATCTGTCGGATAGAACGTCGAGATCGACTCGATCTCATCGCCCCAGAACACAACCCTCACCACGATCTCCTCATATGCCAGATAAATATCGATCGTGTCCCCCTTCACACGGAAATTCCCGCGACGGAAATCGACCTCATTGCGCGAATAGAGCGCATTGACAAGCTCACGCAGAAAAACATTGCGCGCGATCTGCTGGCCGACACGGATGTCAATCACATTCGAATTGAAATCATCCGGATTACCCATGCCGTAAAGACACGAAACCGAACTGACGACAATCACATCCTTACGCCCCGACAGAAGAGCCGACGTCGTCGACAGACGCAGCTTGTCGATCTCGTCATTGATCATCAGATCCTTCTCGATATACTTGTCGACCGACGGAATATAAGCCTCCGGCTGATAGTAATCGTAATATGAAACAAAATACTGCACCGAATTCTCCGGAAAAAAATTCTTGAATTCCCCGTAGAGCTGCGCCGCAAGCGTCTTGTTGTGGCTCAGTATCAGCGTAGGCCGCTTTACCTGCTGAATGACATTAGCCATCGTAAACGTCTTGCCCGAACCCGTCACACCGAGAAGCGTCTGGGCGGCAAGCCCATCCTCCACACCCCGGCTCAATTGCTCTATGGCCTGAGGCTGATCGCCCGTCGGCTGATAATCTGAAGATAATTTAAATTCCATTTTCCTTAGAGAGCGTCATATGGTCATAAGAAACTGTCAGCGGCCTAATCCGGCCCAATTAGCAAAGTTACAATATTTTTACAACATAACCCGACCGAATCCCCCTAAAATTCCCTTCCGGAGTCAATATTATAATTTATTATAGTTTACGCCTGACAATAGCGGACAATCAAAATTTATGATTACTTTTGCATTCAAACGACTCTTTATGAACGACAGCGCAAAAACCGGACTTGTTCTTGAAGGAGGGGCCATGAGAGGACTCTTCACCGCAGGCGTCATAGACGTTATGATGGAAAACCGAATTGAATTCGACGGACTAATCGGAGTCTCGGCCGGTTCAAGCTTCGGGTGCAACTACAAATCGCACCAACCAGGCCGCGTTCTCCGCTATAACCTTAAATATGCCGGCGACCCGCGCTACATGGGCCTGCGGTCTCTGATCACCACCGGCAACCTCGTAGGAGCCGAATTTGCCTATCACACCCTCCCTCTGCAACTCGACATCTTTGACATCCGGACCTTCGAACAGAACCCAATGGAATTCTATCTCGTCGCAACAGACGTCGCTGACGGACAGCCCGTCTACTACCGAATGGACCGGGTAGACCGCCAATCGCTTGAATGGCTTCGCGCCTCAGCATCCATGCCCGCTGTGACGCGCCCGGTGAAAGTCGACGACGGCCGGCTGATGCTCGACGGAGGCATTTCAGACTCCATCCCCCTGGCCTATTTCCGCTCGATCGGCTACATCCGCAATGTCGTGGTTCTCACGCAGCCCCGCGACTATATAAAGAAGCCCTCATCCCGCTGGCTATGGCAAACACTCATGCGCAGCCATAAAGCGATAGCCGAAGCAATGTCACGCCGCCACGAGATGTACAACGCACAGCTGCGCCTGGTCGACGAAGGAGTGAAACGAGGCGACACATTCGTCATCGCTCCCGACCGCCCCCTCCCGATCGGCCGGATCTCGACCGACAAGGCCAGAATGACGCAAGTCTACAATATCGGCCGCACGACCGCCGAACGCCTCCTGCCCCGCCTGACCGACTTCATGAACCGATAGCAGCCTTCGGCGTTGAAACATTGGCAGGTTGTCAAAGCTTCGTCTTTCTCGACGAGCGCGAGCAAGTCGAACGGCATCTGATTATCTCCCATTCGGTCGATGAGCTAAAGGTTGTCACCGCCCCACGGAACGTATGAGAGCGTATCATCTACGAAAGTCCATAACTTGTGGTTGTTTTCCACAAAGTTATGGACTTTGTATTATGGTCGAAAAGACATCTACTGTCTCTCTATCCAACGGTAATCGTCACCGTTTGTGCTCCATTGGAATTTCCACATATCGCCATTTTGCTCATTTATAAGATAATATTGATACATGCTCGTAAGTGGAGATATAGAGAATATTGGTCGAGATGCCTGTGCCAATTCATCTTCATTAATAGGGATACACATTAAAGCATCGAGATCTTTTGAACTATACTGTACCTGCCAAAGTCGCCCTGTATATGAGTCAAGTAATATGAAATTCCACATATTTTTAGTTTCATTAAGATTGAATCGCCCAGATTGATCAAGAGAGCTATCTATGCCAGGGCAAATTATCCAAGATTGACCGTCGTCCTGAATTTGTTTAACTTCGCCAGTGGCAGTATTCAAACGCAACTGATTATGATAATTTTTTGTTTGATACATTTTGTAGATTTGTGCATAACCTACGAATGAACAAAATAACATGGCAACAAGAATAGTTAACCATCGATTAACGTTGATATGTGGCTGCATTGGCATATTGAGTTGTATATATACGCAAAGTTAATAAAAAATTTGTGAAACTTTGGTAATCAAACGACGACAAATACACTTCGCAGCAGCTCACTCGGAAGATACAGCAGTCGCGGCTTCTGAAAGAATTGTTAACGCCGGAGGCTTCCAATCAGTCTCCGGCGTTAACAATTGTGTGGTTTCCACGTATTTTAAAATCAAATCATTTAAAATGCTCCGGACCGTAGAGTCCGAACTCCGGATCCCGTTCCGGTTGCCATGTACGCAGCTTTATTATCGGCTTTTCCGGATCATTGATGTCGACCATCAGAAAAAGATAGCCCTTGTCGCCGTAGTTCGATGAATAATATTCCTGCGAAATCTGTATGGCATACAGCTCCCCGCCCTTGCCAAGCTTCCGCACATCATTGCTGGCAAAACGGATATTGATATACTCTTTACTTGCGAAACTCTTTTTCAGATGGCTAAGATACGAATCCTTGCTGTGACGGTTATACTTGATGATGTCATGAGCAAAAACCATTCCCTGGCCGTCGCCTGTTCCAAGCTTACGCGACGGAACATGACTGACGCTACCCGTTATGATGACGGCGTCATCATCAAACACCGACGAGATATAGTCCAGCCGTTTCAAAGCGTAGGCTGTCTGGTAATTTTCGAGAAAATTCATTATTGCAAAACGCGCGTTCTCGTCCCAAACGCCCTTCCCGAGTATATCGGCTTCCGCTGTCTTCCCCAGACCGAACGATATGTTATTGATCAGCCCCGCCTGGTCAAAGGAAAAGACAACCTCCTCCACAAACGACTTTCTCAGACCCGATCTAAACGAGAAGGACATCTGAAGACCTCGCGCCATTACATTATCGCCGTTGCGGTAGAACGTATAGGTCGGCGTTCCGACAATCTTAGCCCGGCCATACTTGATCAAACGCTCGTAAATATCCCTGGCTTCAGCCGTAAAAAACTCTTCCGGCGCCTCATAACGCTTCTCTACTATCGATTTTGAAAGTCTCTTCAGAACTTCCAGATATTTCAGATCATCGTCAACAGCCGGCGGCATCTCATAGATCTCCTTCGCTATCGAGGCAAACGAGGTCTCCACATCAGAGCTTGCTGTTTCCTTCGGGCTCTCGGCAACAGCCGGTTCCGGTTTCACTGCCTTATAGGCATTTCGCATCGGAATGCTCCCTATCGAATTCAGCACACTCTCAACCTCCCGGTCTATATGCGACTCTCCGCGGTATTCATATTCAAATTTCACCTGATAGTATGAATTCCGGTTGCCCGGGGCAAGCTCAAGAACTCCCAGCCCGTCTTTTGCCGAACAGATATTGCTCCAGTCCCTGCCGTCGAAATACGTATAGTCGACCGAATTGACCGGCTTTCCCTTATAAGTGATCCGAAGTTCGAGATCATCGCCATCCCTGCGGGCCGGCTCCGCCTCGAGCTGCTCGAATATTTCGTTTATCCGCCGCGGAATCCACGTAACTGCAAGCACCGGACCCTCTTCATCGCACTCATACCTGTATTCATTCGGATTCTGAAGTGTCTTCGTCAGGGCAAACGCCCAATAGAGATCCTTCAGCGCCACATCGATCTTGCCTTGCCGCTCTGCCTTGATGGCCGACGATATATAATCTGAAATCTTGTTCTTACGACCCTCGAAAATCTTGTCTATGTCCGAACGCTTTATCCATCGGCCTACGTGCGCGTCTGGCTCGTTCTCGATAATGATTTTTTCCGTATTCACGAGTGTCGCAGCTGAATACGTGCTCACACTTGACCGAAACGTACTGCTCGTCTCTACTCCCGAATTCGAAGCTGTTTCCCGCTCGTCATGCGACACACTACCCGTAACCTGAAGTGAAATCTTGCTGATCAGGTCATTCAGGGCCTGTTTGTCCGCTTCGGCCACTGTGGTGCCCCACCCTTCGCCCCACAAATAAGTCCCGTCGGCTTTTATCGCGGCCCAGTTTTGTCCGTAAACCGGAACCGCGACAATCGACAGACAAAATGCTGCCAGTAAAGCGACCGTTCTCATCACTCTGCAAATCCTTCCTTTACAAAATCGCTGACTTTCTGAGCATAACGCTGTGCGGCCTCTGATTCTTTCAATGCATTCTCCATTGCGCGGATACGTGCTCGGGTAGCGGCACTCTCATTGACTATGAAAAACGTCTGCATCTCATATTCTCCCGCCTTTGGATCGACACAGCGGATTATGCTGTACGATTCCGTCATCTCTCCCTTGATCTCCTTCTCTACCAGACGCTCATACGCCCCGTAGAAATGATCGAACTCAGCCGACGGATCATCTCCGTTGGCCGACATATCGCTGACAACACGCCCCTTCAGATGGCTGCCGGCCTGCTGGGCATACGTCACACATGCATTGTTGATCGCCTGCTGATGGCCGACATTCTTCGACTTGAACCGCGATGCGATCCCCACAACCTCCTGCGCGTCCTCGCCAAGTGTGTTGAGTTTGTCATAGTGCTGAAGCAACGCAACCTCAAGCGTGCGGCTGCTTCCGAAAAGAGTCCACTTCTCTTTCTTATACTCTTTCATCTTGGCCTTATACTCCTTTTTCAGAGCCTTCTGAAGCTGCTTGTTTTCCGCTTCAACCGCCGGCACCATCATGATGGCGGCAAGAATAATCATGATAATTCTCTTCATAGCTGATGTTTTTTTATGACTTACTTATTGATTTGACAATCTCATTATAAAACGCAATCCGCAATACGCGGATGATCCCGACGAATTCGGAAATTGGGTATTGACCACACATGCGCCCTCATTCGATCTGTAATAGCCACCCAGATAATAGACTCCGTTGTTGGCATACTCGCAGGCATTGCCTGACATATCATAGAAGCCAAGCTCATTCGGCTGCAGTTGCTTGACATCATGAAGCTCGCCGCCCGAATTCCCTTCATACCATCCTACCTCCGAAAGAATATTGCCGCCTGAATACTCATAACCTTTCGACCGGTTACCCCCCTTCGCCGCATAATACCACTCCGCCGCAGTCGGACAATCAAACGTCAGACCGATAAGCAACGACAACTTTGACATAAAACTGCTGTAATATGAACTCAGACCGGCTACCGGCTGCTGAGGATTCGCTCTGGTAGTCCCCATCACCGCATTATACAGCGCGTTTGTCGTTTCTGTCTCACACATAAGGAAACTGCCCAACTCTCTCTCGACAGGGATCATCGTAAACTCAACATCGTTCACCTTAAACACCACCGAATTAAGCCAGCCGCTGTGCGACGACACCGTCGGAATCGTCATGTAACCGCTCTCTCCGGCCCGGAATATCGACGTTGACGGACACCGCGTAAAGCCCGAAGTCGACGTGATGAGGTTCAGCCTCGGCAACTCCCGATCCGTAAACTCTCCGTAGATATATGGCGTGTAGCCCAATTCTACCTTCGTTTTGATCACATCTGCCGTCGTCGAGAACTTTCCGGTTGAAAAATCATACGACGTAAAATGCGAGATACCGCTCACCGTTATCGCCTCACCGGCATTCCCCGAAAATCGGATGCGCCCCGTCTTCGGCTTGAGCGCCGCAGTGACAGTAAGTGTCCCGCCATTGAAGACATACGACCCGCTGCGGTCCTCATAGATCCCCGAATTCTCAGTCAGTCTCACCATCGACCCGACCTCCGAATCCGCATTGTCGAAATACACCGCCGAACACGCCGTCTTGACGCCCGACGTCAGCGACCCGTAATAGCTTACCATCCACGCTCCGTCCTTATAGACAGCATCTCCGTACGAGCTGCCGCCGCTTGTCGTGAACGTAAGATAGATCTTGTCGCCCTCCTTCCATCCGGACGCCGCGCGGCTCTGGGGAGCACCGTCGAATCCCGATCTGGTTACATTGAAAACCATCTCGCATGTATGAGGGCGCCCTGCCTCTTCATTCTGCCCGATATCCTCAAGAATCTCATCCTGCGTCGAACAGGCACTGAACGCCGACAGACAGAGCGAAAACAACAGTATCGATTTTATTCTACCTGAAATCATCATCTTTAATTGAATTATGAATTTTTAGTCATTATCTCTTTATTTCTCACTGCTCGCCGCTTCCGCGCCGGACATTTAGACCTCCGCGCGAATAGCTGTTCCAGTTCTTGTCCGACGTATAGCCCGTGATCGTCACAGTTCCGTTTCCACTGACACTCCAGTCACTGTCATCCGGAAATCCGCCTATGATAAACGATCCACCCTTGCCGGCCTGCATCACGGTCAGTTCAAGCGAAAGCGATCCCGTAGTAAGATCCGTAAGGGCGATTGTGATTTTTCCGCTGCGCACCTCACTCGAGGAATTCGCCGACGCCGTGACCGTAAACGTGTCTCCGGCGCCTTTGTTGACCGTAAACCACGTTGCGTCGGAACGTATCTCATAAGCGCCGTCCGTATCTATCGAAACCGCTTCCGAAGTGCCTCCTTCCGAGAAAAACTGCACGCTCTGACTCGAAACCGAAAGATAACGCGCCTTCTGCTTGACTACTATCCTGACACTCTGCGCATACTTAGCCTTGATGACGACGGTCGCCGTGCGGTCGCTGACCGTACGGTTCTCCTCTGCCTTCATTGTGATCACCCCGCTGCCCGAACCCGACAGGTCCGAAAGCTTAAGCCACGAAACCGGCCCTTCGGTCTCTGCGGTCCAGTCTTCGCTCGTCGACAATTCGATCCGGTGCGATCCACCTCTCGACCCGAACTCAAATGCCCCGTCCTCGATCGTCAGATATTGTCCGAGCTGATGGACATTGACACAAACCGTCTTGTCTCCGTACAGATAATCAATGCGGCCGCTCCGCTCGTCTGTCGACTGATTCTCCTCGGCGCTTACACTGACCGTCGCGCTGCCCTGCCCCGTGACAGGCGTCATGCTGAACCAGTCTGCGGTCTTCGACGATCTCCACGAAGCATCCGAAACAAGACTGAACGTCTGCACTCCTGCCCTGGCACTGAACTCAAGCACCCCTACTTCGGCCGACAGCATTTTGCCCGACTGGACTACTCTGACCCTGCACTCGATCGACAGACCCTCCTGTCTGAATACGATTTCGCCCGTGCGCGAAACCGTATTCGGATTCTCCGTCGTCCCGACAGTTATATTGCTGTCACCTTCACCAGATTCCTTCGACATCGAAATCCAGCTCGGCTTGCTTGCGACAGCCCAGCTAGTATTGCTACGCACCGAAAGCGTCTGCGACTCCGCCGCCGAACTGAACGAAAGGCTCTCCGTCGCTTCAATATATATTCCTTTCTGGACAATCGCTATCTGAATCCTCTCGGCCGACCCCGTCAGCAAAGTGACATAACCGCTCCTCGACGCGACCGACGTATTCGGTGCGACTTCGATCGCCACCTGCGTCCGCCCGGCATTCCCGCTCGACGGACTGACACTGATCCAACTGTCGGAAACCGTGCTGTGCCACTCCGTCTCCGACTCGATCACGACGTCATACTTCGAAGCCGCATTCCCATACTCCAGCGTATAGACCGACGATGTTATGTCAGCTGGCGACTGCGTGATCTCGATTGATGCAGATTTCCCCTCTCCATACGAAAGAGTAACCGTCGCACTGCGGTAGTCCGCTCCTGAATTCTCGCTGACCGCAACCGTCAGAATGCCCGAACCGGCATCCTGCGACAACACGACCCAATCCTCCCGACATTCAGCCGTCCACTCGCAGTTGGCCTCGATTCTGACCCGCTGCTCTCCCGCAGTTCCGCCGAACAACAGCGAATTCGTATCCGGTCTCACCATCGCCTCTGCCTTCGCCTGAGAAACAGACATCGCTCTTGCGAAATTCCAACCCGGATCGGCCGACTGCAGATAGAAAATCGACGTCCTTCCGTTATCGGCGTCCCGATTCTCTTCGACGCTTAGCCTGACGGCCGACGAACCGCTTCCCGACGCCGGACTGAGGCTGATCCAATCAGCTACATCCGAAAACAACCACGCAGTCTCGACACTCTCGATCGTAAAATCTCTCGTGAATGCCGCCGCCATCGGTGATTCAAATACGGTTTCCGACGGACGAAGATAGTGCGCCGACAGCGACGGACTGAATCCGCTCTCCTTGTCGAAATCATCGTCGCATCCCGAAAGACCGACAATCGAAATAAATGCGCTGATATATATTAGTGTCTTTTTCATATTCAGAAAAATAAATTCAGACTGACATTACATTTGAATCCTTCGACATAGCCTTTGATCTTCGGCGACACCTCGGAAAGAGCCTTGAAACCATCCGATTTGCCTGCTCCGACAAGGTACTCCGGCGTTACCGAAACGCCCACGCATGGTGCGATCGCAAAACTCAACCGCAATCCCGCGCCGACACTGACCGCCTTTGCTCCGTCAGCAATGCTTTCCATACCGGATGCTTCGTCAAACGACTCTTTGAGCGACAGAAACGCAACTCCCGCCTGAGGCGTCAGACGCATGCGCCGGTTCAGACGGATTCCGTAACCGATCTTGACATTTCCGCCCAAAGGTTTGTAACGCGCCTTGATCGGCTCGTCGCTTCCGTTGCTCCAGAAAATCTTCTCGCCCTTATCCGGACTCATAAGATAGCTACCCTCGAAATTGACATTATTGTAATAAAAACCAGCACCGATATTGACGTCCTTCATCCCGCCGAAGCTATAGCCACACTGCATGTAAAACTCATACGGGCGCACGTAATTCCGTTTCAGCTCGATTCTGAAATCCTCCGTTGTTCCGTTGAGATTCACCCGCTTGCTGTAGGTTGTGTAACCCTTGGCCGAGACAACCACCTGACACGGTCCCGCCTCTCGGTTCAGCTGCAATGGTGTCTGACCCATCGGAACTCCGTCGAGCGACACATTCGCAACCGGATATGAATAGATGACCGCATTGCAGAAATCAGTCAGATCCTTATGGATACGCTGCGGCATACCCTCCTGGATATCCACATCGAACTCCTCTGTCTTGTGACCCTTCAGAACCAGCTTGACATGATGACGCCCTACAATCAGACGGCTGTCCGTAAAGCCGGTCTCCCCCGATGGCTTGCTCTCGCCGTCAATATAGACCTTTGCCTTGTCCGGATAGGTCGTAATCGCAAGAGTCCCGTAGATCGGCTGCGGCTGAGGAAGCGAAACTTTCCGGGGAACATCTCTCTCGACATCCACTTCCTCTCTGACCGTCCTGTAGTTCTCCTTCTTTGCCTCGACTACATGGTGGCCCGCCTCAAGACGACCCTGCCACTTTCCGGTCCCGACTCTCTCGCCGTCTATAAAGATCTGCGCGTCTCTATCGCCACTGACCTGTATATCATAGTCAGCATAGTTCGGCTCGAAATCAGGCGTCAGATCTACTGCCGCGCTGTCCTTCATTACGATATTCGTCGTGTATGGCTTATACAATTTCTTATACACCGTGATCTTATGCTCGCCGCTTTTCAGCGGATATTCCGAAAGCGGAATCGACCCGGCTCTTTCTTCATCGACATAAACTTCTCCTCCATCAGATTCCAGCGTCTGGACATTCAGATACCCGAATGCCGGCTTCAGCCGCACCGATAGCCGCTGTCGGTTCTCTTTGTCATCTATCGTCAGATCCGATTCTTCCGGGTGATAGTAATCCGCCTCGACCCGGTAACGGTATTTGCCGAACGCAAGCTGCAACGACGCTTTCCCATTGTCGTCAAGTTCCTTCTCAACTCCGTTAAGTCTGAATTTCGCATTGGCCGGATAAACATCAACATCAAGGCTCTTCTCATTGTCATAATTGACCACAAGATTATAAACCATGTCCGATGTAAGTTCCATGACATAAGTTCTGCCTTGCTTAAGACGTTGTTTCAGATCATAGTCCTTGATGACACCGAACTGAGAATGCTGGATATTGATTTTCATCACCCCGCTGGGAACATATAGCCATATCTCACCTGGATGTGCTTCATTCTGTTCCTCTATCTTAACCACTCCAAGCATACCCGTATCGAACTGGAAGCCCCTCTCTGTCGTGACAATCCTGATCAAAGCACACTTATCGCCATTCGGGTCGAGTTTCATAGTCGGCTCAAGCATTGCCGTCTGGTCTCTCTCGTCAGGCTTGAAAGAAGCGACCGACATCTTTTGGGCATTCGACGTCATCACGGCGAAACAGACCATTACGACAGCCACTAACCTTGCTACTGTCCGTTTGCATGCTGTCGGTCTATAAAAATTCCCATTGCTTTTCACGATATTGCAGTTTATTGGATTGGTTTAGAGAGTGTTTGGAATTAAATCAAATTAAGGCTGAGGAAATTTTTTGAACGAATTCCGCGAGTTGACGCAGGGAGCACAGCGGGCTATGTGACCGATGAAACTCGGTGAAAACAACCATAAAAGACCTCAATAAACCCACAAGAATGATTTATAACATTTTTTTCGTAGTAAATTTAAACAGTTTCTTAAATTAACATGAACCCCACAGAGACTGCAAAATTAAACATTCCTTATCATTTACCCCCCCCCATTAGTTAATGTTTGTTAACCACGCCGGACAACCGACCGTTTTTCTTCATTTCAGCCCTCCCATCTTGCGCCGATACCGATCGACCGGACTGCTCCACCCTGTTTTGTCAATCCCGTCCTTATTCCTATCTTTGCATAAGTAGAATCCAACTTCGCTTTATGGAACTGACACCTAACAATATCGTACTCGTCTCTGCCGCCCTATTGCTGCTGAGTGTCTTTGCCGGACGGACAGGCAGCCGCTATGGCCTCCCCCTCCTGGTTCTCTTTCTTGGAGTCGGCATGCTTGCGGGAGTCGACGGCTTCGGAATCCACTTCGATTCTGCCGAAGCCACACAATTCATCGGAATGGTATCCCTGAGCATTATCCTTTTCTCCGGCGGTGCCGACACACGCCTGCGCGACATCCGTCCCGTTCTCGGACCGGGCCTCGTGCTTGCCACGCTCGGAGTTCTGACTACAACTCTCCTGACAGGCACCTTCATCTACTATCTCTTCCACCTCTTCGCGCCTGACTATGCTTTCGGATGGATCGAATCCATGCTCATTGCGGCAATCATGTCATCGACCGACTCCGCCTCTGTGTTTTCCATACTCGGATCCGCTCGCACCGAGCTCAAGGAAAACCTCCGCCAGACCCTCGAACTCGAAAGCGGCTCCAACGACCCCGTTACCTACCTACTCGTCATTATGCTCATAGGCCTGACCGCAACCGACATCGAGGCCGTTTCCATCTCCGGAATAATACTCTCATCTTCAGCCATGATGGCCGCGCAGCTCGCTCTTGGAGCACTCGGCGGACTTCTCGTTGGCTACGCAGCCGTCTGGCTTGTCCGCCGCCTGCGGTCCGACAACGAATTCATGTATCCCGTCCTGATGATCGCATGCGTATTCTTCTCATTCTCGCTGACTGAACTTGCAGGTGGCAACAGCTACCTCTCCGTCTACGTCTCAGGCGTTGTCGTTGGAAACACCAGGCTGCCGATGAAACGCACTATCACAACCTTCTTCGGAGGATTCACATGGCTCGTCCAGATAATCATGTTCCTTACACTCGGATTGCTTGTCAACCCCTCCGAACTGACCCATGTCGTTGTCCCGGGAATCGCTCTCGGTCTTTTCTTGATCCTTGTTGCCCGACCGGTGGCCGTTTTCATCTCTCTCCTTCCCTTCCGCAGCTACTCTTTACGGGCCAGACTATATGTCGCGTGGGTCGGACTGCGCGGCGCCGTCCCCATAATCTTTGCAACCTACGCCCTGATCTCTCCAACCGTCGGCCACGCTCCTTTCATTTTCAACATCGTATTCTTCATCACCATTCTTTCTCTGCTCATACAAGGAACAACCGTCACTCACATGGCCCGATGGCTCAGACTCTGTTCTCCGGTCCGCGAATCGGCCTTCTCAGGCGTCGAGCTCCCAGACAAAGCAGCCTCTTCAATGAGTGAGATGGAAGTAACGGCCGACATGCTGATCGACGGCGAAACCCTCAGAAACGCACTCATCCCCGAAAAATCACTCGTCATAATGATCCGGCGCAAGGATGGCACGTATATCGTACCCAAAGGCGACACTCGCCTGCACGTTGGCGACGCCCTCCTTCTGATAAAGCAATAGCCCTCCCCTAAAAGTATGTTTGGAATTAAATCAAATTAAGACTGAGGAAATTTTTTGAACGAATTCCGCGAGTTGACGCAGGGAACATAGCGAGATATGCGACTGATGAGACTTGGCGGAATTCGCCAAAAAAGACCTCAGGATTATTTTGAAGTTTCTGCCGTTCATTCGTATTACTGTCAACGCGGTTTAAATTCAAACACTCTCTCAGAAACGATATTGAATTTGGCATCGTAATCCTCTCCCCTTGGCCCTATCTTTGCGGCGATATGCTGCAATGCCGCCCCCTCATACCTCCGCGCCCGCGCCATCTCTTCCGCCGCGACTATGCCGCACAGTTCGAACGCTGGGCCGGCTACCGCCTGCACCCCCATGCCCGCCGCGCCGTGGCCCACCTCGAGCGGCAGCGCGCACGCCGTCAGCCCCAGCGCCTCATCCTCTGCAACACACCCTCATCCGTCGAAACTATCCGGCAGACCCTCGCCGACTATGTTCTCTGGCGAGCCACAGTCGTCCAGCCCGGCGACCCATTCTGCGTCGTCGGACGTCGTCGTGCCGACATCAGCCGCATACTCCCCCAAAAGCGGCTCCGCACCCTTCCTGACCCCCGCTGGCAACCCATCCTCGTCTCCTCCCGAACCCCCGACCACTGCCGCGGACTCAACTTCCGCC
>CAJUHM010000014.1 GCA_910586475.1 uncultured Muribaculaceae bacterium | reverse complement strand
CCTGACTGTTAATCAGGGGGTCGTTGGTTCAAGCCCATCCTGAAGCGCAAAAAGCTTCGACTGTAAAAAGTCGGAGCTTTTTTTATTTTGCCCGGTCTTTCCGGTGTTTTTCAAATTTGTTGACTATCTTTGTCAGGACAATCCATCCCGTCACACCCTCAGAAAAACAATCATGAAACACCTTTTCCGTCTGCTGATCCTCCTCTCAGTCATTATCGTCGGCTCGCCTGACGCAAGCCCACAGAGCCGCAAAGGCGTCTCAATCCTCGGAGACTCCTATTCGACATTCAAGGGATTCATGTCGAACGACAGGAATCGCGTATGGTATTCGACAGTGGCCAATCCAGAGCGGACAGACGTCAGCAAAGTCAGCCAGACATGGTGGCACAAACTTATCGTCGACAACGGCTACCGCCTCGAGAAAAACAACTCATCTTCCGGCGCAACCATCTGCAACACCGGCTACAGCAACAACGACTATTCCGACCGATCCTTCGTCAGCCGATACAAGGATCTCGGTTCTCCGGACATAATCTACATATTCGGCGGAACGAACGATGACTGGGCAAAATCGCCTATGGGCGAATTTAAATATGAAGGATGGACCGAATCAGACCTCTACAGCGTCCGTCCGGCAATAACCTACCTGCTCTCGTCGATACGCGACTACTATCCCGGCACTGAAATAACGGTTATTGTAAATTCCGACATGCGCGAAGATGTGGCCGAAGCCCTCCGGACCGCAGCCCGACACTATGGAGCCGGGATCGTCATCCTCCACGACATCGACAAGCGCGCCGGCCATCCGACCGTCAAAGGAATGACACAGATAGCCGAGCAGATAGCCGCATCCGAAAAATCAGACACGCACTAATCCTAAAAAACATCCTAAAAAACAGTTCAAGGGGATCAGATCGACTTTGTCCAGGCCCGGCGACGGCGGTGCTGGCGGTAGTTGAAATACTGCCACTGAAGCTGCACGCTCTCGTTGCCCTCAAGCTCGATATTGCTTTCGGCAAACCTGAACCCGTATTTGTTGTAGATTGGAATCAGATCCGCAAAGAGAAGCGCGTTGACACCTCGGCGCTGATACTCCTTCTTGACGGCAATCAGCAGAAGGTCAATGACATCATTGCGGCCATTGATAGCCTTGAGAATGTGATACCATCCGAACGGAAACATCTTTCCCTTTGACTTCTGAAGAGCTTTTGAGAGCGACGGCATCGAAATGCCGACAGCGACAAGATCGTCGTTGGCATCAACGACCACACTGACACAGTCGAGGCGAAGGAAGCCGAGATACTGGGCAATATAGTGGTCTATCTGACGCTCGGAAAGCGGGCAATAGCCGTAGAGCTGATCATAGGCATCGTTGATGAGACGGAACAAAGCCTTCCCATAGGCATCCTTGAGCTTCTTGCGCGAAGTGAACTTGACGACTCTAAGCCCGAATTTCTTCTTGACAATATCGGCGATACGCTGAAACTTCTCGGGAATCTCCGCAGGAACCTCAACACGGAACTCAATCCAGTCGACATCCTTCGCATAGCCCATACGCTCCATGTGCGCAGGATAGTAGGGATAGTTATAGATGGTGGCCATCGTTCCCATCTCCTCGAAGCCCTCGATGAGCATTCCTTCATGGTCCATGTCAGTAAAGCCCATCGGGCCGACCATCTCGGTCATCCCTTCCTTGCGCGCCCATTCCTCGGCGGCATTGAAAAGAGCGTCGACAACAGCCGCGTCATCAATGAAATCAACAAAACCGAAGCGTGCCTGCTTGCGCTGAGACCGCTCATTGGCCACGTCGTTGACAATCGCAAGGATTCTCCCGGCTGGCTTGCCGTCGCGGTAGGCCATGAACGCCTGTGAACGACAGTACTCATAGGCAGGATTTTTCTTCGGGTTGAGTGTCTGCATATCGTCCATGACCATCGACGGGACGTAGTAGGGCGAACCTGCATAGAGTTCATTTCCAAACTTTACAAACGGACGCAACTGGCCCGGAACCGGAGAGAGGGCTTTTATTTCAACTGACATGTGGCTATGAAATCTTGTGTAGTATGAATGTGACCGCCCGCAACAGCAGTATTTTCAACGGTCTCCCTGGCGGCCGGCGCCCCGGAAGAGTTGAACCATAGCAGAATTCCTATCATTGCGAGCAGGAAAATAATGATTGCGATATAAAACTTATTGTTCGAGCGCTGGGCAAGAGCCATGCGCAACTGATGGATCGAGCGGTAACGCGCTTTCGGGTCTGAATTGCAGCATTTTTCAGCAATGCGGCGCAACTGCGCAGGCGCATCCGGAACCGCACTGACAGCCTCGGAGAGAATGCGGCCGAAGGCAAGGATATCGTCGGTGGCCTCGGCCGGACTCAGCTGATCGCGCTGGTCGAAGCCGACATCTATAAGCTTCAGATTGCCGATATTCTCAGTAAAGATAACCGTTTCGGGGCGCAGCGGAAAGTGGACCAGATGATTAGTCTGGATATACTCCATAGCGTCGATCATCTGCGTGCAGAGACGTCTGATGTGGTCCATCGTTATCTCCTTGCAGTCGATCAACTTTCTGAGCGAAAGTCCGTAGACATCGTCTGTGATGATCGACAGACCGACTCCGGGCACATCCTCGAAGTCGTTGATCATGACAATCCCCGGATGCGCGAGATTATATCTCACGTCAAACTCCTTCTCGATCATCGCCTGAAAGCGAGGATCGTCCTTATACTGAGGCTTCAGCGTTTTGAGCATGACCCATTTGCCATGCTTCTTTCCGGTGTAGACATCATAGTAGGTCTCATCCCACTCCGGAAGCAGTTCGAGCTCGGTCCATTTTTCTGATAAATCCTTGGCAGCCATAACGCATCAATAAGCTTGAAATGTCAGACGGTCGCCAGTGAAAAGATCATCAAGCTCAAGCACAGCAGGGCGACCGCCATAGAGACGCATCTTATATTCCCACGGCTGCAACGCACCCTGGGCATAGACATAAAGATACTCGGCGCCGCCGCCGCTGTAGACGACCTCCCATGTGATCGGAATCGTGTACCAATCGCCGCGGTCATTGTAGCGTCCGTAGGTCCCGTTTCCGAAATCATAGAACTGGAACTCACAGACATCCAGCTCGACGACAGGGACTCCGTTGACTGCAACAAGTTCCCATCCGTAATAGGTCAGGAGGTTGTCGCTATAGTATTGGTCGGCATCGTCACACGATGTCAGACTGACAGTCAGCAGAATCAGTGCCGCCAGCAGCCCGTAGCTTTTTATTTTAATCTGTTTCATGATTCATTCTGAGTTTTCGCAAAATTACGCATATTTTTTCACAAAAAACGAAATTCACTCCTTCATAATAAGAAATTTTCCACTCAAAACTGTAAAAATCCCCTTTTTTGACGTAAATTTGCGGCTTATTGCAGCTATCCGCTTTTTAGAGTTTGTTAAAAAAACAACCTCCTACCATCCCAACAGACAATCCAAATGAATCCGACAAGACTCCTACGTCCGTTTTTTCTGAAGAGGCTGAGTGCGGTCCGGCGGTTTGCCGGGGAGACCGAGGAGATCCAGCGCGCGCAGCTCCGAAAAATGATCGCAGCTGCACGTCAGACCGAATGGGGGCGCAACCACGGATTCAGAATGATCGGCTCCTACGAACAGTTTGCCGATTCTGTCCCCCCGACCCCCTACGACCGCTTCCGCCCCTACATAATGAGAATGATCCGCGGCGAGAAAGATATCCTCTGGCCGGGAAAAGTGAGGCGATTCGCACAGTCATCGGGCACTTCCGACGGCAAAAGCAAATATATTCCGGTGACCGACGACTCCCTGCGGCTCAACCACTACCACGGTAGCCGCGACGTGGTCAGCCACTATCTGAGCCTCAACCCCGAAAGCCGCATCTTCTCCGGCAAAGCCTTCATTCTAGGAGGCAGCTTCGCCAACGAACTCTCTGACCAGGCCCACAGCCGCGTCAGAGTCGGAGATCTCTCCGCAAACCTCATCGAAGCGATCAATCCCATAGCCAACATCGCACGCATCCCGTCGAAACGGATAGCGCTGATGGAAGACTGGTCGAAAAAACTCCCGGCTCTCGTCGAAGCCTCGATGGACCGCAACATCACCAACATCTCCGGAGTCCCATCATGGTTTCTCAAAGTTCTCCAGGAAGTGATGGCACGCAAAGGCGTGACCGAGCTTCATGAAGTCTGGCCCGGCCTCGAAGTCTTTTTCCACGGCGGAATATCATTCGCCCCCTACCGCGAACTCTACAACTCGATAATCGATCCCGGCCGGATGCACTACCTCGAGACCTACAACGCCTCCGAAGGTTTTTTTGCCGTCAGCGACTCGTTTGACTCGGCCGGAATGCTGCTCATCATTGACGGCGGTGTCTTTTTCGAATTCAAACCGCTCGGATCCGAACGGATTCTTCCGCCTTGGGAGATCGAGACTGGAAAAATCTACGAACTGATCATTACTGCCGCTAACGGACTATGGCGTTTTCCGCTGGGCGACACGGTCAGAATCGAATCGGTCTGCCCCATTCGAATCTCAATTGCCGGACGGACCAAAAGCTTCATCAATGCATTCGGCGAGGAAGTGATGGTCCACAACACCGACGCCGCTCTGACAAAAACTTGCCGCAGACTCGGATGCAAGGTCATGAACTACACCGCCGCGCCGATATTCACGACATGCCGCACACGCGGACGCCACCAATGGCTGATCGAATTTGCAGTTCCGCCGACCGACATGGAGCTCTTCGAAACCGTTCTCGACCAGCAGCTCTGCATGGAAAACAGCGACTATCAGGCAAAACGCGCCGGGAATATCTTTCTCGACCCGCTCACAGTCACCGTCGCCTCCGACGGCCTCTTCGACCGCTGGCTCGCCTCGACAGGCAAACTCGGAGGACAGCGAAAGATTCCCCGCCTCGCCAACGACCGCCATCTGATCGATGCCATGCTCAGATTCAACAATCCATAGCGGTTACTTGTTATCTCTCTGGCGGGACTTCCCGGCCAGCCACATTCCACACTCTTCAATTCTTCACATTCATTCCCCACGCCCTGAACTATGAAACGGACAATCCTTTCCCTCCTCCTCGCAATCATATCCGTCTCGGCCTCTTTCGCCGCAACCGAACGCTTCATGCCCGAACGCTCGCAGATCACAGCCGCTGTCAGCGACCACAACAGCTACAAAGCTCTGGCCGACCGCTTTGCCTCCGGACAGAAACTGACCGCTCCGGAAGTGGCTGCCATCTACTACGGCACCGCCCTCCAGCCCGGTTTCAACCCCTCGCAGACCTACCCCGACATCGCCCGTACATATGCCGCCGGCGACTATGCGACATCTCTTTCTCTCATCTGGTCAGCCCTCTCCAAAGATCCGGCCAACCTCTACCTTCTCTTCACCGGCTACGGATCTGCGGCATCCCTCGGCAATCAGGAAGCGGCTTCTCTGCTCCAGAACAGACTGCTTCAGATCTGCGATCTGATCTTCAGCACAGGCACCGGAATAACCCAGGACAGCCCCTACATCGTGGTCCGGCCCTCTGACATCGACGAATTCCTGATCAAATACATCCAGCCTCAGAAAATCGACGGACGAGCCAAAATAGGCAACCTTGACGCCTGCCGGGTTCAGCTCGAAGGCATCGACAACGACATCATCATGTACTTTTCCGCTTTCTGACATGACCCACAGACGGCGATAGGCAGTTCCGGCGTTTTTTCGTATCTTTGCGACTGACAGCCAACCCATCCCGCCATGCGACATCTCCATCTGCTATATTCTATTGCCGCTGCCTCCGCCGCAATTCCGGCCGAAGCTGCCGATCAGCGCCCTGACATAATCCTCTTCATGGTCGACGACATGGGATGGCAGGACACATCCGTGCCGTTCGCCGATTCCGTCACAACATATAACCGGACCTACCACACCCCCAACATGGAACGTCTGGCGGAAAAAGGCATGAAATTCACCCAGGCCTATGCATGCGCAATCAGCTCCCCCTCTCGGTGCAGCCTGCTGACAGGCGCCAACAGCGCCCGCCACCGGGTCACAAACTGGACTCTCCGTCAGAACGAATCGACCGACCTTCAGCGAGAAGGCATAATCCTGCCCGATTGGAACATAAACGGGATCTCACCCCTCCCCGGCACTCCGGCGACATACGTGGGCGACTCCTTCGTCGAACACCTCCGCCGCAACGGTTACCGCACGATCCACGTCGGCAAAGCTCATTTCGGAGCGATCGGAACGCCGGGCGAATACCCTGAAGCATGGGGGTTCGACATCAACATTGCAGGACATGCTGCCGGTGGGCTCGCAACATATCTCAGCGAACTGAACTACGGCCACTCTTCCGACGGAAATCCAGTCTCTCCAATGGCCGTCCCTGGACTCGAAAAATACTGGGGCAGCGGAATATTCGTCACTGAGGCTCTGACCCGTGAAGCCATCCGCACCCTCAGCGAAAGCCGCGATTCCGGAAGCCCGTTTTTCCTGTATATGTCCCACTATGCGGTCCACATACCGATCGACCGCGATCCGCGATTCTACGACCGCTACATTGCCGAAGGCCTTACACCCAAGGAAGCCGCCTACGCTTCGCTCGTCGAAGGAATGGACAAAAGTCTGGGCGACATAATGGACTGGGTCGAGACCTACGGGCGCCCCGACAACACCATTATCATCTTCATGAGCGACAACGGCGGACTCGCCACTCAACCGGAATGGCGCGACGGCCCCCTCTACACCCAGAACGCCCCGCTCCGCAGCGGAAAAGGTTCTCTCCTTGAGGGAGGTATCCGAGAGCCGATGATTGTAAGCTGGCCCGGAGTGACCCAAGCCGGATCGGCGACAGACCGGATCGTAATGATCGAAGACTTCTACCCCTCCATCCTCGAAATGGCCGGCGCTGACTGGAACGAAAACCCCGAGCGGCCGGTCGACGGCATCAGCTTTGTGCCCCTGCTGCGGTCAGGCGTCACTCTGACCGAAACCGACCGCGACCTGATCTGGAACTTTCCAAACGTCTGGGGCAACGACGGGCCCGGCATCAACCTCGTGGCCGCAATCCGGCGCGGCCCTTGGAAAATGATCTACCACTACGACACCGCCCGAAAGGAACTCTACAACATTCCCGACGACATCTCGGAACTCAACGACCTCTCCGGACAAAAGCCTGAAATCGTCAGAATTCTCTCTCAGCGACTCGGACGTCGGCTGCGCGCGATGAACGCCGACAGACCCTCATTTGAAGCGACCGGACAACCATGTCTATGGCCCGATGAGACAGACTGATAGCCACCGCGAGCCCTCCGGGGCGCGACCCATCGCTGCCGCCCCTAACTTATTTTTCCTGTTTTTTCTATCTATTATCGTGTTTTTTAGCTAATTTTGCATTCAAAACAAAATAAACCAATGGACTTATTCGACAAAATATCAGCCGACATCAAAACGGCAATGCTTGCCCGCGACAAAGTTCGTCTTGAAACTCTCCGCGGAATAAAGAAAGAATTCCTCGAAGCGAAAACCGCCAAAGGAAGCGACGGAAACCTCGCCGACGATCAGGCAACCAAGATTCTGGCAAAAATGGCGAAACAGCGCCGCGAAACCGCTGAAATCTACGCCTCTCAGAACCGTCCCGAACTCGCCGAAAACGAACTGGCCGAAGCAGCGGTCATCGAGGAATACCTCCCCCGACAGCTTACTGAAGAGGAACTTGTGGCCGAACTAAAGAAAATAATCGAACAGACAGGAGCCTCCAGCGCCAAAGAAATGGGCAAAGTGATGGGCGTTGCCTCGAAAGCCCTCGCCGGACGCGCCGACGGCAAAGTAATCTCGGCAAAAGTCCGCGAACTCCTCGCCTGATCAAGCCGCCCCGTTTTCACCCCCCACGACAAAAACCATTCATTAGAATATGCTTACACTCCAACAGATCAAAGATAACCCCGAACGCGTGATCGAACGCCTCGCCGTCAAAGGTTTCGACGGAAAAGAGGTGATCGGACGCGTAATCTCTCTCGACAACGAGCGCAAACGCCTCCAGCTCAACAACGACAACAAAGCCGCTGAACTCAATCGCCTCGCTGCACAGATCGGCGCCCTGATGAAACAGGGCAAAAAAGAGGAAGCCGCCTCTGTCAAGGAAGCCGTCGCATCGATCAAAGAAGAACAGAAAACGATCGCCGCCTCCCTCGCTGCGACCGAAGATGAGATCCGCAATCTCCTTCTGACCGTCCCGAACCTCCCCTGCGACATGGTTCCTGAAGGCAAGACTGCAGCCGACAACGTCGTTGAGAAAACAGGCGGTCCCATGCCCGAACTTCCCGACGATGCGCTCCCCCACTGGGACCTCGCGAAAAAATACAACCTGATCGACTTCGACCTCGGAGTGAAGATCACCGGAGCCGGATTCCCCGTCTACGTCGGCAAGGGTGCACGTCTGCAGCGCGCCCTCATCCAGTTCTTCCTCGACGAAGCCAACAAAGCCGGCTATCTTGAAATCCAGCCCCCCTACGTTGTCAACGAAGCCTCTGGCTACGGAACCGGGCAGCTCCCCGACAAAGAGGGCCAGATGTACTTCGTCGGCGAAGACAACCTCTACCTCATCCCGACCGCCGAAGTTCCGGTTACAAACATCTATCGCGACGTCATCCTCTCCGCCGACTCTCTTCCCAAAAAGAACTGCGCCTATTCGGCTTGCTTCCGGCGCGAAGCAGGAAGCTACGGCAAGGACGTGCGCGGGCTCAACCGCCTCCACCAGTTCGACAAAGTCGAGATCGTCCGGATCGAACGCCCCGAAGACTCTTATGCGGCCCTCGAAGAGATGAAAGACCACGTCCAGCACCTCCTCGACGAACTCGGACTCCCCTGGCACATCCTCCGTCTATGCGGCGGCGACATGAGCTTTACATCCGCAATCACATTCGACTTCGAAGTCTACTCCGCCGCTCAGAAACGCTGGCTCGAGGTTTCGTCTGTCTCCAACTTCGAGACATATCAGGCCAACCGACTGAAATGCCGCTACCGTGGCGAAGACAAGAAACCCCGCCTCTGCCACACCCTCAACGGATCTGCCCTCGCTCTGCCTCGAATCATGGCCGCTCTGCTGGAAAACAACCAGACGCCAGAAGGCATCCGCATCCCCGAATGCCTGCAGAACTACACCGGATTCTCTATCATCGACTGACACGCATCCCGAATGGAAAAGAAAACCATCCGGGATCTGCATCGCGACTCTATCGAACAATACCGCCGGCGGCAGAAACTGCCGTTGGCGGTTGTGCTCGACAACATTCGTTCGCTCAACAACATCGGATCGGTCTTCCGGACCGCCGACGCATTTCTTGTTGACCGCGTGATGCTTTGCGGAATCACCGCGACCCCGCCCTCGCCCGAAATCCACAAAACTGCACTCGGAGCGGAAGACTCCGTCGAATGGGAATATTTCGACAACACGCTCGACGCCATCGCCGAATTGCGTCGCAGAGGCTATCGGATCTGCGTGCTCGAACAGGTCAAAGGAAGCGTGAGCCTCGACTCATTCCGGCCAGAAAACGGGGAAAAATACGCGATCGTCGCCGGACATGAAGTCCACGGCGTGGCTCCCGAGGTCGTGGACGCAGCCGATGTCTGCCTCGAGATCCCCCAGTTCGGAACAAAACACTCCCTCAACGTATCCGTCAGCACCGGACTGGCGCTCTGGCACTTCTTCACCGCCCTCCGCCCGCAGCCCTAAGCCCCGGCTTTTCAGAACATCATTTCTCAACTTCCGACTGAAGACAGCGCATGACGCGTAATGCCGTCGTGCGGTTCGGCAATGCGTCCAGATCCCTCTGCAGCTCGCCCGGTTCAAGAACATGCTCTGAGTCGCAGGTCAGAAATCTGAGAACCGCACTCTCTGCCTCACGGCCGTATCTGTGGTCGGCCAGCGCACGTTCAAAGAAAGCCGCCGGGTTTCTTCTGTAGAGCGAACACATTGAATCCTCCCAGAACCCCTCGGCATTCTCTCCGTCTACACGGCTGCCCAATTTGTCCAGCAGCGGCCAGGGCGTGCAGCTCGCCGGAAAACGGCACAGAAACCCAAACGGATCGATATAAGCCCACTTATACGGATTGGCCGACTCGGGGAAATTCCATTCGCAACGCTCAAGCAGAAACGCTTCGTCGGTCATCTTATACCGGAACTGATGGTGATAGGTGTTCCATCCGTAGTTATCCTTGACCGACCGGAACACGACCAGACTGATCTCGCGCGGACCGGTCCGCTTCACACGCGAATATTCCCTCGGCATCATGTCGTCGCCATCATCCGACGCCTCGCCGTCCGAAGGCACGAAGCCCAGATAGACCGCATCAAGCAGCTTGCCCTCAGGAGTGTAGATCGCGTCATAGAGCGATCCGTCATTGACATCAAACTCCACCATCCAGTTCTTTCCGAGACGCGAAACCGCAATGATTTCAGCCGACCTCACCGCTGCATCTCTGCCAAACACAACACCCTTGAGCAAGCCTGCCGCCTGACTTGCCGTCAGAACCAGATTGCAGGCTGACCCGCTGCCCTCGCCGACAAACGGAGGCAGCTCGTTGGAGCAAACCGTCGCATCCTCATCCCTAAAACACTCAGCCATTGACATCATCGGCGCAGCCTTCCCGGTGTAACTCTCGCCGGCTATATCAAACCTGACTCTGGCATTTTCACCATTCTGAACCAGCCATAGTTCAATATCCTCTCCACAAGATCCAGAGTAATACTCCACCACATCGCCATCACCTAAAAGAGATCCTTTGAGAACCTCAAACGAAGGCAACAAAGACTTCGGCACATCGCTTCGGACATTCCTGCCCTTCTCACCCCAGGACAGGCTCAACCGCTTCTTCCATTGAGGCGAGACTCTGCCTACATATCTCCCGCCCAGATAGGCATCATAACCCTCATCCCAAAGATGGATCAACGTAAGCTTTTGCTCTCTTCCTTCTTTGTCGGCAACAACATATCTTTTCACCTCATCAGGCATTGCAATGTTGCCAATATTTCCATCAATATCTCCAATAAGCTTGACCCATCTGCCGTCGCCAGTCTCAGGATCATTGGCACTCGTATAGACCAACTCCCAATACAGACATTCATGCGTATCATTTCCATTCAATATGCTAATCCCCCCATAGTCACTCTGGCTGATTTTATAAAGTTCAACATATGAGCCGCCAGTTGAAGCAGTTCCTTCATAAACAACGGCCAATCCGTCATTTCTTTGTCCGAATGCATTCTCCGCCACATAAAAGCCTTTTAAACCGACAGCCGGTACAACAAGATCGGGCAAATCCGGACTTTTAAAAACCGTCTTAAATTGAATGTCACGATAGAATACCGGAAACCAGAGTATCTCGGTTTCACCCTTGTAATCATCACAATATTCAACTTTATAAGAGAACTTTTCTGCCTCTCTTGCCAAGCCGCGTTCCTTGAGGACATCATCCCACAGTTTTCGGCTCTTACTGTAACTGAGATACATCGCATTTAACGGTTCCTTTTTGACCCATTTTGCATTTTCCTCAGCGATGGTATAAGACTCGGCATCGCCTAAACAGCTGAAAATAAGCTCCAAGCCATCCTTCGGGCTCTCTCCGGCCCCCCATGTCTCCATCAATAACATCAACCCCAGATCTGCCACCCCATAGTTTTCAGAATAAAAGAATCGGTCATCGAATATCGGCTCAAGAATGAGATCTGCCATCGTTCCATTCTCACTCTTGACCACTGCACGCTTGTAGAAAACCCCTTCCTCCCAAGTAAGATCTGATTTCCCCGGCGTTCCCTCTCCATAGGGAAAAACGGCAACGCGGTCCGCAATGACGCCATTGAAACGTCCGCCGACACTTTTAAATGCCGCGGCCGGAAACTGCGCAGCCAGTTGCTCATAGCTGCGGTAGTTCGGATCGCTGACCGCTGTCCGGATCTGTCTGTTCGGACAGTCGGTCTCGCCTGTGATCTCTGTAAACTTCCGGTAATCAAATGACGGCACCTTCACAACAGAAGCCTCACATCGGCCGATCTCCTCGCGATTCTCTCCGATCCGCCCGTTGATCAGCGCGATAGCCCCGCAATAGCGGTTATGCCGCCCGACCAGCGTGTCGTGGATAAATGGCGCATCGAGTTCCCCTTTCGAAATCCGCTTCAGAGCTTTCTCCCTGACTCTGGCGGTCAGTTCCGCGACTGCACTTTCCGGATTCTTGTTCCGGAGTGCCTTTTCAACATCCTTTTCCTTAGCCATCGCGAGAATATCTTTCTCAGGCAAGCGGTCAAACACAGCCGTAAAATAGGCGAGATAGGTCGCAGCCCTATCCTTATCCTTGATTTTCACTGCAAAATGATCCAGCAGATCCACAACCGACGACAGACTGTCGGCAAAGACCTGTTTCTCAGCCATGAGCTGCGATGTCGAATCTTTCAGCCACGCGATTCTGTCGACAGTCGGACGGTTGAGTCTGTCTATATGTTCCTTCATCATTCCGACGGCTGCCGCCGTGTCGATAACCGTCTGCCGTCTGAAACCGGGATTCTGGGCCGATGTGGATAATGATGCAAAAAAAACCAAGGCGACCAGAAATGTGATGCAGCTTTGTGTGTAATCCTTCATGTCTTTTTGCGAGATTTATAATCCTCGCGTAAAGTTATTTAAGATCCAGCTAATGCAAACTCCACACCGGCTCGCCGTTCAGATAATTAACAATTATTAACCCCGCCCCTTCATAGGAGAAATTCGACACTGGCGGCTCCAGATCATTTTCCGGAGAGAATTTCACTGGCAAGCGACGCATCCGCCGAAAGCTGGCCGCGCAATGATTCGAGCGATTCAAAAGGCTTTTCCGAACGCATACGCCCGACAAAATCGACCCTCAGGCGATGGCCATACAGATCCCCAGCGTAACCAAGCAGATGCGCCTCGATCGTGCGCACAGCCGAATCGGAATTGACTGTCGGACACGACCCGATGTTGACCATTGCCCTCACCTTTTCGCCGGGATTGTGTGAAAGATCCTCGACCATAGCCGCATAGACTCCGCCGCAGGGAATTATCAGCGACCGGTCGGAAGGCACAACGTTGGCAGTCGGAAACCCTATAGTGCGTCCTATCTGACGTCCGAACCCGACCGTTCCCTCGACCGAATACGGAAAACCAAGCCTGTCGGCCGCTTCTCCCACATTCCCCTGAGCTATAAGCTCGCGTATGCGTGATGAACTGACATCCGGCTCAGGAAGTTCCTCCGCCCCTGCAACATCGACTCCGACTTCGGCCCCGAAACGCCTGTAATCGTCAAAACCGTGTTCACGATCAGAACCGAACCGGTTGTTAAACCCGACAACAAGCGCCCGAACCCCATAGTCACGGTGGAGCATCGCCATAAAATCACGTGATGTCATCCGGCGCATATCTTCCGTAAAGTCAAGCATGATGACATCGTCGACCGCTCCGTCAAGTAGCCTTCTGCAGCACTCTCTGCGGCTGCAGAGCATCGGAATGACCCGCGACGGATCGACAACCGTCGCCGGATGAGCTGCAAAAGTCACAGCCGCCGACCTCATCGATCGCGCATGCGCCTCGGTTGCGACATGCTCCAGTAGATAACGGTGGCCGAGATGGACTCCGTCAAACATACCGATCGCCGCGACCCTTCCGGACCAGCTGTCAGGCTCGTTGATAACACCCATTGTCTGCCAGCAAAATCAGTTGATTTCCAATCCGGGATACTCCTTCAGAAGCTGATAGAACTCAGTGCCGGGTCTGACCCATATGGTCTTGAACCCGAGCGACTCCGCGGCCTTGCAGTTGGCCTCCGAATCGTCAAGAAAAATTGTCTCCTCCGGCCTGATTCCGAACTGACGTTCGGCGATGCGGAAAATTTCGGGGTCCGGCTTCATAACTCCAGCCTTGTAGCTTCTGACGCCATCCCTGAAGTAAAAACCGACATCGTGGCCCTCCTGGGCAAAATTGCGTGCGATTCCGTCGGCCCACATGATCGGATTGGTGTTTGAAAGCAGATAGAGACTGAACTGACCCTTAAGCTGCCGCAGCTCCTCGAGCCTATGGAGCGGAATCCCGACCAGAAAACGGCCGAAAGCCTCATCGATCTGGCCGTCGGTCACTTCCGGACCGATTAGACCCCGCACCGCCTCACGAAACATCGCGGGTGTGCTCGTGCCGTTCTCGATGTCGGCAAAAGGACCAGACTGGGCATACTCTCCCAGAAATCGGTCCGGATCCTCCATTCCGAGCTCCTTGAAAGCGTCAACACAATTCTGCCGGCGGATATCCATGATCACTCCGCCAAGGTCAAACATCAGATTCTTAATCATAACAAACAACGGTTTGAATTCAAATGCAAAAATCTGAATTTTTCACCAATCTTGCAAGTCTGTCTGTCAAACGCGCCGCGAAAGATGAACGATATGTGAAGTTTTTTTGTTATGTTTGCATGCCGAAACAGATACTCCGTGTCCCGTTTCATCACATTCATTAACCATTTTCCAAGACATCCGAACCACGACACTATCGCATGAAACAACGTTTCTTCATTATGCCGATGCTCATCATGCTGGGCTTAATCAGCTCCATAGGGGCATATGCCGCCATTCCGGCAGGTTACTACTCCACTCTTAAAGGCAAAAGCGAATCCGATCTGAAAACAGCACTTTTCCAGATCATCAATCCCCACACTCTGGTTTCTTCATACCAGAACCTTCCGCGGTACTTCCAGAAAACCGATGTATATCCCAATTCATCACGCTGGTGGGACATGTATTCCGATATTCCCCTCTACGCGCCAAGCTTCAGCGGACTCAACCGCGAACACTCCCTTCCGAAAAGCTGGTGGGGAGGACTGACAAACATCCCCGCCTACACCGACCTCAACCACCTCTACCCCTCTGAAGCAGCCGCCAACCAGGCCAAAAGCAACTATCCGCTCGGAAAAGTTATCGGATCAAAACGGTTCGACAACGGAATCTCCATTGTCGGTATCGGCGAAAACTCCGGCGGAGCAGCCTATGTTTTCGAACCGGCCGACGAATATAAAGGCGATTTCGCAAGAACCTATTTCTACATGGTCACCTGCTACCAGAACATGGACTGGAAATACACATATATGTGCCGCAACGGTGTCTACCCGTCACTCCAGCAATGGGCTATAGACCTGCTTCTCGAATGGCATCGCGGAGACCCTGTCAGCCAGAAGGAGCAGGACCGCAACGAACAGGTTTTCCTTGTACAGAACAACCGCAATCCATTTATTGACGACCCGGAGCTGGCCGAATACATATGGGGCAACAAAAAAGGTCAGGCCTATGTCCCCGCCACCCCCCCGGCTCCGGGAGCAGAAGCCAACCTGATCACACCGCCAAACGGAATGACTCTCGACTTCAGCCAGACTGCTTTAGGCATGTCGTCGACCGCTCAGGTTCAGTTCAAGGGCGAAAACCTCGTCGGTTCGCTCGAACTCTCTGTCGGAGGAACCAACCGGTCATGCTTCACAATCTCGACCGACAACGTCGGCGCAAGTGCTGCCAACGCCGTCTCCGGAACTTGGATCACCGTCAGATACACCCCGCAGAATGTTGGCGAACACACCGCCAACCTAATAATAACCGACGGAGGCCTCGACGAAGGATCGCGAATTGTTCAGATGCGTGGCGAATGCCTCCCCAAGCCGACACTTTCTCGCGTGACGGCTACTCAAGCCACCGAAATCACCGACAACTCCTACGTCGCCAACTGGGAAATACCCGCCGACGATGTGATCGACTACTACATCGTCACCATCCGCCGCTACAACAGCGCCGGTGTGACCGTCTACGAACAGGTCGCTGAAAACAATTCTCTTGAAATCACCGACTTTGCAGACGACACATACCACACCTATTCCGTGAGATCTTCCCGTCTGGGCGTAACTTCGGAAGAAAGCAACGTCATTACGGTCAACCACAACGCCGCAATCGACTACGTCAACACCGACTTCCCCTTCGCCGTCGAAACCTATCCGGGTGGAATCGTGCGTTTCCGCTGTTCCGAAACAGCTGAAGACGTCCGGATATTCGACATGACCGGCCGGCAGACCTGCTGCATCGACCATGTGTCTGACCTGCACGAAATCACACTTCCGGCAGGCGTCTATGTCGTCACAGCCCGCAACGCACGCGTTCCTGTAAGAATCGTCGTCTATTGATCCGATATCTGAAAATTTAAGAAGGCGCTGTGTGACGAATTCCACGAATTCTGACACAGCGCCTTCTTTCTTGTGTGTTTTTCCAAGTTCTGCTTTACGGCTTTTTCCACCTATTGGCTGGAAGCCCAAATCAGTTCCTCCATTACAACATGTCTGCTTTGCCACAAAGGCTGGACTTCCTTAAGCCGTTCTCATCCACAATCTCATTTTTCATAATTATTCCATTCTTCAGGCGGAATAATATCGGACAACGACTCCCTTGCGAAAGATCCTCCGACCATCGAAGGGACATATTTAATAGATTTAAAGGGTTATACATTTGAATTTTCACAAATGTACACATTTTATCACGAATTACCCCCCCCATTTGTTAAAATATATTAAATGCCTTTTGTTTGCCATTTTTCTTACATCTAATAGCACGAACCAGCCATTTAGGTGTCATTTTGTCTAATTTTCACATTATTTGCGATAAATAATGTGTTTATTCAATTTTTAAACCGTAATTTTGCAACATAAACTCATAAACGATTTTAAGCTACTCCTTATTAAATAATTCCTGATGGGAAAAATAGATAATCTCGACCGCAAAATACTTGAAATTGTCATGAACAATGCACGCATCCCCTCAAAGGATGTCGCTGCAGAGTGTGGCGTTTCCCGAGCTGCCATACATCAGCGCCTCCAGCGCATGCAGGACCTGAACGTCATCACCGGATCAAGCTACAATGTCAACCCAAAGACGCTCGGCTACTCGACATGCACCTTCATCGGCGTCTCGCTCGTGCGCGGTGCGATGTATCGTGAAGTCGTCCCCGAACTTGAAAAAATTCCCGAAATCGTTGAATGTCACTTCACCACAGGCCCATACACGATGCTCATCAAACTGTTTGCTCGCGACAACGAACATCTGATGGACCTGCTCAACAACAAGATCCAGACAATCCCCGGAGTGACCGGAACAGAAACGCTCATCTCGCTTGATCACTCGATCCACCGCAAGATACCCATCATCCACAGCTGACAGGACCCGAACGCGGACACTTCGCATCCTTAATCAAATCCGCCGTTTCCTCATCGAGAACATAATGACTCGTCACCTCCCGAAATGAAACGTGATGCCTCTGTATCAATCGCAAAGGCTTTCGCCATTATACTCATGGTCATCGGCCACGCTGAATATCCGGGGCTGCTGACTTCATGTCTCTACACCTTCCACATGCCGCTGTTTTTCATAACAGCAGGCTATTTTTTCGGGCGCAGGCAGGCAGAAAACCCTTGGGAATTCTGCCGCAGACGCATCAGAGGGCTCTACCTCCCGATGGTCAGATGGAGTCTCGTATGGCTGCTGCTCCACAACCTCTTCCACCACATCGGAATCCTCAACGAAGTCTATGGCAACTGGGAGAAAGGCGTAACGCACCCCTACACACTCAAAGAATCCGTGTCGAGATGCGTCCAGATATTCACCTCAATGGCGGGCTATGACGAATTCCTCGCCGGTGCCTTCTGGTTTTTCCGCGGACTGCTCGTCGCAAGCATTCTCTTCCTCGTGCTCTTCAGGCTTATTGATTCGCGAAGCAAGCGACTCGAAGAGTGGCACATCGCAGCAATAATCTGCCTCGGTGCAGTCGCTTTTACGGCCGCACACATCTGGTTCGGGTTCAAGATCGCCGTAATTCCCAACGGCGGATGGCGCGAGACATGGGGACTCTTTTTCTTCGGATGCGGACTGATCTACCGACGTTTCGAACCGGCTATCGGGCGAAGCCGGCTCCTGGCCGTCGCCTGCATGCTGCTCATCTGCTTCGCCGGCACACAGCACTGGTCCGGAATGAACAACATAGGACGCTACCGCGACCTCTGGAGTCTCCCCCTGACCGGATGCGCCGGATTCATTGCAGTCCATTTCATTTCAAAAGCAATCGCGCGACGCGAGGGCACCCTGAAGCGTCTGCTCACGTTTATCGGCGAGAACACGCTCTACATCCTCGTCTTCCACATCATCTCGTTCAAAGCCGTCAGCGCGCTTAAAATCGCCGCCTACGGCCTCGACTGGCGGAAGATCGGCTGCCACATGGTCATCCACGACTTCAACGACGACCACTTCTGGATTCTGTATTCCATAGCCGGAGTAGCCCTGCCGCTGCTCGGCCTGACTGCCGCCAAAAAGCTGCGACGCATTGCCGCAGCCAGACTGAAACCGGAATCAGTAGCGGAAGCTTGACCCCCCGAGAAATTCCCGCAGAAGGGACGTCGACGGCACATAATCGACCGGAATCGACTGGAAATAGCTCAGGAAACGGCGCAGACGCGACGCTTCGGCATATTCCCGCTCATCGTGGGGAACTGACCGCAAGAGCGCGTCCGCACGGTCTTTCATAACCCCCAGCTCGAAAAGAAGAGCCGAATTGAACATGACGTCCGCATTCTCCTGATACGGGAAAATCCACCGGTTCTCCCCGCGTCTCACACTCGGCCACCGCCGGATCGTTTCTGCAGGGGTGACATTGCGGTATTTGGCATCTCGGATTATACGCCTCAGCAGACGGTTGTCCGTTGTCGGAATCCAGTTGTGGTCATCGATCGAAATTGTTGTCAGCGCCGAAACATAGACCCTGAATTTCATATTCTCCGGAACAGACCGCGTCAGCTCCGGATTCAGGCCATGGATTCCCTCGATCAGCAGGATATTGTCCGGGGAAAGACGGATTCTGTTGCCACGGTATTCGCGCATTCCGGTCGCGAAATTATAATATGGTAGCTCAACCTCTTCCCCGCCGATCAGCCTGTTGATATGATCATTGAAAACCGCCAGATCAAGAGCATAAAGCGACTCATAGTCAAACTCGCCGTCAGCATCGAGCGGAGTCCGCTCGCGGTCAACAAAATAGTCATCGAGAGAAATCATCTTCGGCTTCAGCAGATTCGTCATCAGCTGAATCGCAAGCCGCTTTGTAAACGTCGTCTTTCCCGACGAAGACGGACCCGCAATCATCACGACACGCGCGCCACCCTCATGGAAACGGCGCGTGATCTCGGTTGCGATCGCCGCGATGCGGTTGTTGTGGAGCGCCTCCGAAATATTGATGACCTCACGCGACAGCCCCTTCATCACCTTTCGGTTGAGTTCGCCTACCGTCGAGACCTCGAGAATACGGTTGAATGAGACATAGTCCATAAACGCCTGAAACATCTTAGGCTGAGGCTCATAATGCGCCGCGACAGAAACGTCCCCGGTAGACCGCCCCGCAAGCAGCAGACCGCCGTTGAGAGGCCGCAGACTGAACACCGACAGCAGCGACGTATCCGTCACGAGCGGACCGTAATAACTGTCGGAAAGACCATCGAGCGTATAGTAGACCGTGTAGAGTTCATGAAGCGTCGACAGAAGCGTCACCTTGTCGTCAAGACCCTGGCGGCGGAAAATTTCAATGACCTCCTCCGTGCGACGCTCCGAGCGTACAAATGGCAGAGCGCGCTCAACCATACGCCGCATATGGCGCTCGATACGCACAACCGCCTCATCCGACATCTCAATCGGACCGTCCGGACCGTCGATCCTGCAAAAATAACCGTTCGACAGAGAATGCTCGATCCGCAGACGCGCGCCGGAAAATAAATTATGGACCGCATGATAGAGCATCATGCACAGCGACCTCACATACGTACGGTTTCCATCCGGACTGTCAAACGGAAGAAACTCGACCGTCTTAGGTGTGAACAGCGGAAAACCGAGAGCCTCGATCTTATTGTTGACCAGCGCGCACGCAGGGCAAAAACCCAGAGGCGGCTCCATCGAGCCAAGCACCTCGACAAGCGTCGAACCACCCTCTGCCTCGACATATTTCTGTGTATTGGAAATAAAAACCGATATATTTTTTTTCATAGCGTGACGAATTATTCAAGTTAACGGCCCGCAGTTCAGGACTTCGATTTCCGGCGCAGAATGCGGGCGGTGCGATAAGCGTGGGCGGTTGCGATCGACTGACGGCGGCAGATGGCAAACCCTACAGCCCCGTCGAGAATTCCCGCGCGGCAGATGTAAGCCTCCAAAAACCGGCGCAACCCCATCACAGCAGGATGCCAGGCGGCAATCGGCTGTTCCGACGACGCCAGGCCGACAGCCCTGATCTCAGCCTGATTCATGCAACGGCCGAGAAATTCCGAAGCCGATGCACAACGGTAGTGGAGGAGATCGCCTTCGACAAGACGCGGCTCGACATTGTCATTGAGAATCACCCGCTCCTCAAGATCACTGAGACTCCACGACGCGAAACGCTTGTCAAAAAGCCTCACCTGAAAATCGGGATACCACCCGCAATACTTAACCGCATATCCACAGAAAAAGTTCAGACGCGCCATTTTGTAGCCACGATGCGAAAACCCGTCGCGCTTCAGCGCGATCAGCGACTGACGGAGCGCTGGCGAAAGAGCCTCGTCGGCATCGATCGACAACACATGCGAATACGTTGTCAGCGAAGTGGCATACTGCCGCTGCGCCCCGAAGCCAGCCATGCGCCGCTGCGTCACACGGCAACCATAGCGCCGGCAGATCTCGACAGTCGAATCCGTCGAAAACGAATCGACCACAATGATCTCGTCGGCAATGCCGCGCAACGACTCCAGACATCCCACAATAGAAGATGCCTCATTATACGTAAGAATCGTGACTGACAGACTGGCCATGGCTATTTCAAATCAAGGTGTGCGTGTGATCCAAACGCCCTATAAATCCGTCATGAATTCAGATCACACGCAAATATAAGAAGAATATTCTATAAGACGAATAATCGATGAAGAAAATCAGAAAATGTCAATGAATTCTTCGACAACAGGATCTTTGAGATAAGCATTCAGCACCTCAGCGATACGCGTAAAAATGTCCTTGCCAAATCCTTCGCCCGACAGCAGCTCCTTTGCAGATTCTCCCGCGGCACGATATTTCAGACCGCAACGGCGTCCGCTGCCAAAGTCAGAAGCCTCTCCGCCCGACGGATCGGCAACCAGAGGGATCAGCTCTGAAAAAAGCCTGCCGCACACATCCTCCGTCAGATGCCGGCTGCTTCGGTCGAGAGTATACTCGTCAGCGGCAAAAGCCGAATAAAGCGTTGCGCCGGCCTCTTCGCGACAGACGCCGATCCACATTGATCCACAACCCGGAATATGGCCGGAAACCATTAGTTCGTTCAACTCCATTCTGTTTTTCTCCTATTTCTTTGAATTTGTCTTAGCCCTGCGCCCGCACCTGTTAGACGGCAGGGTGAGATAATATCTGCGCCGGTCCGGCGGAAGCTTTTCGATAGCATAACGCAGAGCCGTCCGGGGCATATCCTGCGCATGTCTGTCGAGAAAACCGGTCAGGACATCAGCGTCACGTTTGCCGACCTCGCGAAGCATCCAGCCCGTAGCCTTGTGGATGAGATCGTGAGAGTGGTCCAGAAAAGACTCAGCCAGACGGAGCGTCTCATCATAACGCCCACTCCTTATAATTGTCCAGGTCGAAACAATCGCGATACGTTGACGCCAGAGCGACTCACTCCGCGACAACCGGTCCAGAAGCTCGCCGTCCGGATTATCGACGAGCCACTCTCCAAGAATCTTCGGTGCCGATAGATCCACAAGATCCCAGTTATTGGCCGAGTCGGCATGCGCAAGATAGAACTCCACTATCCGCCTGCGCTCCTCGGGCTGTCGTCGCGCCTTCCGGAATTTCTCGACAAGCACAAGAAAACCGCTGAGCCGGCACTCATGCCATCGGCTCGACAGCATCGATCCGACATCGGACATAGAGGCGTCGGAAAAAATTTTCGAAACAGCCCGGACCTTAGGGACAGTCAGACCGAGAAAGCAATCACCCTCGCCATACTCTCCCGGGCCAGTCTTGAAGAATCGGCTCAGAGTTCTCACCGCGTTCTCGTCCGCCTGTTCGACAAGCGCTATTCTCCATTTTTCAACCATTTCGTTTTTTTCTTCAAATTTACTCATTTCTCTGAAAACAGACCCATTCAGAACCAAAAATTCCACAACCCTCTCCGCATCGCCTCGAAATTTTCAATTCTCAGAGCGTTAAAATTAGCCTATCCACACTGCTTCTCAACTCCTTACCTCCATTTTTTGATGTTTTAAAAAATTATCAGAAAAATCAACAGACAGAATAATGGCCTATTATGAAAAAACTTTGTATCTTTGTAAGTAATATCCCTAATTATGGAAAATTTGATCCAATGGACCTCGCAAGAGGTGGACTTTCCTGAAATCGACACCGCGCTTCTTGAGAAGTGGCTCAACGAAGTGGCAACCTCCCATAACCGGATAATGGGACCCATGACCTACATCTTCTGTTCCGACGACCGCATTCTCGAAGTCAACCGACAGTTTCTCAACCACGACTACTTCACCGACATCATCACTTTCGACAACACCCACGGACGAAGAGTGAGCGGCGACATGTTCATTTCCCTCGAAACCGTCGCATCTAATGCCGAGCTCGTCGGAGCCCCCTACGCAACTGAACTCAACCGGGTCATCGTCCACGGGCTTCTGCACCTATGCGGCATAAACGACAAAGGACCGGGCGAACGAGAAATAATGGAAGCTCATGAAAATGAAGCGCTTCAAATGCTCAATGCCATCAGATCCGGGAAAACCACCCCTGATAAAAAATTCCCAACCAACTGACTATGAAATTTGATTATGACGTTATTGTGATCGGAGCCGGACACGCCGGTTGCGAAGCCGCTGCCGCTGCCGCAAGACTCGGGTCGTCCACACTCCTCATCACTATGGACATGAACAAAATCGCGCAGATGAGCTGCAACCCGGCCGTTGGCGGAATCGCCAAAGGGCAGATCGTACGCGAAATCGACGCCCTCGGCGGCATGATGGGAATTGTCACCGACAGATCTGCCATACAGTTCAGAATGCTCAACCGGTCGAAAGGAGCCGCGATGTGGAGTCCACGCGCCCAAAGCGACAGAATGAAATTCAGCGCCGAATGGCGAGGGATTCTTGAAAACACGCCCAACCTCCGGATCTGGCAGGACTCCGTAACCGGCCTTGTCATCAACAACGGACGCATCGAAGGAGTCCGCACAGGCATGAACGTACTCTTCTCAGCCGGAAGCGTCGTCCTGACAGCCGGAACATTCCTGAACGGGCTCATGCACGTCGGTGAAGTCCGGACCCCCGGAGGACGCGTCTCAGAACCCGCATCGACCGGACTGACCGAACAGCTGCGCGAAATCGGCTTCGCAACCGACCGCATGAAGACAGGAACACCCGTAAGAATCGACGGACGATCGGTCGACTGGACCCTGACCACCGAGCAGTATGGCGACGACGACTTCCACAAATTCTCATTTCTCCCCGGCGAAAAACGCAGACTGCGCCAGCGCCCCTGCAACATAATCTACACCAATCCGGACGCCCATAGAATCCTCCGGGAGAATCTCGACCGCTCCCCCCTCTACAACGGACAGATCCAGAGCATAGGCCCCCGCTACTGCCCCAGCATCGAAACAAAGATCGTCACATTCGCCGACAAACAGGAACACCAGCTGTTTCTCGAGCCCGAAGGAGAGACAACGCAAGAATACTACCTTAACGGCTTCTCCTCATCCCTCCCGCTCGACGTCCAGATCTCCGCGCTCGAAACCATCCCGGCCCTGCGCGACGTCGCCATCTATCGACCCGGCTACGCCATCGAATACGACTTCTTCGACCCGACCCAGCTGCGCCACACCCTCGAGACAAAACTCGTCAGCGGACTCTTCTTCGCCGGACAGGTCAACGGAACGACAGGCTACGAAGAAGCCGCCGGACAAGGACTGATCGCAGGCATAAACGCCCACCGGAGCATAAACAACCTCCCGCCGTTCACCCTCAGCCGCGACCAGGCCTACATCGGCGTCCTCATCGACGACCTCGTGACCAAAGGCGTCGACGAACCCTACCGCATGTTCACGTCACGCGCCGAATATCGCATCCTGCTCCGTCAGGACGACGCCGACATGCGTCTCACTCCGCTCGGCCATGAAATCGGTCTCGTCGACGAAAACCGCTTCAGCCTGATGGAATCAAAAAAGCGCCAGATCGAAAAACTCATCGGATTCGCAGCAACATATTCCGTCCGTCCCGACGCCATCAACGCCGCCCTCGAAGCCGCAGGAACCGCCCCGCTCCGACAGGTCGTCAAGCTCGACCAGCTCATCCTTCGGCCGCAGCTGACAATCTCCGGCCTCGAATCATCAATCCCGGCGCTCGCAGAATTCATCAGCCGCGAAATCGAAACCGAACGACGCGAAGAGATCATCGAAGCAGCCGAAATCAAAATAAAATACCAAGGATACATCGACCGCGAGCGGCTGATTGCCGACAAACTCCACCGACTCGAAGGAGTCCGGCTGGCCGGCAAAATCGACTACTCGACCGTCAGCTCCCTATCGACAGAAGCCCGGCAGAAGCTCACCAGGATCCAGCCCAAAACAATCGCCCAGGCCTCACGAATCCCCGGCATCTCCCCCGCCGACATCAACATCCTCCTCCTGCTCCTCGGCCGATGAATCATCCGAAAATGTTCCACGTGGAACACACCTAATCCAATCAGAAACAAACCAAATAACCAACAGACAACAAAAAATGGAATACGTTAAATCTAAAATCCGCGACGTTCAGGATTTCCCCAAAAAAGGAATCCTGTTCTACGACCTGACAACTGCGTTCAAAGACCCCCGCGCGCTCCAGACCATCGGCCGTGACCTTGCCGACCTTTACCGTGGCAAAGGTGTGACTAAAGTTGTCGGAATCGAATCGCGCGGATTCATCGGCGGCTCGATTCTCGCCTTCGAATTAGGTGCCGGTTTCGTCCCCGCACGCAAACCCGGAAAACTCCCTGCTGACACAATCAGCTGCTCTTTCGACAAAGAGTACGGCAAAGACGTAATCGAGCTCCACCGCGACGCCATCTCCCCCGACGACATCGTGGTTATCCACGACGACGTCCTCGCGACAGGAGGAACAATGGCTGCCGTCTACGAACTTGTCAAGAGCATGAACCCCAAAAAAATCTACATCAACTTCATCATTGAGCTCTCGGCTCTCAACGGCCGGGCCGTAATGCCGACCGACGCAGAAGTGACATCTCTTCTGGCCTACTGATCCGCACCCACAGCCTCTCTCCTTTCAATATGCCCAAGCACAGAAAATCTCCCGAACTCGAAGAGAAAATTCAGATCCTGCCTACTACCCCCGGAGTCTATATGTACTATGACTCCGAGGGTACGGTTATTTATGTAGGCAAAGCAAAAAACCTCAAGCGGCGCGTCTCGTCCTACTTCAACCGGACCCACGACTCGCTGCGGACAAACCTCCTCGTGCGCGCGATCGCCGACATGCGCTATATCGTTGTGCCGACCGAACAGGACGCCCTCAACCTCGAAAACTCCATGATCAAAGAATACCTGCCCCGCTACAACGTGCTGCTGAAAGACGACAAGTCCTACCCCTGGATCGTGGTGACAAAAGAAACTTTTCCGAGGGTCTTCATGACCAGAAAACGAATCAAGGACGGCGCCAAATACTATGGTCCCTACACCGACACAGCGTCGGCACGCACAGTCCTCGACCTCATACGCGACCTCTACCGGCTTCGGTCATGCCGCCACAATATAACTCCCGAATACATCAGCAAAGCGAAGGGACGCCTATGTCTCGACTACCACCTCAAACGCTGCGCTGGCCCATGTGTCGGCATGATATCCCCTGAAGAATACGGACACCAGATCGAGCGCATCAAACAGATTCTGCGAGGCGACATGAACGAGCTGCTCGACCACCTCAGAAGCGAAATGCAGGCCCTCGCCGAAGAGCTCCGGTTCGAAGAAGCCCATGAGCTGAAACTAAAATACGACATGGTGAGCCGCTACACTGCCAAGAGCGTAATCGTCAGCCAGACGATCGGCGACGTCGACGTCTTCGGCATCGACGAAGACGGACCGGACGTCTTCATCAACTACATGCACGTGCGGCGGGGGGCTGTCGTAAGCAGCGTGACCCTCGAATACAAACGACGCCTCGATGAGACGCCCGCAGAGCTCCTGAGCTACGCGATGAACGAAATCAGAGCAACTCTCGACGTCACCTTCGAAGAAGTCATCGCAGCCCAGAAACCCGACGTGGAGATGGAAGGAGTCACATTCATCATTCCACAACGGGGCGACAAACACAAACTTCTCGAAGTCTCCGAAAAAAACGCACGCCAGTATCGCATCGACGCGCTGAAACACATGGAGCGGCACAACCCCGAAGAAAGAGTCAACAAACTGATGGAAAGAATGAAAGCCGACTTCCGTCTGTCCGAACTGCCGCGCCACATCGAATGCTTCGACAACTCCAACATCCAGGGGACAAACCCGGTGGCGTCCTGCGTGGTCTTCCGCGACGGAAAACCCGCAAAAAACGACTACCGCCACTTCAACATCCGCACCGTCGATGGCCCCGACGACTTCGCCTCGATGAAAGAAGTCCTGACACGACGCTACACCCGACTGATGAACGAAGGCAAAGGATTGCCACAGTTGATCGTTGTCGACGGTGGAAAAGGACAGCTCTCCGCTGCCGTCGAAGCCCTTGAAAAAATGGGACTCCGAGGCACGATAGCTGTTGCAGGAATCGCAAAACGGCTCGAAGAAATCTACTTCCCCGGCGACTCGATCCCGCTCTATATCGACAAAAACAGCGAAACGCTGCGAGTCGTCCAGCACATGCGCGACGAAGCCCACCGCTTCGGAATAACCCACCACCGCAACCGCCGCAGCAAATCTCAGACCGTCTCGGCACTCGACTCCATAAAAGGCGTCGGCGAAAAAACACGGACTGCACTGCTGACAAAATTCCGATCCTTCAAACGCGTCACCGAAGCCGACCTCGACGAACTCGCATCCGTCATCGGTCCGGCCAAAGCCTCGATCGTCTACTCGGCCATCCACCCCGACACAGATCAGAACATCGGCTGACCCCGCGCCACGATCTCCTGCCGCAATCCCACACCCTCCATCGGCCAAAACGCAGCCACAAATTTTGAAAGTGGAGTAATAAACGCTATCTTTGCATAAACATAAACAACGCAGCCGGCCTACCACAGACAGGCCGCGATCCGATAACCAACAATAATGATAGAAGTAAAAAGACTGACAAAAACCTTTGACCGCCTACAAGTGCTGAAAGGAATCGACATGCACGTTGCCGGCGGCGAGATCGTTTCGATCGTCGGACCGAGCGGCGCCGGAAAGACAACACTTCTTCAGATCATCGGCTCGCTCGACCGCCCCGACTCCGGATCGGTCAGATTTGAAGGCAGCGACATATTTTCAATGTCCGACAGACAGCTCGCTCGCTTCAGAAACTCCCACATCGGATTCATCTTCCAGTTCCACCAGCTCCTTCCCGAATTCACTCTTCAGGAAAATGTTGCGCTGCCGGCGCTGATCGGAGGTGTCGCACGTTCGGAAGCAATGAAACGCGCCGCCGAACTACTTGATTATCTTGGCCTTAAAGCAAGACTCCCTCACAAACCCGCCAAACTTTCAGTCGGTGAGAGACAACGTGGTGCCGTCGCGCGTGCTCTGATCAACAAACCGACAGTCATCCTGGCCGACGAACCCTCCGGCAGCCTCGACACACACAACCGCGACGAACTCCACAGACTCTTCTTCGAACTCCGACGCGACATGGGACAATCCTTCGTCATCGTCACCCACGACGAATCACTCGCCCGAATGGCCGACCGGATGATTACGATGCGCGACGGAACAATAACTTCAATCAACGCCAGGGAAGAAAAAATATGAACCTGAAAACAATCAGCCCCCTCATCCTTGTCTGTCTGACACCAATGCTTGCCGCCTGCACCGACTCCGCCGACGGACCGTCGGTAGCCATCTACCGAAACATCGTCACCTTCGACGGCAACGGACCAGCAACAGCCAACTTCTCCTTCCGCGAAATCGACGACTCACCCCTCGTCACGCTCGGAGTGCGAGGATCGCTCAACGACGAACGCATCCCCGCAGGGACACGTCTGCTCATGACCTACACCCTCCCGGACGATAAAACATATGGCGAAGACTGCTTCGACGTCAGCCTTCGCGGCCTCCAGATGATCTACACCGACACCATCGCTCCCCTCCCCTACTCCGAAATAGAATCACTGAAAAAAACGATCCGCCTCACGACGATCTACCGCACCGGCCAATTCATCAACCTGACCGCCTCGATGCCCGCGCTCTCCGGAAGAAAATATTTCCTGCGTGCCGACCAGGCGACCCTCGACACAGACACCGTCCGGGCCTACCTCTCGACAAGCGTCCCCGAAGAGAAACCCTCCTACAATTCGACACAGACCGTCTCAGTCGACATCTCCCCGATCTGGGAGCTTCCGACCCTCAGAGCAATATCTGTCGAAGTAGAAAACACCAACAATCCAAACCGGACAAAATTCATCTTCCCGAAAACAAACGCCAACTGATCTCCTCGAATTTTCACCTTTTACAACAGTCTCCGACCAATAAAACTGTCAAACCTGCGTTATCTATTAGATCACACCTCCGAAAACAAACCAAAACCTAACTACAACAGAAACCATCTCCATAATGAAAACCAGACTACTCTCAACTCTTTCACTCCTGGCCACAATCCTTCTCTCGGCCATCTCCTCCGGATGCACAAAAGGATCCGAGCCTTCATACCTCTACGGCCCATGCTATGACTTTGCAAACATCGAATCATACACCTCAAGCGAAGTCTATTTCAGGACTGCCGCCCCGAACACCGACCTCTACGGCACTATTCTCGGCTACTGGGAAGGAATCTTCTCACCCGAAAAATATCCCGTTGGCACGCGCGTCATGATAACATACAACGTCAACAGCGCCATAACCTCACCCGACCCCTCAGTATCGGCAATCCAGCTGACCGACGTTGCTCTTGCCCATGAAGTGACACCCGTCGGAGCCGCACAGACCGACTGCACCGTCGGCTCGGAAAAAGCTACCGTCGTCCAACACTACCGTGGAGGCAACTTCATCAACTTCCTGATCCGGCTTCCCAACGTCCGGGAACGCGAATTCATCTGCCGCTACGACAAGACCGCGACCGACACCGAAAACCTCCAGCTCTACCTGACCAGCGAGATCAACGACAGCTCGACATCGGACAATGACCCCGAAACCCGACTCTACCCCATATCTATTGACATCACCTCACTCCGCGAAACGGCCTCCATCCGCAACATGACCGTCAACCTCGCCGTCCAGGCCGGACAGTCAGCCTTCAGTTTCGCCCTCTGATAAAAAAAACGACAACAAATCCTCTTCCACAAAACATCAAAATAAAACAAACACCGACCAGAAAATGAAAACCAGACAGATTCTATCCAGACTCCTCATCCTCCTAATGACATTCGGTCTCGCTTCATGCCTCGGCAACGACGAACCCTCTGGCACAACAACCGCATCCGACTTTGCCGTTCTCACAGGCTACACAACCGGCGGCGCCAACTTCCAGGTTGAAACCTCGACCGGTGGACTCGTAACCCTCTACACAACCGACTCCTCGATTCTCGACCCCGAAAAATATCCCGTCGGAAGCCGCGTATTCCTCAACTACCTCATGAACTATCCTGTCGACATCAATCTGCCGGTCAAAATATCCCTCTCGAGCGTCTTTCCCGTCTCGACCGTCATCCCCGACGACGCCCCCGCTTCCGACTGCAAGCTCGACTACAAAGCGTTTGCCATCACTTCGATCTATCCGATCGGCGACTACCTCAACATCGCGGCATCTATCGAACGGGCCGAAAACCGCACCTGGAAATGCCTTCTCAACACCCAGACCTCGACCGACGACATTGCCGAACTCTATCTGATCACAGAAGCTGACAAAACCGAATCCATCGGCACTACTGCAGCCATCTCGATCAACATCCAGTCGCTCCGCCGTACGAAGAAAGAAATCCGGCTCCACATCAACAACCACCAGAGCTCAGACTACGTCTATACATTCAAAACCTCTGAAATATAAATCAATCCAATTAACCCAATAAAAAACAAACAAAATGGAAAATAAGAAAAACGCTCCGACCGAACTCAAAATCGAACTCACTCCCGAAGTAGCTAAAGGAATCTACTCCAACCTCGCGGTCCTCACCCACGGACCTGCCGAATTCTTCATCGACTTCATCACAGTCGCTCCCAACATGCCCCAGGCTAAGGTTCAGTCACGCATCATCATGACTCCCGAAAACGCCAAAAACCTCCTCATGGCTCTCAACGACAACGTCAAGAAATACGAAGCTACTTTCGGTGAAATCGAACGCAAACTTCCCAAAGCTGCTCCCCAGGGAGGCAACGGCGAACTGCCCAACCCATTCATCATGGGCGGAAACGCTTAATGAAATAGCATTAAAAACCGTGAGGCTGAGTCCGACTGAAATGTCCGGCTCAGCCTCGACGGCATCAACCGACAGCCCGAAAACTTCCAACAATCATCCCCCCACCACTACTCGATGAAATCAAACAACCTGACCATCTACAACTCACTCTCCCGCCAGAAAGAAACATTCAGACCTGTCCACGAAGGCAGAGTGGGCATGTACGTGTGTGGTCCTACCGTGTACGGCGACGGACATCTGGGCCACGCCAGACCGGCAATCACCTTCGACATAGTCTACCGCTACCTGACACACCTCGGCTACAAAGTGCGCTACGTCCGGAACATCACCGACGTCGGCCACCTCGAGCATGATGCCGACGAAGGAGAGGACAAGATTGCAAAAAAAGCCCGTCTCGAATGCCTCGAGCCGATGGAAGTTGTGCAGTACTATCTCAACCGCTACCACAAAGCGATGGAGCGGCTCAACGTGCTTCCCCCTTCGATCGAACCTCACGCATCGGGCCACATCATCGAGCAGATTGAATACATCAAGACCATTCTCGACGCAGGCTACGCCTACGAAAGCAACGGATCGATCTATTTCGACGTACCGAAATATAACAGAGACCACAACTACGGAAAACTATCCGGACGAAACATCGACGAACTGCTCTCTGCCACACGTGAACTCGACGGACAGCAGGAAAAACACAATCCAGCCGATTTCGCCCTCTGGAAAAAAGCCGCGCCGGAACACATTATGCGATGGCCTTCGCCTTGGAGCGACGGTTTCCCCGGATGGCATCTCGAATGCTCTACTATGGGCGAAAAATATCTCGGCACACCATTTGACATCCACGGAGGAGGCATGGACCTCAAATTTCCCCACCACGAATGCGAGATCGCCCAGTCCGTCGCACACAACGGAAAAGACTCCGTAAACTACTGGATGCACAACAACATGATCACCATCAACGGCCAGAAAATGGGCAAATCACTGGGAAACTTCATCACTCTCAACGAATTCTTCACAGGAAGCCACAATCTGCTGACTCAGCCCTACTCGCCGATGACAATCCGATTCTTCATCCTACAGGCCCACTACAGAGGAACCGTCGACTTCAGCAACGAAGCTCTTCAGGGTGCCGAAAAGGCCCTTCAGAGGATGAATGACGGCGTCAGAAGACTCCAGACACTCAAACCCTCATCCGAAACAGACTGCATCGACACTGAAGCCCTGAAAGCAAAATGCTACGAAGCCCTCGACGACGATTTCAACACTCCGATCCTGCTCTCGCATCTATTCGAGGCATGCTCGACAGTCAACAAAATCAACGACGGCTCACTCAAGGCATCACAGAACGACATCGACAATCTTAAATCAGTCTTCGACACTTTCCTGACCGAAATCCTCGGGATCAAAAGCGAGACCGCCGCAGCCGAAACTGACGGAGCGACCGGACTGAAACCCTTTGAAGACGCCGTAGACCTGCTGATGGAAATCCGTTCCGAAGCCAAAGCGAAAAAAGACTGGGCAACAAGCGACCTGATCCGCGACCGCCTCAACGCCATTGGATTTGACGTGAAAGACACCAAAAACGGTTTTGAATGGAATCTCAGACAATAAAACACTTCGACACAAACGCCAACAGGAAGCAGGGCCACATGGCTCTGCTTCTTGCAAATATATCGTGGGGACTGATGTCGCCCGTCTCAAAAAACATACTGATACAGGGTGAAATTTCGCCGCTCGCGCTCTCGGTAATCCGCATAGGAGGAGCCGCATTGCTCTTCTTCGTGCTGAGTCTAATCCTGCCCGAATCGGTTGCTCCGCGCGAGAAAATCGCACCGCCTGACCGCCTCAGACTGCTACTCGCATCGATCCTGATGATCAGCGCCAATCAGGGACTGTTCATCCTCGGCATAGGCTACACCAACCCCATCGACTCCGCAGTCATGTCATCGACAACACCGATGATAACAATGATTCTGGCAGCCATCGCACTTCGGTTTCCGATCACAAAGCGGAAAATGACCGGCGTCATAATCGGCATGACCGGCGTCATCCTTCTTGTCGGAGGAAACAGAGCCGGAGCGATCGCCACCAATCCGCTCCTTGGCGACTCCCTGTGCCTCGCCGCACAGATATGCGCCGCCATCTACTACGTCTATCTGATCGGACTGACGAAACGCTACGCACCATTCACCCTGATGAAATGGATGTTTTTCATCTCCGCGCTGACCTACGTGCCATGCTGCAGCTTCACTCTGACTGACATCGCCTGGACTCAGCTCTCCTCCGCGACATGGCTCTCGCTTGCATTCATCATCCTCTTCTCGACAAGCCTCAGCTACCTTGCAATCCCATTCGCACAGAGATCACTCAAGCCGACCGTCGTCAGCGTCTACAACTACCTGCAGCCAGTATTCGCGGCAATCGCCGCCGTCTGGCTGGGAGTAGGGGAATTCGGTTGGACAAAACTGGGAGCGACCGCACTCATTCTCCTCGGCGTCATCTTCGTGACCCTCGGATCTGCGGAAAACAGTCAGAAAAGTGTTGGAAAAGCCTGATTATTTGGCAACAAACTTATACGTGATCACACCCGACTGACGCGCCGGCGAATCGAGGCTGACAGAAAACTGCGACTTCTTCGCCGCCTCCACACATGCCTGACGGACCTGATCCGACGCCGCCGCGCCGCTCGACGAAGCAACCGAAGCTTCGATCACCTTCCCCTGCTGATTGACAACGACACGCACCTTGACCGTACCGTTTGCTGCCGTCTTGACTGGCATTTCCCAATAGGCGAGACTGCGGCCCGACAGAGTGTAGCCGGGAGCCCCCGACAGACTGCCGCTCGATGCGCTGCCGGCAGCAGTGCCACTCTTGCCCGAAGAATTCCCCGACGAGCTGTTGGAGCCGAACTTCATCTGACCGGCAATCTTCTGCTGAGTTTCCTCGCGCGCCTTTTCCCGGGCTTTCTGCGCCTCTATTTCCGCCTTCGATGGACCGGGCTTCTCGACAGGCTTCGGCTTAGCCACCTGCATCGGAGAAGGCCTCTCCGAAACGACAGGCGGAGCGGGTGTCTCGGCGACATCGCCCTCGTCCACACGGTCAAGACCCTCGACTGCAGGCTCTTCTACTGCTCCGGCCTCGGCCGGCTCCGGCGTCTGGACTTCAGGCTCTGTAACGTCACCAGTCATAACATATTCCCCCTCGAAAAGCAACTCCGAGGAATCAGCCGGTGGCCACGTCTGCTGAGCCGAATGGCTGTAGGAAAGCGTCCAGTGTCCCACAACAAGCGCAACCACCACACACAGCAGCAGCGTCAGCAACCCGGCAACCAACTCATTGCGGCGCTCACGCGGAACATTCTCAAAATAACTTCTTAGAGTATTCATTGGGGCATCGCTGATGAAGGCGCAGGCTTGGTGGCAAGCACCATTTTTAACCCGTTTTTCGCTCCTATATCGAGAATTTCGACAAGCGTTCCGTAGGGGACCTCCTCATCCGCATAAATGGCGATAAAATCCTCCTGACGCTGAGCGCGCATAGTCTGTATGAACCCGACGAGCTGATTGAGATTCAGCGGCTGAGGCTCCGAATTGTCATCCGAAAAAGAAGCATAGATCACCTTATTCTTATCCACAAACACCCGCGTCGACGGTTTAAGAGCCGTCTGTTCTGAGCTTTGAGGCAGATTGACCTCCAGTGCTGTCGGAAAAACGAACGTGCTGGTGACCATAAAGAAGATCAGAAGCAGAAATATGACGTCGGTCATCGAAGCCATCGAAAAGATAGACGTCATGTCATATTGACGTTTAAGTGCCATTGCTCGGAATTTTTAGCCGGCTCAGGCCGGTTCGTTAAGAAGGTCCATAAACTCCATTGTCTTGGCTTCGAGAGAGTTCATCACACCATTAATGCTGGCAACCAGATAATTGTAGGCAAAAAGAGCCACAATGCCGACCACCAGACCGGCAACCGTCGTGACCAGAGCCTGATAGATACCTCCCGCAAGCACATCGATATTGGCGCTCGAACCCGCTTTTGCAAGGTTATAGAAAGCCTGCACCATACCCCAGACCGTACCGAGGAACCCGAGCATCGGAGCACCGGCAGCTGTTGTCGCGAGCCAGGGAAGACGGCGACCAAGGCTGGCGATCTCGATGTTTCCAGTGTTCTCGATTGCGACAAGAACATCATTCATCGGGCGACCGATTCGGGTGATTCCCTTGAGGATCAGGCGAGAGTATGGAGTATTCGTGCGGTTACACAGAGTCATCGCCGCTTCCGGATCGCCTTCGAGAATGCAGTCTTTGATGCGCTTCATGAACGTATCATCCTCTTTAGCGGCCGAATGGATCGCAATCCAGCGTTCAAAGAATACATAGATCGAAACAATCAAAAGTAAAGCCAGCGGAATCATGATGAAACCGCCCTTGAGGCAAAGTTCCCAGAACGAAAGGGATTCGACAACAGGAGCGGCATTGATTGCGTCGGCAACTGCCGGAGCCACGTTCTGAACTGAAGCGGTCACGGGTTCAGCCATTTCGCCGACGGTGTCGGCTACGTTGGCGGTGACATCCATTGTCTGAGTCGGCAACGAAGCAAAAAGAGTAAGCATAGGAATGAAAGCGGATGAAAAAAAGACAGAATTTGTTTATTAGCTCTTGAGAGCGAGTTTGTAACGTCTGATCGTCTCTGCCAGACCGAGATAGAGTGCGTCCGAAATCAGCGAATGGCCGATCGACACCTCATTGAGATAGGGCAGATTCTGATAGAAAAAGCCGAGATTGGCCAGATTCAGATCGTGGCCGGCATTGACGCCAAGACCCGCGCTGTGGGCGGCACGGCTCGCCTCCACATACGGAGCCACTGCTGCTTCCGGATCGGCCGGATAGGAATCGGCATACGGTTTCGTGTAAAGCTCGACACGATCGGCCCCCGTGCGGGCAGCAGCCTTGATATTGTCAATATCCGTCCCCACAAAAATCGATGTGCGGATACCGGCGTCGCGCAGCCGGTCGACAATATTGGTGAGGAACTCCTTGTTAGCCTCCACGTCCCACCCCTCGTGGCTCGTCAGATCGCCCGGAGCATCGGGAACAAGTGTGACCTGCTCCGGCTTGATTTTCAGAACAAGATCGAGAAACTCAGGCGACGGATATCCCTCGATATTAAACTCCGTCTTGACAAGCGGGCGCAGCAGAAAGACGTCGGCATAACGGATGTGACGTTCGTCCGGACGCGGATGGACCGTGATTCCGTCTGCGCCAAGCTGCTCGCATTCAGTGGCAAAAAGCTGCACGTCAGGCATATTTTCGCCGCGCGCATTGCGCAGAGTCGCCACTTTATTGATATTTACACTTAAATGGGTCATTGTGGTGCAACAATTTTAGTAATGTGTCAGAGATCCGAATCTGATCGTTTTTTTTAATGGAATTCAGCTCTGGATGCCGCCGCAGGCATAAGGCTCTGCGCTGAAAAACTTCAGTAAGTTAATTAAACTTGTTTCAAAGCCGTGCGTTAGACTAATATAGCTATTGTTCGAAATAAAATTGCTAAATTTGCATTCCGCCGAATTTCCGACTACAAATTTAGGGAGAAAAAACATAAATAAAAAAGATTGAATTCAAAAGATAGCATATTATTTGAAAAAAATCACGCCGGAACTGACGCTGATCTTTTCCTCCATTCGGAAGAACGCCTCTTCCCGCCCAACGCCGAATGTTGCGAGCTCTCGATTGCATGCTCCCGCAGCGACTACAGCGCATCGCGCATAAGCCGCGCCGTAGAGGACGCAGACGCTCATCTGCTGAACCTCAACGTGACCTCCGAAACCCTCCCATCCGGCGAGATCATTGTCGACCTGCGCGTAAGCCACCGCAATGCCGGTGCGGTCAGGCGCTCGCTCGAACGCTACGGCTACTCCGCGATAAGCATCCGATCCGGCTATGATCTTATGGGGCAGGAAATTGCCGAACGGATCGGCGAACTGATGGCTCATATCGAAATCTGACCCACCCACACAGAACAAATCCATTCACGACGGCAATGCAAAACATATTTCTCTACGGAAATCCCACCCAGTCCTCACGCCTCGACGAACTGCGCGACTTTCTCCTCGCCCTCATCGCTGCCGCCGGAAGCGTAAGGCTCTGTGCTGAAAAAGACTACCGCGACTTCCTGCTCCGCATCGCACCCGAAGCTGCCGGCTCCATACAACTGACAGCCATGCCGCCCGAAGTCACCGCAGATACCGCAGATACCCTCGCCATAAGCATCGGGGGCGACGGAACATTCCTGACAACAGCCAACCGCATCGGCCGCAGCGGAGTGCCGGTCATGGGCATAAACTCCGGCCACCTGGGCTATCTGTCTGCAGCAAACATCTCAAACGCCCGACTCATCACGCAACGCATTGTCGAAGGTGATTTCACTACCGAGCCCCGCACCCTGATCTCCGCGACATCCCCCAACACCATACTTCCTCCCAACGCACACGCGCTCAACGAAGTGGCAATCCTCAAGCAGGACACAGCCTCGATGATCACAATCGAAGCGACCATAGGAGACTCCCCGCTCGCCACCTACACCGGCGACGGACTGCTCGTCTCCACCCCAACCGGCTCCACTGGCTACAATCTCTCAGTCGGCGGACCGATCATCTCCCCTCTATGCTCCGACTGGGTCATCTCCCCCGTCGCAGCCCACTCCCTTTCGATGCGACCTTTGGTAGTCCCCGACAGCATCTCCCTCTCAATCACATGCCGCTCCCGGTCCGGCTCAATGATGCTTGCGATCGACGGACGCTCCACACCGCTTCCCATCACAACACGACTCGAACTGAAAAAAGCAGACTTCAAAATCAGAGTGGCCCACCTGCCCGAACAGTCATTCATCCACTCCCTCCGCCATAAACTCCACTGGGCAGAGTAACTCCCCCTCACATGAGCCGACTGACCGCCGCCACAACAATGACATTCGAAAACGGCATTACCGTCTCCGTCACGCCCCGCGCCAACTCCCTGCACCTGCGCCTGCGTCGGACATCCGACGGCCGGCTGCTCGCTTCCGTACCCCGCGGCGCCGACGAAAAGACCGTCCGCAAAGCGATCGCCGGACTCCTCCCGCGCCTCAGAAACACACCCGGCCCCTCCACAGCCCAACGCTACCGATTCGGCTGGACATGCGTCATCCCCGAAGGCCGGATCGCCATCATCAGCTCAGACAGCCGCAATCACCCGGCAATCAGCCGGACAGACACAGGCTTCTGCATCTCCCTGCCCCCGGACACAGACTTCTCCGACCCATCCACCGCAAAAGCGGTCAGCGATTCTCTGATCGCCATAGCCCGCCACCTCGCACCACGGCTGATTCCCTTTGCCGAAGCCAGAGCCGCCGAACTCGGAATCCAGCCCCTCAGATGGGAAATCGGAAAGGGCAGGGGAGTGCTCGGATGCTGCTACCGGAACAGCCGTCGCATCCGGCTCTCAGCGCTGCTCATATTCCTGCCGCCGGAACTGCGGACATTCATCATCGACCACGAACTCGCCCATCTGACCCACCCCGACCACTCACCAGCCTTCCACAGCCTCTGCGACACATATTGCCGCGGCAACGAAAAACGCCTCATCACCAGGCTGCGCAAATTCCCCTGGCCAATCCTGCGCTGATCCGGACGCCCACCCCGCGAAAAAGACCTCAATCAACCCGCAGGAACGACTCTTAACATTTTTTTTCGCTGTAAATTTAAACAGTTTCTAAGATAATAAACTCAAAAAACACTATCTTTGCGCATTAATTGCCCTATAAGGCAGATTTCAAAACGTAATCAATCGAAACTACCTGCACTTTTCTGCGCATGAGACGTTACAACATTCTCAACAATTCAATAGGATGGCTCTGCTTTCTGATCGCGGCCGTGACCTACATCCTCACTCTCGAGCCGACGGCAAGCTTCTGGGACTGTCCTGAATTCATTCTTCAGGGTTACAAACTGGAAATCGGACACCCGCCGGGCAACCCGATATTCATGCTCGCCGCCCGTTTCTTCACCAATTTCGCTTTCGGCGACGTAACCAAAGTGGCCCTAATGGTCAACCTGATGTCCGGACTGCTCAGCGCTGCGACAATACTGCTGCTATTCTGGACAATAACACATCTCGTCAGGAAACTCGTCGTCAGCGACGACGCGACTGATGTCTCACCCCTGAAAATGCTGGTCATATTCGGTTCCGGACTTTGCGGTGCCCTGATGTACGCCTGGAGCGACACCTTCTGGTTCTCCGCCGTCGAAGGTGAAGTCTACGCATTCTCCTCTTTCTGCACAGCCCTCGTCTTCTGGCTGATTCTCAAATGGGAAAACAGAGCCGACCTCCCGCACAGCGACAAATATCTAATCCTCATTGCCTACATTATCGGCATCTCGATCGCCGTCCATCTCCTCAACCTCCTCTGCATCCCGGCCATCGTTCTGGTTGTCTACTACAGAAAATGGGCCTCCCCGACCGGCAAAGGATCGCTAATGGCCCTGATGGTCTCATTCGTCATCGTCGGACTGATCCTCTACGGACTTGTCCCCGGATTCATCAAGATGGCGCAGCAATTCGAGCTTTTCTTCGTCAACGGGCTCGGATTCTCCTTCAACATGGGAGCGCTCATCTACTCGTTCGTTCTCGTCGCAGCCTTCTGCTGGACAATTTTCGAGCTATACCGGCAGAACAATCTGATGCGGATCAGAATTTCATTCCTCATAAGCACATTCCTCTCCGGAGTCTTCTGGATCGGACACGGCTTCTGGCCGCTATTGATTCTGACAGCGGCCCTGGCCGTCTACCTCTTCAAAACACGCCGGCTACCCGTCAGAATTCTCAACATTGCGGCTCTCAGCATTCTCGTCATCTTCGTCGGCTACTCAAGCTACGCGCTTCTGCTCATCCGTTCATCGGCCCACACACCCATGAACCAGAACGCCCCCGACAACGTCTTCTCACTCTCCAACTACCTCAACCGTGAGCAGTATGGAGACCGACCCCTGTTCTACGGCGAAACAATGGAATCACAGCCCGTCCGCGACGAATCCGGTTCCCCGATCGTCAAAAGCGGTCAAGACCAGTATGCCAAGAAAGTCAAGACTTCCGAATCCGACAAGGATGCATACTACATGTACGGTGAACACAAGGAATACGTAATGACGCCCGAGCTCAACGCCCTCTTCCCCAGAATATATAGCGGCGAACCGGACCACCGGCAGGCCTACAGCGAATGGATCGGCGGACTCAAAGGAACAACCGTACAGGGAACAACCTACATGGACAGCAACGGAAACTCGCTCGAGACACAGCCGAAAATCAAACCCACTTTCGGCGAACACTTCCGCTACTTCATGAACTATCAGCTCTCTCACATGTACTGGCGCTACTTCATGTGGAATTTCGCAGGCCGACAGAACGACATTCAGGGCAACGGCGAAGTCAACCACGGAAACTGGATCTCCGGAATCCCGTTCATCGACAATCCACGCCTCGGAGACCAGTCGCTGCTCCCCTACGACGAAGGCGAAGGCAACGCCGGACACAACGCATTCTTCCTCCTCCCCCTAATCATGGGAATCATCGGACTCGGATGGCAGGCATTCACCTCAAGAAGAGGCATCGAACAATTCTGGGTCGTCTTCTTCCTGTTCTTCATGACTGGTATCGCAATCGTCATCTACCTCAACCAGACACCCGGACAGCCGCGTGAACGCGACTACGCATTCGCCGGATCCTTCTATGCCTATGCAATCTGGGTCGGCATGGGAGTTGCCGGACTCTGGCGACTGATCCTCGGCATAATCCATAACACCAAGGACAGCCCCGCGACCGAACCCGACAACAACTCCCCTCTCGCACGCAAATCAATGATTGCCGCCGCTGTCGCTGCAATCATCGGGCTGATAGTTCCCCTTCAGGTCGTTTCGCAGACATGGGACGACCACGACCGCTCGGGAAGATACGCCGCTCGCGACTTCGGAATGAACTACCTCAACAGCCTCGACAAAAACGCGATCATCTTCACCTACGGCGACAACGACACATTCCCCCTCTGGTACGCCCAGGAAGTCGAAGGCGTACGAACCGATGTCAAAGTCGTCAACCTGTCATATCTGACAACCGACTGGTACATCAACCAGATACGACGCCCGAGCTACGACGCTCCTGGAATCGAACTCCAGGCCAAACCCGCCGACTACGCCTACGGTGAACTCGGATTTGCCTACGTCGTGCCACAGCTCTCAGCCTCCGACACCGTTCCTGCAGTTCAGGCCATCCGGGAGATCTACGAACCCGAAGCTCGCGAAAACGACTACGGAATCTCAATCATCCGTCATCCCAGAATGTACATCCCCGTCGACCTCAATCAGATGGTCAAAGACGGACACATCAGCGAGAACGATCTCAAGAACCCGCTCTACTACGCTATGGACGCTATTCCGATGGACTTCTCTTCGACAAACGGACTCTACCTCAACAACATCATGGCCCTCGACATGCTCTCGCTCTCCGCCGCCAACGGATGGAACAGACCCGTATATATAGCCATGACGGTCCCCGAACGAAGCTACATGGGACTCACCCCGTTCATGCGAAACACCGGACTCGCCTATGAAATAACCCCGCTCCTGTATCGTGGACGTGACATGGGCGTCAACACCGACAAAATGTACACCAACGTGACCGAACGCTTCCAGTGGGGAGGACTCGACAAAGTGACCGAACCCGGACAGGTCTATCTCGACGAAACCGTTCGACGCATGGTCACAACTAACCGTTCGGCAATGCTCGACCTCTCGATCGCTCTCGTGACCGAAGCCGAATTTGCCGACTCGATTGCCGGTGGCGACACAGCGGGTGCCGAAGCATTCCGCAAAGACCGCTACACGAAAGCTCGCAACGTCCTGAATCTCATGAGAGAAAAACTCCCGACGGCTGCAATGCCATTCGCTACTCAGATCGGTGCTCAGGTCGGAGACCTCTACAACGTCATCGGAAAAGCGACCGGCAACGAAGCCGACTGCCAGATCGCTCGAGAGATTCTGCGCGGCGAAATCGACCGCTACACAACCAACGTTCTCTACTATCAGAGCCTGAGCCCGTCTAAATACAGCTCCCTGCAGAACACCGACCGCTACATCGACATGATCTACTATCTCGACCTGATCGATGCCTACCGCGACGCAGGTGGCGACACTGACAAACTCATGACTGAGCTCGCAGCCAAAGGCGTAAACCTCAAACGTCAGATCGACTACCGCGAACGCCAGGCGACCGCTGCTGCGCAAAGCCAGCAGGATAGCTGATAATGTTTATCGAACAGCCCCCTTTGCTCTACCGTCTTCTTTTTCCGGAAGCCATCTGGCGCATCCGGAAAAAGAGGCGGAAAGTCGCATATCTGACCTTCGATGACGGACCCGTACCCCAGGTGACCCCCTGGATTCTCGACACTCTCGACTCCTACGGAATCAAAGCGACATTCTTTCTCGTTGGCGACAACGTTCGCCGCTCCCCTGCCCTGTTCGAACAGATCAGACAGAGAGGACACTCCTGGGGAAACCACACGATGCACCATCTCCAGGGTATGAAAGTCGACACCTTCCGCTACATGCGCGACATCACGGAAGCCGACAGCCTGATCGACTCCCCGCTCTTCCGGCCTCCCCACGGACTCCTCAGATGGAGCCAGGCGGCAGCTATCAAAAACCACTATAACATCATCATGTATGACCTCGTCACCCGCGACTACTCAAAAAAACTGACCGGACAAGAGGTCTTCGACAACGTTCGCCGCTATGCTCGCAACGGATCCATTATCGTATTCCACGACTCCCTGAAAGCCGAAAAAAACGTCCGGTACGCCCTCCCTCGCTCAATCGAATGGCTACTTTCACAAGGCTATGAACTCCTCCCTCTCGAAATGCATTGATCTCTCGGATCTCCTATCCGAAGCCGGAGTCATCCGTTTCGGCATCGCCGACATCAGACCCGTCTCGAAGGAAGCATCCGACGCCTACAGCCGATGGATCGCCAGCGGTCGCAACGCCTCGATGGACTACCTCGAACGCTACCCGGAACTGCGCGACAACCCGGCTCTTCTGCTCGAAAACGCCCGTTCGATAATCTCCTGTGCGATCCCCTACCCCGCGCCACGGGATCTTCCGCAGATGGCAGCGTCAATAGCCGCATATGCCGTCGGTACAGACTATCATGAAGTTGTCAGAAACCGGCTCGAATCCGTCGCTTCTCACATCCGCGACTCCATCGGAGGCCAGACAAGAGTCTGCGTCGACACCGCTCCGCTGCGCGAACGCTACTGGGCCGTACAGGCCGGACTCGGATTCATCGGACGCAACAACCATCTAATCATCCCCGGACTCGGATCATGCTTCTTTCTCGGCGAAATCCTGACAACCGCACACCTCCCCGCATCATCTCCCGCCCGACACCGAACTTGCGGCAACTGTCGGAGATGCATCGAAGCATGCCCTACCAACGCCCTCTCGGACAACACTGCCGTCGACGCACGCCGATGCCTCTCCTATCTGACCATTGAGCATCGCGGCGATTTCCCGTCCGACACCGACCTCCACGGACACCTCTACGGATGCGACATCTGCGCCGCCGTATGCCCCCACAACCTCACAGCCCCCGCCATGTCCGTCCTCCCCGAGCTCCGGCCACGCCCCGCTCTCTCCTCGCTGACCGTCGAAAAAGCCGCCGACATGGACCAGCAGACCTTCTCCACACTCTTCACCCACTCAGCCATAAAGCGCACCAAACTCGCAGGCCTGCGCAGAAACGCCCTCTCCATTCTCCTCCACCCCCAAAACAACGAGAGCCAATCCTGACCGTAACAAAGAAATTCGGCTATGATTTAAGGTCCGAATTACATCCTATTAGTTTTACAGCATAAACGTTGCATCTATCAAACAGATGCACTAAATTTGCAACAGCAGACCGTACGAATCCCCGACTGGAGATTGAGGGCGCGAACCTTGTAATCGCCAATTATAAAACTTAATACAACTGATAAAAACATCACTATGAGCACATTTATTAAACTAAAGATTACCGCCTTTTCCATTGCTATATTGCTCTCGGCATTCACCTCATGTATAGAAGAACCTGAAGAATCCGACATCTTCATCGAAACCATCGGGAGAGGTGAGGATTTTACCGCCACAATGGGACCCTCCGATTTAGGATTATAAACAATTATCCTGATATTCTTCCGGCTGAAGGACTAAGCAACTACCTTGATGCCCCGGCAATCACATACACCGGAGAGGTTGAATCTCTCGACGCAGTCAACATCCCAATAAATGCGCAATGGAACAGGAAATGCGAGATAATCGACCACGGAGGATATGTGGCAAAAGTGAAATGGTATGATGCATCAGTTCGCGGAGACAGATACGGTTATATTTATATGTACGTTGAAAAGATCGGAAATTCGCAATTCGATACAAAGCCGGGAGTATTTCACGATGATATACGGGTCACCTACAAGTTAAAGACACAATACACCCTATAATAACGATCATAACGACAATATTACCATTAACGGCTACACTCCAAGAGAATATAATAAGACAGATCTCAAATCTCGGTTTTTTTCTGTAATTTTGCCTATGGCGCAATTACGAGCCTTCTTCATAGTCTTAAATTGGAAATAAATGGATCTATTCGATGACCGGAAAACATATGATTTCGACACCATTCAGAACATCGCTGAAAACGAAGAGCTGGAGTTTAAAGGTGCAAAAGGAGGCTTCCCGGGTTCTTTCTGGGAAACATATAGCGCATTTGCTAACACCAACGGAGGGATACTGATATTAGGAGTAAAAGAGAAACATGGTCATCTGAAATCAGATAATTTATCAGCAACCGACATTGATAAACTGCAGAAAGAACTATGGTCGGGAGTCGCTAACAGAAATACAATCAACCTGAACCTCCTGAATAATGATGATGTCAGACCCATACCGATTAAGGATTCCTATGTACTTATTATACGAGTGCCGAGAGCAAACAGAGATCAGCGGCCGGTACACGTTGGTCATGATCCATATAGTGGAACATATCGGCGTGGATACGAGGGCGACTTTAAATGTACTCGAAGTGAAGTGCAGCGAATGTTTGCAGACGCCGATCTCACTCGCACTACCGACAAAAGAATCCTTAAAGGATACACTATCGACGATATTGATAAGGAATCCCTTCGACAGTATCGTCAACTTTTCAATATCGCTAAACCTGAACATGTCTGGTCTACTTTAGATGACTTTAATTTTCTCAAACAGCTTGGTGCATATCGGAGAGATCGTGCAACAGGAGAGGAAGGCTTCACGGTAGCAGGGATTTTGATGTTTGGAAAATACGAAGCAATTACCGATGACGAATGTCTGCCTAATTTCTTTCCTGATTATCGTAATGAGACTACAATCAATGATACAGATCGCTGGGTAGATCGAATTTATCCTGATGGAACTTGGGAGGCAAACTTGTTTCAATTCTATCTTCGGACTCTTCCACGACTGCAAGGTTTCTTACCGAAACCGTTCAGTCTTATGAATAATCAGAGAATTGATCAGTCTCCTGCCCACGTAGCCATTAGAGAAGTATTCGTAAATCTTTGCGTTCACCCGGACTATAAAGCTGAAGGGTCATTAATGGTTATATTCAAAAATGGCACCTACTGCTTTTCAAATCCAGGCACAATGCTGATTTCTCAAGAACAATTCTTTGAAGGTGGAGAAAGCATTTGTAGAAATCCCACTCTGCAAAAAATGTTCATGATGTTGGGGCCCGCGGAAAAAGCAGGAAGCGGTGGCGCAAAAATTATGGAGGGATGGCGAAGAAACAATTGGAAAGCTCCATTTATATTTGAACGTACACGCCCGGATAAAGTGGAGTTCCGCCTCTCTATGCAATCCTTGATTCAGCCGGAAATATTGACAGAACTAAATAGACTTCTCGACATTGACTCTCAGAAGCTACCATCACAGGTTCAAACCGTATTGGCTTTGGCTTTAACAGAGGAGAATGTAACAAATGAACGGCTGAGATTTGTGTTGCGACTCCATAAATCTGATATAACCGCCTTACTCCAACAAATGTGTCGGCAAGGGTGGCTGTTATCTGACGGATATGGGCGCGGAACCAAATATAGACTTTCTGGTAAAACAACGAATGCTAATGTTGACAGCTTAGCTACTAATGTTGACAGCTTAGCTACTAATGTTGACAGCTTAGCTACTAATGTTGACAGCAAAAAAGACAATATTAGAGATAATCTATTAAGTGACCGGGCACAGGCTCTCTTAAAGAAGAAACGTCTGAGTCAGGTAGAAATGGAGAATCTCATTTGTGAGATTGCTTCTGAATGGCGTACTATTCAGGATCTTACCCGGATATTAAGAAAAGATAAGACATATCTGCGCAACCATGTTCTCCCAAATTTGATTTCGAAAGGTGTTCTGGAAAGAGAATACTCGTCAATCCCAAATCATCCGAATCAACGCTATCGACGAAAACTGCGTTGACGTGCTTTATATCCTCTTACTCCAATTAGTTCGACCTAAAAGTCTGTTGGAAATAGCTCATTCATAACATATTCAACGAACACAGAGATTCTACGGGAATTTTTCACTAACTTTGTGAGCCTTTTCGCGGCGCATTACGTTATAACGTAGCGGAACACCTTGCGCCGCACCCGCATCACGACAATCGTATAATCCAGAACAGACAAAACAATATGGAAACAACCCGCCAGGCCAAAATATCACGCCTCATCCAGAAAGAACTGAGTGAGATCTTCCGTCGACAGACAGCGAAAATGCATGGAACTCTCGTCTCTGTCAGCACAGTAAGAGTATCGCCAGACCTCAGCACAGCTAAAGCCTATCTGTCCGTATTCCCGTCCGAAAAAGCCCCCGAAGTCATCGAGAGCGTCAACAGATCAGCCAAGACAATACGCTATGAACTCGCTCAGATAGTGCGCCACCAGCTACGTAAGACCCCCGAGCTCAGCTTCTTTCTCGACGATTCGCTCGACTACATCGACAACATCGACAGCCTCCTGACCCGCTGAAAACAGACCCTATTCCCAATCCCGACAAAACAACCGATCAATTCTTTCAATGGTATCGCTGAGAATCGCCCTGCGCTATCTCTTCTCCAGGAAGAGCCATAGTGCTGTGAACATCATCTCGCTAATCTCAACCGGCGGCGTTGCCGTCGCTACGATCGCCATTGTCTGCGTCCTATCCGTTTTCAACGGATTCCGCGACCTCGCCGAAAACAGGCTATCTGTCGTCGACCCCGAACTGAAAATCACGCCCCTCAGCGGAAAAGTGATTGCCCGCGCCGACTCGATTGCCGCCACCGTCGCCCGCATCCCCGGCATCGACACTGCCCTCGCAACCATCGACGAGCAGGCCCTTGCAATCTCCGGAGCCCGTCAGGTGGCCGTCACAATGCGCGGAGTCCCATCTGGATTCAACCGTGTCAGCAGACTCAAAGAAGCGATCATAGACGGAAATTATACCCTTCTCGACGATTCTGTCGACTGCGCGGTGCTATCCGTCGGAACTGCAATCAGACTCGCAACCCATCCCGACGCCATGACTCCGCTCGCTCTCTACGTCCCCCGACGTCTCGGACGCATAAATCCCGCAAATCCGATGAGCGCGTTTCGATCCGATTCGCTTGCCGTGGCCGGTGTCTATGAACTGAACGAAGCCGAAAAAGACGCCTCGACTCTCTTCGTAAGCCTCCGGACTGCCCGAGAGCTGCTCGACTACGACAACGGCGAAGCATCCGACATCGAGGTATCCCTCGAAAAAGGAATAGACCCCGAATCCGCTAAAAAACAGATCTCTGCCGTCATCGGCGACAATTTCAGAATCGCTGACCGCCTCGAACAGGAGGAAAAATCATTCCGCATGATAGCCATTGAGAAATGGATAACATTCATCATGCTCGCTTTTATCCTCCTCATCGCATCGTTCAACGTAATCTCGACCCTCTCAATGCTGATGATCGAAAAAGCCGACAACATGAAGACCCTCAAGGCTCTCGGAGCACGCACCTCAATGATTCGCGCCATATTCACATGGGAAGGCTGGCTCATTTCAACTTCCGGAGGACTCATCGGAATCATTACGGGCGTCATCCTTTGCCTCCTTCAGCAGGCATTTGGCTTCATTAAGCTGGCCGGAAATGAAGCCCAGCTATCTGTGACCGCCTATCCCGTAAGGGTAGAAGCGACAGACATCCTCATAGTCGGACTACTCGTCATCGCAACCGGCCTGTTCATCTCAACAATCACAGCCCGCTTCGCGCCACGCCGCTGACCGGACAACACATAGCGGCGGCTGAATTCTTGTTTTTCGCAATCTCTCAGCCCCCGCTTGCCCTATCTTTGCGGCGATATGTTGCAATGCCGCCCCCTCATACCGCCCCGCACG
>CAJUHM010000013.1 GCA_910586475.1 uncultured Muribaculaceae bacterium | reverse complement strand
GTAGACCTGCGGCTTAACATATCAATACATTAATTTATTTTTACGATATACTTACCAATGAAAAAAACGATAATTGCCATCATCTGCATCTTTGTCGGATTGCAGACTGCATTCAGTCAGATTGTGTATAATGACAGTATTTTTGCTCTCGACCGCGTTCCGGTAGAATGGAATCGACCCGCGGGCATCCATCTTTCTGAATTCGACGGAATTTCATTGATCGGTCCGGGTACGTGGCTGAAAATTGATATGAGCAACATGACAAGCATCTCAGGCTCTAACGGATGCGTCAATCTGTATGACGCTGACACGGGAACCTATTCCACATTGTTTGTAGAATGCATCTACAACAGATCCGATGGGAATGCAAAAACCGACATCACCCCATTGGCAGACAGTCATCTTGACCGACTGCGTCCAGTCTCATTCAAATGGAAAACGACGAGGCATAAAATCGCGGACGGTGCAGTTGATCTGACCGATGGAGTCAAATATGGTCTTATAGCACAGGAGGTGCAGCAAGTCTATCCCGAACTTGTCCGCCATGATGACTTCGGCAATCTGACTGTAAACTACATCGGGCTTATCCCTGTGATGATAAAATCACTACAGGAGATCGAAACCGACATCGAACGTCAGTCATCTGAAATCGACATACTTCTTCAGGAACTTGCCCTGTTAAAAAACAACATGTCCACTCTCAATTCCCAACAGCCATGAAACACGCCGCTTCTACTTTCCTGCTGACCGCTGTCGCTCTTTTTATCAGCCATTCGGCAAAAGCTCAACTCACATATAAAGAGCGTGAATACATTACTATCGGCACAGAGATACCAGATCCGAACTATGGTATCACAGCCAACGGATTCGGCCTCATGAGACTTTCAGGAACTCGTGGTTTCCTCGGGGTAAGCACAGGGCACACCTACTGCTATATCATGGGAAGTGACATGGCGGTGTGCTTCTACGATGCATATCTGAACAAATACAACAATATCAGGGCTTTGTATGTGCTCCGACGCGCCAACGGAGAAATCTATGATGATTGGATTGAACCGCAATCGAATGCAACTTCAGTCATCCGATCCTTGCGTCCGGTTTCATATAGACTACGCGAACCCGATAATTCCCTATCCGAACAGGCAGGCCTGAATATCGGACTTATATCTCAGGAGGTGCAGCAGGTGATACCCAAAGCTGTTGTAACAGATCCCCACGGGAATCAGCTGGTCAACTATACGGCACTTACTCCGGTTGCAGTCCACGCGATTACTCAGCTATATGAGCGTGCCGAGCAGAACCGTCAGCGACTGCAGCAGATTTTAGGTCTTTTGGAAAAATAACGTTTCAATTACCTAACCGACAATAGCCATCTCCTTATGAAAAAATCAGTCACCATCATACTGAGTCTGATCTTAATCGGACTTTCACCACTTCTCTGTCAGGCTGAAAGCTTCAAACTGACATTCTCCCGGAGTGATTTCAGTGTCACACGCTCAGGCGACACAGTTTCTGTTTCTGCAACACGCGGAAACTTCATTTTCACAAGTAATCCCGAGGGGCCATCGCTGCCGATTGCAAGTTATTCCATTCTTAACCCATTCGGACAGCGGGCTCAGTCGGTCGAGACTAAGGTAACCAAGACTCTTGTCGCCTCATCAGTCGTCATGTGTGCAAATGGCGCCCCCGTGGCAGGCGCGGATCTGCACCTGTTTCCCGCAGAAAAGATTGCAGCTTCCGAATCGGAGCTTCAGGCCGTCAGCATAGACGAAGCCAACGGTATTCAGAACGGCTATGGCTTTTCTCATTATCGCGTCATGCCATTCCTTTATGATGCCGAACGTCAGGAATTATATTTTGTCAGTGAAGTGACATTCACTCCCTCTTTTTCTCCGGATTCTGTTGCAATGCCGTCAAGAGGAGATGCGGAAATGCCCGCTGTTCTGCGTCCTGAGCTTGTCGACTTCTCAGAAGCCTTGAGTACAAATGCGCTGAGTTCATATGCTGCAGTTCTTGACGCGTCACCTCTCTCACGCGCAGGGGCTGAACAGATTGATTTTGCTATCATCACAGCCGATACCCTGCGATCGGCATTTGACGAATTGGTTAGATGGAAACGCATGAAAGGAATACGCACCAAAGTTTTCTCAATTGAAGAGATATATGCAGCCGACAATACAACTACAGACGACCCCTTAAAAATAAAGCGCTTTCTCTATAACCTCTATACTAACAACAATCTTCAATACGCACTTCTTGGAGGTGACGACAATATCATACCGGCAAGATTCTGTTACGTTTTTGTGAATTTTGCGAACAAAGACAGACCAATTCCATCTTCGGATCTATATTACTGCTGTTTTGACAAAACATTCGACTGGAACAAAAATCAGGATGGCATCTACGGGGAGCCACAGGATAACGTCGATCTTTTCCCCGAAATTGCCATCGGCCGTTTTCCTTTTAATAAAGGAAACGATATTATAGCACTTATCCAGAAAATAATACAATACGAAACTGAGGAGCAAGATCTCAGCTATCTCAACAGAATCCTTCTGGGTGGACGCTATCTTTACCCTGAGGCAGAGGAAGATAAGGCTAAAAAAGGTGACCCCACCTCTGCAAGTCTAATAGGGGAAACTACATACACCCATTATATTTCCCCATATTTTAAAGGCGAATGCAATTTTCTCTTCGACCAGAACTACACTCCCGGTAAAACGTTCAATAAAAACGATCTGGAAGCGTCAATCAATCAGGGGACACATCTCCTTCACATCATAACCCACGGTAGTAAGACTAAGTGGACTACATATGAAAGAGGCACATTCTATCATAATTGGGACGTTGCCTACCTAAAAAACAATAGTTACCCAATCATACTTACTTCTTCATGCAAAGTTAACCAATATATCAAACCTGACAATAATTGCCTTAGCGAGTATTTTCTAAAAAAACCAGGTGCCGGTGCTATAGCATTTGTCGGGGCAACGGAAAATTCTATTGCGCAACAAAGGTTTGACGTTCTCCTGTATAGTGATTATTTAATCGGTCATTTTTTTTCATACCTGTTTAATGAATCTGCAACCGGCCATTCAACACAGATTGGCAAAGTATATAATAAAGCAATGACAAAAGTCGCTTCAAATAGTTCTGACAACAAGTACAGATATACGGCTTATGTAATGAATCTCATGGCCGATCCAACAATGTGCATCTATTCTTCTCTACCAAAAAAATTGAATTATACCATGAACTGGGTTGGCAATTCGTTGCAATTCAATTTTGCGGAGCTACCCCCAAAAACAACAATATGTCTGACATCTTCTGATGGGATGACAATTAAATCAGTTGAAGAGGTCATAGGCAATACTTATATCTGCAATGTTGAAGAGCCGATGAATATAGTGCTTTATTCGCCTAACCATTATCCTGAAACGATTACACCTGTCAGGTTTAAATCACTCGTTATCAGGGATTGCATAATAGCTTCTTCAAAAGTTTATGAGGCTGAGGAGATTGTGGTTGGTGAGAATGTCACTGTCAAGTCGGGATCAAAACTTGAGTTACATTACACTGACAAACTGACCGTAAAGAATGCGGTCAAATGCGAAAAGGGATCGGAACTGATAATCAAACATAAAAACTAATAGTGAGATGAAACGGATTTTGTTTAGCTGCGTGATGATTGCGTCAGCGCTGAGTTTTTTCAGCTGCAAGGATGAACCGGAAGAAGTGTTGTGTGAATGGATTCCGCCGCACACATTCACAACTATTAAGGATGCCCGCGAAGTCTGGGTATCCGGAACAGAATGGATAGGTGGTTATAGATTAAATGATAGTTTCGAGATGACCGACACTCTGATTGAAGGAAGACCATATCTGCTGATGTTGCGAAACGGGCAGCGGACCAACGTGTGTATACGGGTGGAGCGCGACCGGATTTTCGGCTACAATCCAAATGACGGTTCGGAGTTTATGATGTATGATTTCAGCAAAAAACCACACAGAGAAGAACCGTTCGAAGTCACTCTGTTTTTTGAGCATACGGACGGATCTGTAGAACCGATGACGTATCATGCCGACTTCGATTACGTCAATGATTTTGAAAATGGCTCTATGTGCTTTGAGTTATGTCTTGACGGAGAGTTTTGGCCCAACGCAACAGATTGGGGGTTCTCCTTTAATGGCATCTTTCATGGGATAAGATATTTTAAGAAAACACGGGAAAAGTTAATAGCCCATTGTTTTCCCCTGATCAGTGAAGACGGGAAGATTATACTTGCATATTATACCGAATATCTGGGTGTAGACATTTGTCCGTTGGTCGTCGCTGAGAATGACAAAGATTCGGAACAGGGTTATTCGGAACAGAGTTATTGGTGTGATTTTTTTAAAGTGCCGGGTAAAGGCTATGAGAATACTAATAATTATGTCGAATGCGATGGTGTCATAGATTACGAATTCTTCTATGGTTGTGTCTGAAACGGCAGATGGTTGGAACGTCAAAGGGATCAGAACTGATAATCAAACATAAAAACTAATAGTGAGATGAAACGGATTTTATTTAGTTGCGTGATGATCGCGTCAGCATTGAGTTTTTTCAGCTGCAAGGATGAACCGGAAGGAAGGATCAAGCCACACACGTTCGCAACGACCATTAAGGATGCAAGAGAATTCTGGGTCTCCGGAGTAACCTGGAATGCAAGAATTGACAGTATAGAGATGACCGACACTCTGATTGAGGGGAAGCCATATCTGCTGATGTTACGAAACGGGCAGCGGACCAACGTGTGCATACGGGTGGAGCGTGACCGGATTTTCGGCTACAATCCAAATGACGGTTCGGAGTTTATGATGTATGATTTCAGCAAAAAACCAAGCAGGGAAGAACCATTAGAAGTCACTCTGTTTTTTGAGCATTTGGACGGATCTGTAGAACCGTTGACGTATCATGCTGACTGTGACAATATTGTAAGGCTTGACGGAGATTTGTGGTCTGATGGTGTTTTTCACATGCTGAGTTATTTTGCTGAAACAGAAGAGAAATTAACACACCATAAGATACACTTTGTTAGTGAAGACGGAAGGTCTGTGATTACAGGCTATACTGAATATATGGGCTTTCATTCTTGTCCGTTAGTGATCACAGAGCCTGAAATATGGTTTCACCACACGCATTCTTATTGCTACTCCTTCAGAGTGCCGGGGAAAGGCATAATGGAATATACGGAATATATTGAAAGCAATGGCAAAATACGCTATGACCCTATTGATTATGTAGAATGTGGCTAATCGATCACTTACGGCCACGATCGCAGAGCGACCGGAAATTCTCAGAGTTTCCGGAAGAGCGTGCAGGCGTTGTCTGTTGTGGCCCGATCGAGGGCTTGCATAGAGATGCCGAGTGAGTCGGCTATATGCGCTGCGGTGTGGACGAGATAGGCGGATTCGTTGCGTCGGCCGCGATGAGGAACGGGCGCGAGATAGGGGGAATCGGTTTCGAGGAGAAGTCGCGCGAGTCCTATCGCGGGCAAAGTTTCGCGAAGGCCGGAGTTCTTGAATGTGACGATGCCGTTGATTCCGAAATAGAAGTCGGCGACTTTACGGACGGCTTCAACATCGGCAATGGTGCCACCGAAGCTATGCATCACCCCACGCAGGCCAGGAACGCCGCTGACTACTTCGAGCGTCTGAGGGAGTCCCTCACGACAGTGGATGATCACGGGAAGGTCAAGATCCACAGCCCTGCGGAGCTGTAGTTCGAGAGCCTGCATCTGCTGTTGCTCGAAAGTTTTGTCCCAATAGAGATCAATGCCTATTTCCCCGACTGCGACAAACCGGGATCCGTCGTCGAGATGGCGGAGAATGGTGTCGAGGTCTTCGCGCCAGTTCTCCCCTATTTCAGTCGGATGGAGCCCCATTGCAACAGCTGTTTCAGCCGGACGGAGGGAGTGAAGCTCTATCATGGGGCCGACTGTCGTACAGTCCACATTCGGAAAAATCATGCGCCTGACGCCGGCGGCAACGGCACGGTCTACAGCGGCAACGCTTCCCGAAGAATCCTGTCCGGAGAACTCGGGAAGATAGAGATGGGTATGAGTGTCTATCATCTTTCTGCTGTCAGAAAAAAATCAATGGGAACGCGAGCGTGATTCTTCGGCAAGACGGATGAAGAAGTTTCTGGCAGCGGGGCTCATCGAGACATTGTCGAGCATCGAGATCGCCGCATCGACGTAGGAATCAATCAGCTGCTGACAGCGAAGGGGCAATCCGAGAGAGTCGTAGAGCGCGCGCACGCGTTCGATTTTTTCGTGTGGCTCGGATGGGCGTGTCAGCTCATCGGCCATGATGCCGGACTGGTCTTCGGCCAGCGCGGTGATCGAGAGCCATGTTTTTTTGTCGTTGAGGATGTCGCCTCCGATCTCCTTGCCGAAAACGATCGGATCGCCATAGGTGTCGAGATAGTCGTCGCGCAACTGGAAGGCGAGTCCGAGACGTTCGCCATAGGCGTACATGGCGTCGCATGATTGCGGATCGGCTCCGGCCATGATGCCTCCGAGGGCGCAGGCACATCCAAGGAGGACGGCTGTTTTCAGGCGTATCATGTTGATATAGTCGTCGACGCTGACGTCGCGACGGTTTTCGAAATCCATGTCATACTGCTGTCCTTCATAGACCTTCATGGCAGTCTTCTGATATACGTCCATGACCTTGCGATATTGCTCCGGGGTCGTGTTGCGGCCCATTATGACGGATGACATTGTCAGCATTGCGTCGCCTGAGAGGATTGCGGTCCGTTCGTCCCATCTGATGTGGACGGTCGGGCGTCCGCGGCGCATGTCGGCGTGGTCCATCACATCGTCGTGGAGAAGAGTGAAGTTATGGAACATTTCGATTCCGAGCGCTTGGCTTAGCGCTGTTTCGGGTGAGCATCCAAGGGCGTCGCATGTCGCGAGTGTGAGGACGGGGCGGATGCGTTTGCCGCCACCATCAAGAACATATTTTACAGGAGCATAGAGTCCGTCCGGTTCGGAGGGATAGTCGATCTGGCGGATTTGTTTTTCAATCAGAGAGATGTATTCGCTGAGGGTTTGCATAACAAGATATAGGATTAGATGAGAAGCAGGCGACAACCCCTCAACCGCGAAATGGATGAGAGAGGGGATGTGCCTGTCATGACAGTTGCAAATTTACGAATTTTCCCTGCCAACACAAAAAAATGACTATTTTTGCGGAATGTCTGCAACCTTTTTCGGGCGTGATGACGTCAAAGCAGATGAACAATCTAACTAAAACCTACGTATGAAACAGATAACATCCTTTAAAACAACAATGATCATTCTGCTGACGGCGATTCTGTCGGTCGTTGCGTCGCCGTCTAAATCATATGCCGGCAATGCGCTGGAAAAGGCGCGCCAGATGAAAGAGCAGACTGTGGCGACAGTCAGCGAGGTCAATGAGAAGATCTCGGACTGCGATGCCGACAGCCTTCAAAAAATCGTGGTTCTGAAAACCGGGGCGTCAGAAGTTTCGGAGGAAGCGGCCGACGCTGACGAGGGTCAGGGAATCGATGTGGGCAAAATAGCCTCCGATGCGGCAGATTCGACCGACAGCGTTGCGATTGTCGCGATTATCAGCGGCATAGCCGTTCCGTTCGGGACTCTAATCCTTATCATCTACGTGATCTGCCGGTCATTTACCGTCCGGAAACGGATGAAATATGATCTGATCATGCGGGCGATCGATGCCGGACATCCGCTTCCGCCGGAATTCTACATGACCGACGGTCCTCGCAATCGAAATAAGCTCCAGTCGGGCATTGTGTGGATCGGATGGGGTTTGGCTCTTATTATCCTCGGGCTTATGCGCAGCAGTTCGGTTCTGATCGCGGCGGGCATGATTCCCTCATTCATCGGTCTTTCGCGTCTGGCCGTATTCTACATCGAGCAAAAAAACGAACAGCAGAAGAAAGAAGAAGCCTCCGACGATGCTGAGCAAGCTTGAAGAAATCGGTCTGATCACCCGATGCGTGGCGGCAGATGACCGCCGCGCATTCGAACGGCTCGTAGAGGAACATGCGCCGGGAGTGCGCAATTTTCTCTACCGGCTGACGATGGGGGACGCAGCGCTGACTGACGATCTGAGTCAGGAAACGTTCCTGAAGGCCTGGACCGGGCTGCGATCGTTTCGCGCTGTGGCTCGTTTCAGAACCTGGCTTTTTTCAATCGCCTACAACGAATTTGTCAGCTATAGCCGAAAGATGCGTGAGACAAGGCTTCCAGAGGAGATCCAGATTGAGGACAGACACGGTGGCCTGTCGGAGTCTGAGACGCGCACCACGGAGATGCGCCACGATATAGAGGTTGCGATGAGAACGCTTTCGGAGACCGAACGGACTCTGATCGTCCTCTTCTATATGGACGATCTTCCGATCAAGGAGATCGCGCGAATATGCAGTCTGCCGGAGGGTACTGTCAAGAGTTATCTGTCGCGCGCGAAGACTAAAATGGCCAAAGCGCTGCAGCATGACTGAACCGACGATTATTTCCAACCAAATTAACACTGAAGACAATGAAGAATAACGATATTTTTAACGACGAGAATCTGAGGAGGCTGCTTAAAGAGCATGTGGGACAGAGCGCGCCGCCCTCGCCGTGGTTTACGAAAAAGATCATGAACAGGCTTCCTCCGCGCAGAGTGCGGACTGTTGCCTTCATCGAATATGGGGTCTATGCGATTGCAGCCGTGCTGACGGCGATCTTCGCCGCGGTCTATGGCGTCGGCTGCTACCATTCGGGGGCAGTCACGATCGGAAATCTGGCGGTTCTCGCGATCTATTTCGGCATTTTAGCTTCGATCATATGGCTCGGAGTTTCGCCGTGGCTGGAAGATGAAAAGCCGGATGCGGAGAATATCAGGAATTAAGACGCCGATTTTTTCAGATTGGAGTCTGGCGTCTGGAGGGACAAACAAATTCAAACGGGGACTTAACAACGCGAGGGTGTTGTCAAAATGGCTCATGCTTCTACCATCCGAACCATTATGACAACACCCTCTCGATCCGTCAGAAAAAATAATGGGCGCCGGTCAAAATTTTGAATTTTGACACAGCGCCGTGCGGGGAGAGAGTCAGTTGATTTATTATCCGACTGCAGCAGAGTCGGATCAGGATGTCAGAACTATTTTGTTTTCATCGGCGATTCGCCGCATGTTGAGAATGGCATAGCGCATGCGACCGAGGGCGGTATTGATGCTCACTTGAGTGGCTTCGGCAATTTCTTTGAAAGACATGTCGCGATAGTAGCGCATCATCAGCACTTCGCGCTGGTTTTCGGGAAGCGCGTCGATTATGCGACGGACATCGGTGTGGATCTGTTCGTTGACAAGGACTTCCTCGATGTTGGTTTCGGAAAGCTCACGCCTGTTGAGCACATCAACTCCTTCGGTGTCGGCCGAGAGGGTGTTTTCGCTCTTCTCCTGCCGATAATAATCGATTATGAGGTTATGGGCAATGCGCGAAATCCAGGCGGCAAATTTGCCGGATTCGGAATAGCGGCCCTGTCGGATTGTCGTTATGGCTTTGACGAATGTTTCCTGAAAGAGATCGTCGGCAACGTCGCGATTCTTCACTACTGAATAGATGTAGGAAAAAACACGTGCCTGATGACGTCTGAGCAGAATATCGAAAGCCTGATTATCGCCTTTAGCGTATGCGGCGACCAACTGGTCGTCGGTCAGCTTATTTGTTGTTAGCATTACTGTAGTCAAATAAAAAATTGGAGTAGCAGTATAATCTATAGGCGCAGATTTTTAAGGTTTGACAAAAAACAGTTATTTAGATTTGACTGGTCACACCCCTCGTTGTCAAGGAGTCTTAGGATACTGTCCAAATTGGGAATTATATGATTCGGGGCTTCCCTGAGGTTTCTGATGGTTGTTTTCACGGAGCATCATCAGCCGCATAGCCTGCTATTGTCGTTGCATCGCTTTGTAAAAACACCTCTATAAAATCCTCTCAATGAATTCACAATTAAATTCAAACAGTTTCTTATATCGCAAAATTAGTGTTTTTTTTCTACATCAGCAAGTGACGCGTCAAGAAATCGGCAATATTAACACATTAGGTCGCTATTTTTAACACCCGTCGCACAATAAAAGCCAGTTCGCCAATGATTGCTAACGCCGGGGCGGCATATCTCCGAGTGCACGCAATCAATTGCACCCCGATCAGGTTACGCGATCTGTCGGAAGGGTGCGATTGAATTGGCGATAGAAACAGGAGTGTTTCCTCTGTTGTACGCGGCACGAGATGTCGTTGCCTCGCCCCAGCGCTGACCAATATCGGGGGACGGGGACTAAAAGGTGTATTTAGTTAAAAAAAGTCCTGTGAGCGCACACTAAAACCCGACCAAGAGGCGTTATTAGAAATGAGCAGCAGAAAGTATTCAGCCGGAACGAATCTGATCAGCAGACGACAACCAGCGTCCCCGCCAGGTACTGATGCCACCGAAACCATTCATCCGCACCTATAAGCTATAATGCCTATGCTAAAAACATCTACTCCCACACCGAATGACAGCACTTCGCTGAAAACGCCATCACCCACTCATGAGGGTCCGCAACCCAAAGAACGAACCCTCCGGTTTCTCAGGCAATTCGCCCGCGCATACACTGCTCCGATCAGCAACGGAACGCTTCCCGGCCTTGTCCTGAACTGACACAGAAACGCACGAAGTCATCGAAACGTATTCAGCCCAATGGGGCGGCACGAACAGCCGCAACGTTGGGCTGCATTTTTTTGATGACGGCAACCGGCAAGCATGACACGCCCCGAAGGAAAGGCAAAAAAGGGGGAAAAACAATTGTCTGATATTTGCAAAAATAAGTGATTTTTTGTAACTTTGCAGCGCAATTCCAACATGGAACAGCACAATTAATTACAAATCAAATCACTAACAGAAAACATGAAGTACGAAACCGTTTTCATTTTAACTCCCGTTTTATCTGATGCCCAGATGAAGGAAGCGGTAGAAAAGTTCAGCAAGGTTCTCACCGACAACGGTGCGAACATCGTGAACACCGAAAATTGGGGTCTCCGCAAACTGGCTTACCCCATCCAGAAGAAGTCCACCGGCTTCTACACCCTTATCGAATTCGAAGGCGAACCGGCCCTCATCAAGAAGCTCGACACCGCCTATCGTCGTGACGAACGCGTTCTGCGCTTTCTGACATTCCGTCTTGACAAGTATGCAGCAGAATACGCTGAAAAACGTCGCAGCCTCAAGGGCGCTAAAAGCGAAGCAGTCAAAGTAGAAGTAGAAACTGAAGTAAAGGAGGGCTAAACAATGGCACAGACACAATCAGAAATCCGTTACCTGACTCCGATGTCAGTTGATGTCAAGAAGAAAAAATATTGCCGTTTCAAACGCAGCGGCATCAAATATGTCGATTACAAAGATCCGGAATTCCTCAAAAAATTCCTCAACGAACAGGGTAAGATTCTCCCCCGCCGCATCACCGGCACTTCGCTGAAATTCCAGCGTCGCGTGGCTCAGGCTGTTAAGCGTGCCCGTCACCTTGCACTCCTGCCCTACGTCACTGACTTGATGAAATAAAACCATTCCGATCACTTTTAATCGCAAACTAACAACGTTATGAAAATTATTCTCAAAGAGGACATCGCGAACCTCGGTTATAAAGACGATGTGGTAGAAGTGAAGTCAGGTTATGGCCGCAACTACCTTATCCCCTACGGCAAAGCCGTTATCGCCACCCCTTCAGCGCTGAAGGTTCTCGCAGAAAACCAGCGTCAGCGTGCCCACAAGCTTGCCAAGATCAAAGCTGACGCAGAAGCTCTCGCAGCATCTCTCGAAAACGTTAAGCTGACGATCGGTGCCAAGACAAGCTCAACCGGCACAATCTTCGGATCAGTCAACGCTATCCAGATTGCAGAAGCACTTGAAAAACTCGGTTTCAACATCGACCGCAAAGTCATCTCTGTCAAGGAAACCATCAAGGAAGTCGGCGAATACAACGCCATCCTTAAACTCCACAAGGAAGTTTCAGTTGAAGTTCCTTTCGAAGTTATCAGCGAATAAGACGCTTTTAGCATCATAAAACCTCTGTTGTCCACGGATCCCGGATTCGTGGACAACATTTTTTATACGTCTGTTTAGAGCGTTTGGATTTTTACCGTACCAACCGCGAAACGAATGAATATTCGCATATGTAATGACCGCCGATTGCAGAGGTGCAACCGACGGTCAGAATTATACAGGAATTTTATTCAGTCAGATCGAGTTACGGCGGAGATCAGAACAGGGGCTTCGGTCTGGTCGCCTGAAAGTCCTTGAGATAGGCCGGCGTCGAGTAGGCGAGGTCAATGAAGTCGCGCGCCATGAATGCCCGCTCGGCCAACGCGAGCATGTCGGTCGCAAGGGGAACGATGCCGGGCAGGAAGGTTACGGCAGGATCTTGCGCAAAAAGAGGTTGCGCCTTATCGCTTCCATTACCGAACATTACGATATTGCGGCCACGACGGAACTCTCCATAGGAAGCTTCGTCGAGAATCATCGGCTGCGGGGCGAGGAGCGCATCGAGCGCAAAGTCATAGACGGCGGTGTAGACCTCCATTCTGCGCGCATCGATCATCGGCACAAGCAATGCGTCGGGATCAATGTCGGCGGAACTGAACATGGCACTGACTGCCAAAAGCTCGAGCGTCGAGACACCGATCAGGGGCACGTCGAGGGCATAGGCGAGGCCTTTAGCTTCCGAGAGCCCTATACGCAGACCGGTGTAGCTGCCCGGCCCGAGACTGACAGCCACAGCGTCGAGCTTCATCTCATGATCACGCAGATGGTCAAGACATCCTTTTACAAAACCACTCAGAAGAGCGGCGTGGTTACGTCCCTCAAAGTCTTCACGATGAAAAAGGGCCATTCCTTCAGCCGTAAGGGCGGCCGAACAGACCTCTGTCGAGGTTTCTATGTTGAGAATTACTGCCATTCTTTGAAAAAAATTTATGCAAAGTTACGTTTTTCCTCTCTGAATTGCGTAAATTTGTGAAATTTTTTTGACTTGCTTATGCTTCTATCAATGACCGGATTCGGCAAATCTGTTGTCGAACTCAAAAATAAGAAAATCATTGTCGAGATCAAATCGCTTAACAGCAAGCAACTTGATCTTTCGGTTCGCGTTCCCGCCCTTCTGAGGGAGAAAGAGATGGAACTACGCAATATAATCAGCCGCCGCGTCGAACGCGGAAAAGTCGAAGCTTCGATTTTTATCGAATCGCTCAATGCCGAAGCGTCCATGCAGTTCAACATCCCGGCGATGAAAGCCTATAAGGAACAGATCGACAACGTTGCATCGGAACTTGGCATCCCGACTCCTCCGGACTGGTATTCGCTCCTGCTTCGCTTCCCTGAGGTGCTAAAGAGCGACAGCTCGCAGACAGCCACAACCGAGGACAACGAAGCCGTTGTGCGTGCGGTCAACGAAGCGATCGACGCGCTTCTCCAGTATCGGACTGCCGAGGGAGCCAAGCTTGAGGATTTTTTCTCGATCAGAATAGAAAACATCCGCAATCTTCTTGCACGCATTCCCCGTTATGAAACTGAGCGTGTCGAGCATATCCGTTCGAGAATCGTCGACAATCTCTCGCAGCTTCCTCAGGTAGAGTATGACCGCGCGCGTCTGGAACAGGAAATGATTTTCTACATCGAGAAACTCGACGTCAATGAAGAGAAACAGCGCCTGACACAGCATCTGAACTATTTCATGGAAACGCTCGGTCTTGACCACGGTCAGGGCAAAAAACTCGGATTTATCAGTCAGGAAATGGGTCGCGAGATCAATACTCTCGGATCGAAAAGCAATCATGCCGAAATGCAGAAGATCGTCGTCAGGATGAAAGACGAACTCGAGCAGATCAAAGAGCAGGTTCTCAATGTGCTTTAACGATTGGCTAACATCCTCTTAATTGACTCCAGCAACAGAATGAAAGGCAAAATCATAATCATCAGCGCGCCGAGCGGGTGCGGAAAGTCAACCATCATCCGCGAGATCATGGACCGCGGGAATGTCGATCTGAAGTTTTCAGTTTCGGCAACGAACAGGCCGCCGAGAGAGGGAGAGACCAATGGCGTGAACTATCATTTCATCACGACTGAAGAGTTTCAGGCGGCTATCGAAAATGACGAGTTTGTTGAATTTGAAGAAGTCTATCCCGGCCGTTTCTACGGCACACTCAAAAGCGAGATTCTCCAGCGCGCCGAGAGAGGCGAAATCGTGGTTCTCGATATCGACGTCAAAGGCGGTGTCAGAGTAAAGCAGATGTTCGGCGACGAAGCTCTGAGCATCTACATACTTCCGCCCTCTGTCGAGGAATTGCGCCGCCGTCTCGAAGGACGTGCCACGGACTCGGCCGAAGCGATCGACCAGCGTGTCAGCAAAGCGGAATATGAACTCGGCTTCGCTCCGGCATATGACTGCCGTGTTGTCAACGACAGTCTCGACAAAGCCGTTGACGAAACCGAACGTCTTATCATCGATTTCACTTCCGGCAATCCAGAATCTTGAAAAACAGGACCGAAATAGGAGTCATGGGGGGATCGTTCAATCCGGTCCATATCGGCCACATGCTTCTGGCCTCATATCTTGTTGAGTTCGGAATCGTCGACCGTGTTCTCATGATGCTCTCTCCTGCCAATCCGCTGAAAGAGCAGGCAGAAGGGAATCCGTCGGAATCAGACCGGCTGAAAATGCTACAGATCGCATGCACAAGCGTCAAGGGTGTCGAGCCCTGCGATATCGAGCTTACGATGCCCCGCCCCAACTATTCGATCTATTCCCTGCGGAAACTGGCATCTTTTTATCCGGACTGCCGCGTCAGACTGATCATAGGATCGGACAACTGGAAGATTTTCGACCGCTGGCGCAGCAGCGAAGAGATCATCCGTGAGTTCAGCCCGATCATTTATCCGCGTCCGGGCTATCCGATCGACAGGACAAGGCTTCCGGAGGGAGTCACGTCCGTTGATTCGCCGCTCTTTGAGATTTCAAGCACATTTGTCAGAGACGCTCTCCGGTGGGAAAAGCGGATTGATCTGTATATGCCGCCAGGCGTGGCGGATTATATTCGCCGCCACAATCTCTACAACACGCCCTTTTCCAACTGACAGCCACTGCGCCTCACTTTTTTATCCAAACCCACTTCTCCCCAAAAAAACGATATATGGAGCCTTCAGAATCGAAACTAACCCCGAATTTACTTGCATTTATCGCCCTCAGCAATGAGTTCTGCGCGGCAATGGAAAGTGCGGCCACGTCGACACCGGCGGGTTTCGCCCGGACGATGCTCCGCCTGCTTCCGCGCATCTATATCTCGGCTTCGGACATCCGTCCGTCGGGCCTTTCTGACAACGATTTCATCGAGCCGGCTATGGATGAAGATCTCTATAACGCAGTCTGCAGTTCGGTTGCCGCGCTAATGGGCGAGCACGACACATATCTCGAAGTCTTCGAAGAGGACATGAAGTTCAGCGACACCCCCATAGCCGCCAGCATCGCCGAGGGCCTTACTGATATAATGCAGGTTCTCTATAATTTCGTTGAAACTGTGCGCGACGCGCCCGTTGCCCTTATCGAAAATGCGGCCGACTCGGTCGCCGAAGACTTCCGAAACTACTGGAGCCGCATCCTCTGCAACCAGCTCCGTGCGATCAACGCGCTGGTTCAGTCGGGTGTGCTCGAGGATGAGGACTATTGAGTCCCTGAACAAACCGACAGCAAACACTCCTAATTAAAATCCACCCCCCTACTAATAACTACCGAGATGAAAAGCTACGTCAACGACCTCATAGGATTCCTAAACTCTTCCCCCGTCAACTTTCTTGCCGCCGACGAGATCTGCCGCCGGCTTGACCAGGCCGGATTCCAACAGCTGGACCCGGCTCAAAAGTGGGATCTGACGCCCGGAGGGAAATATTACATCACCAAGAACGATTCGGCTGTAATAGCCTTCAATCTGTCGGCCACAGTTTCTTCCGGCCACAAAATCATCTCGGCACACAGCGACTCACCCTGCTTCAGGATCAAGCCTAACGCGGAGATCCGATGCGAGAACGGTGTCGTCAAACTCAACACGGAGGTCTACGGAGGACCGATTCTCTACACATGGTTCGACCGTCCGCTTTCGCTGGCCGGACGTGTCATTCTCCGTTCGGAAGATCCGCTCAGACCGACAGCACGCACGGTTTGCTTCCGACGTCCGCTTCTGACCATTCCTCATATTGCAATCCACTTCAACCGCGGCGTCAACGACGGAAATCCGCTGTCTCGCCAGAAAGACATGCTGCCGGTCATGGCTATTGTCAACGATTCGTTAGAGCGCGGCAATATGCTGTCGAACCTTCTTGCGGCCGAACTCGGTGTGGAAGAAAAGGATATTCTGGACTTCGACCTGTCGCTTTATGACACAACGCCGGCATGTCTCGTGGGCCTCAACAATGAATTCATTTCGGCAGGACGCCTCGATGACCTTTCGATGGCTCACGCTGCCCTTACAGCTCTGACAGAGTCGGCCGATGATCCCTGCCACAACCGGATCATGGCGATATTCGACAATGAAGAAACCGGCTCGGGGACCAAACAGGGCGCGGCCTCTCCCCTGCTCATGAATCTCCTCCGGCGCATCAACGAACAGCTCGGCGGCAATGAGGAGACCTATCAGCAGGCTATCGCCCGCTCATTCATGATTTCCGCCGACAACGGACATGCCCTCCACCCCAACTACCCCGAAAAACAGGATCCGACCAACCACCCGGCACTCGGCGGTGGCCCTGTCATCAAGATCAATGCCAACTGCAAATATATGACGGATGCCGACTCTGCTGCCGTGTTCCGTTCGATCTGCGAGCGCGCCGGAGTTCCCGTCCAGTACTTCGTCAACCACAGCGACGTTGCCGGCGGATCGACTCTCGGCAACATCCTGACGTCGCAGATCGATCTTCGCGGAGTTGACATGGGTGCCGCAATATGGGGAATGCACTCAGTCCGCGAAACCGGCTCGGCTGCCGATGTCGACCACATCATCCGCGCATTCACCACATTCTACTCCCCTCTTTCATAGAAAAAGCCCAACTCCGTCCAGCAATGACCGCTTCACGTATTTCGATCCGACAGGGTCTGACGGCCCTGTCGCCGGCCCTGCTGTTTCTGCTGCTCTATGTGGCCGTTTCACTCGTCATCGGCGACTTCTATGTCATGCCGATCACGGTAGCACTGCTTGCTGCGTCGGCCTGGGGTATTGTCATAGACCGCACAGGCGGCACGCTGCACCAGCGCATCGAATATTTCTCGCACTCGGCCGGACATTCAAACATCCTCTACATGGTCTGGATCTTCGTCATGGCCGGAGCTTTCGCATCGCTTGCCAAGGGGATCGGCGCCATTGACGCCACAGTCGAACTGACGCTGTCGCTTTTCCCGTCGCACCTTATCCTGCCGGCCATATTCATGGCAGCATGCTTCATCTCACTCGCCATCGGCACTTCCGTAGGCACAATAGTGGCGATAGTCCCTCTTGTCGTCGAACTGGCAACTGAAGGGGGCGGCAATATCGCACTGTTCGTGGCAACGGCTCTGGGCGGAGCATTCTTCGGCGACAACCTGTCGTTTATTTCCGACACGACTATCGCCGCAACACGCACACAGGGGTGCGACATGTCCGACAAATTCCGCGCCAATCTGCGGATGGTGCTTCCCGCTGCGGTTGTCTCGGTCCTGATCTACTTTTTTCTCGGACGCGACATTGATCTGACAATAACCGGACGGGGATCGAATCCGTGGATGGTTCTCCCCTATCTGTTCGTGATCGTTTCGGCACTGAGCGGTCTTAACGTGCTTCTGGTCCTCACTCTCGGGATCGCTTCGGCAATGTTTCTCGGCATTTTCCTCGGCAATGTCACAGCGATGGACTGCTGCCGCCTCATGGGAGAGGGCATAAGCGGCATGGGCGAGCTGATCGTCATCACTATGCTGGCTGCCGGGATGCTCGGCATCGTCAAACATCTCGGAGGAATCGACTTCCTACTGCAGCGCATGACCTCGAACGTGACCGGCAAACGTGGAGCGCAAGCCTCGATCGCCGTGCTTGTCTCTCTGGTCAATCTCTGCACGGCCAACAACACGGTCGCCATTCTCTCGGTCGGCTCGATCTCCAAGTCAATATCGACACGCTACGGAATCTCACCGCGCCGCACTGCGTCGATACTCGACACATGCTCATGTTTTGTGCAGTCACTTATCCCCTATGGCGCCCAGACGCTCCTCGCCACCGGTCTCGCAAAGATCTCTCCGGCAGCACCGTGGCCTTATCTCTACTATCCGTGGGCACTCGCTGTAGCCGTCGTCCTGGCGATTCTGCTCCCGTCGCCCCAAAAGAAGAGATCCAAATCCTGAACAAAACAGCCTCAGCTGACATTTTAATGACATACATGGGCGGAATTCACTTCACTATTCCGGCCGCAATTCATCAATTATGTCAGCACCCGCACACCGTCCGTTCACTTTCGACCGATTTGTCCGCGTTCTGTTTACACTGGCAGTCACCGCCGCCGGGATATGGCTCATCAATGACCTGAGGAATGTGCTCCTGCCATTTCTTGTCGCCTGCCTGATCGCATATCTGCTTGAACCGGCTCTTGAGTTCAATCAGCATCTTCTTCATCTGAAGGGACGCGTGATTGTCACATTCGTGACACTTTTCGAAGTCACATTCTTCATGTCCGTAATCGCCTATTTCTGCATCCCCTCGGTGATCAACGAAATCGAACAGATGGGGAAACTGATGAAAAACTACTATAGCAGCAACATCGAACTGCCACTGATTCCGATCGAGGTCCACAATTTTCTGAGACGTTTTCTCAATCCGGAGCGGATCGAACAGATTTTTGATGTCGATCATCTCGACGTCATTCTTGACCGCGGCACATCGCTGCTCTCAGGATCTGTCGAGTTTCTGATCCATTGCGTCGAATGGCTACTGACGTTCATCTATGTCATCTTCATCATGATCGACTATCATCATATCGCCAGCGGTTGCCGCATGATGGTCCCACCGAAAGCACGGCCGATCGTCTACCGTCTGTTTCATGACATGAAAGCCGCGATGGACCATTATTTCCGCGGCCAGTCAGTTCTTGCTCTATGCGCTGCGGTTTTCTATTCGATCGGATTTTCGATTGTGGGCATTCCCCTTGCGATCGTTCTCGGCGTGATTGTCGGAATCCTTTATCTGATCCCCTATTTCCAGTATGTCACACTGATTCCGGTGACGATCGTCTGCATCATCTATTCAATGGGCGGCGAAGTGGATTTCTGGACCGTCTGGGGCGAATGTCTGCTGGTCTACGTCGTCAGCCAGTCGACATGCGATTATGTCCTGACCCCTAAAATCATGGGCAAGGTCATGGGGCTTAATCCGGCTCTCATACTTCTTTCGCTATCGATCTGGGGGTCGCTGCTGGGACTTGCCGGAATGCTGATCGCGCTTCCGATAACGACTCTGATCATCTCATACTACGAGCAGTATGTCATTCTCCGGCAACCGCTGCCGACAACGCTACCGCCTGACGTCACGCCACCGCCGGAGCCAAAACCACGCCGGTTATAGGACCGGACTCAGAAGCCGGAGGATCGACTCGCCGGCCTTCTGCATGATCGGACGACGACGCCACTGCGAGGGGCGGACTCTGAGGCATCCCTGCTGATCTTCCATGAACTGACGGCGGAGATCGGCGTTGACCTCATAAGAGTAGACAAACATCGTGTCCTCGAAATTGTGTTCGAAGCTACGGAAATCGATATTGGCCGATCCGATCGCACTGATGCGGTCGTCGATTATCATTGTCTTGGAATGGAGCATCCCCGCTTCGAAAAGATAGATCTTTATTCCGGCACGCAGACATTCCATAATGTAGCTGTAGGACGCATAGGTGAGAGTCACGGAATCGCTCTTCAAGGGCATCATCACCCTGACGTCGACCCTTGCGAGAGCGGCAGCCTGCAAGGCATTCAGCATCGCTTCTGGCGGAAGGAAATAGGGGGTCTGGATGTAGACCCTTTTCTTTGCGCTTCCGATCGCCTTCAGCATACAGAGGCTGATGTCGCTCCATTCGTTGGTCGGGCCGCAGCGAAGCATCTGAATGCCGGCCGTCTCGCCGTGGAGAGGCGGAATCGAAAGGTCGACATGGTTCTGCAAGAGCGGTTGCCCCATGAACGACCAGTCGACGGCAAATGAATACTGAATGGCAGCAACAGCCGGACCGGTAATTCTCATGTGGGTGTCGCGCCAGCTTCTGAAATTTTTGCCACCGTCGATATAGCGGTCGGCGACATTCATTCCGCCGAGGTAGCCTATGCGGCCGTCAATGACGGCAAGTTTGCGGTGGTTGCGCCAGTTAATCCGCGTCGCAAACGGCGGAAATGCGACCTTGAAGAAGGGGTGAATATCGATGCCCTCGGCCCTCATTTCTTCATAGAAACGTCTTTTGACACCCCAGCATCCGAAATCGTCGTAGATTACCCGGACCGTTACGCCAGCCCTGCTGCGCTCGACAAGCGCGTCGCGCAGGCGGTGGCCGATTATGTCATCTTCGATAATATAGTATTGCAGATGGATATATTCTTTCGCACGCGCAATGTCGAGCAGGAGCGCATCGAACTTGTCGGCGCCGTGGTGATAGACTTCAACCTCATTGTCAGGGAAAAACATTGCTCCGCTGAGCGAACGTCCAAGCTCGATCATCTGACGCATTTCAGGAGAGAAATCATCCGGAATGCGCGAGTCGACCAAAGTCTGACGCTGACGCAACTTTTTCTTGTTGCGCCGGGAAATCATGTGGGTGTTCTTAATACTCCGGCCAAAGAAAATATAAAGAATCAGCCCTCCGATCGGGAATAGCAGCAGCACAGTGATCCACGCAAGCGATTTGAGCGGATTACGGTTTTCAGACACGATCACGCCGACAATGCTTATGACGGTGATGCCATAAGCGATAACAAACAGCCAATAGACCCAACTGAAAATAAACATTACGTTGCGTTTTGGGGTGATTCGACACCAAAGATAGGAATTCCAGCAGTCAATGCGTAATTTTTGCACAAAAAACCGCGCTGTTGCGCAATAGGGACACAATCGGAACACAATGGTAATACAATGGTGCGGGACAATGGCTTCACAAAACGGCTACAATTTCAGACAGTCACCGATATTCTCGATTGTATCTCGATTCGGGCGGGCGTTTCCGAAGTTTTTAATCGTTAGATTGTTGAGTTTGTTGCAAATTCCAGAAAATTGAGTAAATTTGCATCGCAATGGTGATTTCCAGAACCGGGCTGTAGAGTCGGCCCGACGCCGCAAGGCCTGGAATCTTAAAAGGGAATCCGGTCGGAATCCGGAACAGTACCCGCTGCTGTAAGTCCCACAAAAAAGATTGCTTGAACCGAAAGTCATTGGAGCATCGGATGCTCCGAGAAGACTCAAGCCAATCGGGATAAGTCAGAAGACCTGCCATTGCCTTACAACGATGCCTACGGGATCATGGGCCTGAAGTCGCAGACAGCTATACGGGATCTGTTAGATCTCCGCGACGCGAATGCTGTCGGTTTCTTTTTCCGCATAATAACCGAATCCGGTTGCGGTTGTCTATCTGTCAGCCCAATGACCCCGTTGGAACATCCCTGTTGGATGATTTCAACGTTTTTTTTGCGTCCTGCCCGCAGGAGAACGAGAATGTCTGGCTTTAACACGGATAAACAAAAGCCTCTCCAAGCAATATGAGTTAATCCTAAACATTCTCTGAATCCGGCACTCGCAAACCCGATTACTGAGAAAGACAATAACCTTCAAATAAAATTCTTTTCTGCAAGACGACATGACCATGTGAATAGTCATGTCGTCACTTTTTCATTATTCCGGATGCGAGGCAGTCTCAGAATCTGCAGGTATTTAATTCGAACTGATTTTTTATGTCCAGGCCTTCTATTGTGACTCTCTCAGAGCAGCCAGTTGCTGACCCGCGCCCTGACGGCTGCGGATTCACGTAGCATCCCGATCAGTTCCAGCGCAGAATGTTTGCGATAACAACTTTTCAGCACATGGACGCAACCTTCCATCTCGTTGTCGGGATGAAGTAGGCGAACTGCTTTGACTCCGCGCTGATTGTAGACTGTCGCTTCGGCAAGGACAGAGACGAGCGAACTGTGTTTGACGACCTCGAGAAGGATGTTGACTTCATTGAGTTCGATGCGGATGTCAAGATCTATTCCTTTCGAGGCAAAACAGTCGTCGAGAGCGTTCCGGGCCTGAAGGCCGCGCGTTGGAAGCGCAAGAGGCCATTTCGACAGTTCGGCCAGAGAGATTCCGGGGCTGTCGGCAAGCGGATGGCCGTCACTGACAATCACGGCAAGATGGTTCTGGAACAGGACATGGGATTCGATCTCGGCATATCGCGTTGACGGACGGAATGCCAGCACGAGGTCGACCGAACGGTTGATCAGCATGTCCATCAGTTCGGCCATCGGTTTATAGAAAATGTTGAGTTTGACGCGCGGAAACTTTTTGGTGAATTCGATAAGCGTCTCCGTCAGGATCGGGCTGAATGAATAGGTGACTCCGATGTTCAGCGTTCCGACAGCGACAGCTGCCAGGTCGTTGACTTTCGCCACGCAACTCTCTGCTTCCGAAAGCGTGCGCCGCGCGAAGGGAAGGATCTCGACAGCGGCTTCAGTGAGGGAGATCGCGTTTGACTGTCGGTCGAAGAGCCGGATGTTGAGTTCATCCTCAAGCTGACGGACCTGCTGCGAAAGCGTGCTCTGCGCTATGTTTAGAGCCCGAGCAGCCTCGGAAAAGCTCAGCAGTTCGGCAGCCTTTATGAAATATTTCAGTTGTCTTAGTTCCATTCACTATCTGTTTTGTTGGTAAGAAACTGTTTTAATTTTAATTCGAAATTATAAGAAATGAATCCAGTGGTTGCCCTGAGGCCATTTATGGTTGTTTTCACCGAGTCTGATCGGCCACAAGGCCCGCAATGCTCCATGTGTCAACTCGCGAAAACGCCTCATAAAATCCTCTCAATGAACCTCACAATTAAATTTAACCAGTTTGTAAAGTTACAAAAAAATTTATCGAGTCACCTGAAAAGAGATTTTCTTCATTATAAAAATAGGGATATTCGCGCCGACTGTCATTCCGATGACTATCGCCACACATGTCATGCCGTTTGACATGAAAAGATAGAGATTATGTTCGAAGGCAGCTTCCTGAAGGTCAGACAGACATCCGACAAATCCTTCGAACGTGCGACATGCATAAAGCCCGGGGATCATCGGGAGCAATGCCGGGAAGAGACATGCTTCGGCGGGGACCTTGATCACCTTCGCCAGCATGACCGATATTGTTCCGACGACAAATGCGGCGATCGTCGCAGCCACAATAATGTTCATTTCCACTCCTCCGGGCAAAGTCAGGAGGAATCGCAGCGAATGGCCTGCCGCCGCTGCCACGGCACAGAGTATATAGGCCCGACGGGGGGTGTGGCTGATGCTTGAAAAACCGATAGCAGCCATCGCTGAAAACAGCGCATCCTCAAAAAAAGCACCCCAGGATATTGAATCGCCCATCACAGAATATCTATAGAAGCATTAAAATGAAACATTCTCTAATAGAATCGAGGCCCACATGCCTAAGGAAAGAGACGCCGTCAGCACGACAGCATCGACAAAACGGCTGAATGAACAGAGATAATGGCGCGCGAGCATGTCACTGGCCGCATTTATATACGGGACTCCCGGGATCAGATAGAGCACGCTCGTCGCAACAGCCACGCCGGGAGTCGTCCCCCATCCGAACAGGCCGCAGCCCGAAGCAAGAGAGGCGGAAATAAACGCACAGAAAAAGAAGACCACACGGATGTCCATTCGGCGGCGCAGACACCTCTGTTTGAAAAAATATCCGGCGGCTGTCGCGAAGAAGACGGCAGCCATCGCAGCCGCATCCCCGCCGAAAAGACGGCAGAACGAAGCGTTGGCCAGGGCAGTCAGCCAGAGAATATGGAAGTTATCGACATACTTCCGGCCCACAATCGACCGAAAACGGGCTTCGGCTTCCTGCAATGGCAACCGACAGTCGCGTATCGTCCAGCTCAGGGCACTCAGGTCGGTGTTGATCTCGAAATTGATTCCCGATCCGGCCATACGTCGGGTGAAGGTCTTCGCATAGCCTCCGGGACCGGAAAGATGTACGGAGACATGGCGCGGCATTACAGCCACATCGGCATCATAGCCATAGGACATTGCGATCCGGCCGACATTTTTGTCAATGCGCACACATGTCGCGCCGCATCCCAAAAGCCACGAAGAAAAGTCGGCCAGGAAACAGCCAAGCGCCTCGGGCCCGCCTTCGGCGGGGAGAGGCGCTCTACCATCCAAATCAGTATCAATCGTCGTATTCATCATCGTCGTCAACATGAAGTCTATCGCCAGGAATAAACAAGAGGTCGCGTTCCCTGTATGTACCCATAAGTTTATGTCGTGCGCGACCGCAGGGGTGTGAAGTGTGGAGATAGTGGAGAAGCTGGATCAGACACCCAAGCAATACAAGGCCCACAAGACCGTACCAGATAATCATCGTACTATTCATGATCAAATAATATTTAGAGGTTGGTTTTCTATGCAAAATTACATTCGGATACCCCTTTCGGTTCAGCTTTCTGCAAGGATATTTCCGCTGACCCCTATCGCCGCAACCGATAGCTGCTGCGAAGTTCCCGGCAGCGGGAAAACAGAGCGGAGCTCAAGCATTCCGCCAATGGCCGGATGAGCCCCAAAAGGCTTAATAAAAAATACGTTAACTTTTTTGGCCGGCATCAAAGAATTGCATAATTTTGCAGTTGCAAGCGTTTCCGCTCCGGGTGGCGGGGATTCTTCCGCTTCCGCGGACGCTCAATTCCCTCCGCCCCCTATATCCTACTGATCTTTAACCTACTCTCCATCTACTTAACCTACCTCTGGAATGATTGCAAGAGTCTTAAATCCGAAGTGGACATATATCCCTCTGCTTCTTTCTTTTCTTTCTCTGATACTTATTGTCGCCGCTCTGTCCAATGGATTCAGCTATGACATCATTTCGCGCATTGACTATGTCGACGGCCAGATTGTCAGGGCCATCAATGGCGCACATACCTCTTTTTGGGATTCCTTCATGTATCAGTTTACCCAGAAATGGCTCTGGGTTCCGTTCTATGTGACAATAGTTGCATTCCTGTCACTGAATTTCACATTGAAACAGATGTTTTTCATCATAGTTTCGATCGTGCTTGTCATTCTGCTTGCCGATCAGATCTGCGCCGGATTGCTGCGTCCGATGTTTGCCCGCTTCCGCCCGTCGCACTCCGCGCTGGCCGACACTCTCCATTTCGTCAACGGCTATCGCGGCGGCAACTATGGTTTCCCATCATGTCACGCAGCGAACTCGGTTGCCCTTGCCACGTTTCTCAGCTACATCTGCCGCAACCACCGTATGACCTCACTTCTGACGGTCTGGTTCATACTGATGGGGCTGACGCGAATGTATCTCGGCGTCCACTACCCGTCGGACCTGATTGTCGGCTCGATTATCGGGATTCTCATCGGTGGCGGCATCGGCTCCCTGTGTTGTCGTTTCAGCAATGTGAGTCCGATTACGGAGACGCGCATGAGCTGGTTTCCGTGGACGGCTTTCGGGCTTACCTGCCTATGGATTGCCGGGCGTTACCTGGCTGACACATTCGCCTGACAAATTATCCATATTGGCCTCTTCTGCGAGAGCGAGGACGTGACATAATGGCTTATCGGGGGCGTCGGGCATGAGGGATCCGGCAGCGGCCACTGACGTTTGCCCCCCCTTCACCATCACCCCACCCTCACGTTTCTGTCATCTGATCCATTCTGATATCTCCCTCACAATCCGCCAGAAAAGATCAGGCGCCGGGTCTGGATTCAGACCCGGCGCTACTTTTTAGCTAATTTTTAGGTTTTGAGGGCTAATTTTATTAAAAATATAAGGCGGCGATATTAAATCATTTTAAATCGTCGGACAGTGTTGTTTTCGGAATGATTATTGCACTAACTTTGTGACGGACAAATGGCAGTCGCCTGACAGAGACGTCAGCCAGACAGCCACCGATCAGATTTTATTATCCAACCAAACTAACCACAACTTTTTTATAATATGAAACTGACCCGACACATTCTCGTAATTGCCACCGGAGCGCTGGTTGCATCGGCGGCTGCGGCAGCTTGTTCCGACTCAACCAAGGCTTCGGCTACAGATGGTTTCCTGACCGTCGGACAGCGTCAGGCAACCAACACGGACTTCACCCGCGCGGCCGAGTCCTCGATCAATGGCGTTGTTTCGATTAAGAGCTTCGCGACTCCCCGACAGCAACGAGCCTACAGCAACCGCGGCGACGATTTTTTCAATGATCCGTTTTTCGAATTCTTCTTCGGCAATCCCTACGGCAACCGCCAGCAGCCACGTCAGCAACAACAGGAAAAGAAATCGGAAGAAGAGTCTCAGCGTCAGCTTGGACTCGGCTCCGGAGTCATCATTTCATCGGACGGATATATCGTCACAAACAACCATGTGATCGACGGAGCTGAACGCCTTGAGATCACTCTCAACGACAACCGTCAGTTCAACGCGACTGTCATCGGCACCGACCCCAACACGGATCTCGCGCTTATTAAAATCGATGCAACAGACCTTCCCGTGATCCCGATGGGCGACAGCGATGCCCTGAAAGTCGGCGAATGGGTTCTCGCAGTCGGCAATCCGTTCGGTCTGACCTCGACTGTCACGACAGGTATTGTCTCGGCCAAAGCACGCAGCATCTCGTCGGCCACCAACGGACGCCCTATGGGGCTTGAGAGCTACATCCAGACCGATGCCGCTGTGAATCCAGGCAACTCGGGCGGCGCTCTTGTCAACCTCGACGGCGAGCTGGTCGGCATCAACACTGCGATCTATTCCCAGACCGGAAGCTATGCCGGATATTCGTTTGCCATCCCGACCGCAGTCGTGACCAAAGTTGCGACCGACCTGAAGCAGTACGGAACCGTTCAGCGAGCATTCCTCGGAATCACCTATATCCCGCTCGACGCTAAAATCGCCAAAGAGAAGGGACTCGACGGTCTCGTCGACGGTCTCTATGTTGAATCTGTCAACGACCGGAGCACAGCAATGGAAGCCGGCCTGCAGAAGGGCGACGTCATCACGGCACTCAACAATGTCCCGACCCATACTTCGGCCCAGCTTCTCGAACAGGTTGCCCGCATGCGCCCCGGCGACAAAGTGACTATCTCCTATGTCCGCGACGGCAAGAAACAAACTGCGACCGCAACGCTTTATAATTCGCAGGGAAGCACCAAGCTGACACAGGCTTCGACTGTGACCGATCTCGGATGCGCCTTCAAAAAGATCGACAACGAAACGCGCCAGCAGCTGAAGATCAATTCAGGTCTTCAGGTGACCGGTCTGAAAGACGGCAAGTTCAAGACTGCCGGAATCAAGAACGGATTCATCATTCTCGACATCAACAACTCGAAAGTTTCGTCGCCGGAGGATGTAGAGAAAATCTACAATGCCATCCTGAAGAGCAACGATGACCATGTCATGTTCATCAGCGGCCTCTATCCGACAGGCAAAAAAATGTACTATGCCGTAGACCTCACCGACTGATCCTAATCATAATACTCTCCAGCGGCGCAGACTGCCGCTCCCCGGACTCTATGGACGTGGGGGGGCGGCAGTCTCGCTTATTTTCGGCCTGCCATTCCGCTGCGACGGAGGCTTTAATTCGGCGGTAAGGCTTTTTTCGGCGTAATCATTTGACAGAGATTGAGGAATTGATTAATTTTGCAGGTGATTTTGCGGCAAGCCGTGCGAGAAGTTGCGGCTGTCAGCAATAGAAGTCGACTTAAAGTTTTTGTAAGAAACAAGAAATGAAAGTATTACGTACAGTCGGCGAATTGCGTGAGACCATTGACGGTCACCGTAGCGCCGGCAAGACCATAGGATTAGTACCTACAATGGGTGCTCTCCATGCAGGTCATCTTTCCCTGATGGAACGTGCACGCCGCGACAACGACATCGTTGTTGCAAGCGTTTTTGTCAATCCGACACAATTCAACAATCCCGATGATCTTTCGACATATCCCCGCACGGAAGAGGCTGATTGCAAAGCCCTTGAAAGTGCCGGAGTCGACTATGCATTCATTCCGTCCGTCGAGGAAATCTATCCCGAACCAGACACCCGGCAGTTTGATCTGGGCGAGGTCGCATCGGTCATGGAAGGAGCAATGCGTCCGGGCCACTTTAACGGAGTGGCACAGATCGTCAGCAAGCTTTTTGAAATGACACGTCCGACGAGAGCCTATTTCGGAGAAAAAGATTTCCAGCAGATCGCCGTGATCCGCCGCATGGCAAGCCTCGAAGGATTTGACCTTGAAATTGTGGCCTGCCCGATCGTCCGGGAATCCGACGGTCTTGCGATGTCGAGCCGCAACGTTCGCCTTACGCCGGAACAGCGCGCTGCCGCTCCGGCGATCCACCGGATTCTCGCCGAAAGCGTGGAGCGAGCCGTCTCGTCAACCGTAGCCGAAGTAAAGAAATCGGTGACCGAGGCGATTGATGCCGAACCATTCATGACAACCGAATATTACGAAATAGTCGACCCTCTTACGATGCAGCCGACCGACTCATGGATGCCCCCCAACGGTTCGGCGGTCGGATGTGTGACAGTCTACTGCGGCGACGTAAGACTTATTGACAATATAACCTACACGAAAAAGTGAGATGCAGCTCGAAATGCTAAAATCAAAGATTCATCGCGTCAGAGTGACCGAAGCGAATCTTGACTACATAGGAAGTATCACCATCGATGAAGATCTGATGGACGCCGCCGGAATTCTCGCCGGAGAGCGTGTTTACATCGTTGACAATAACAATGGCGAACGCTTCGACACCTATGCCATCGCCGGACCGCGGAAAAGCGGAGTGATCTGTCTGAACGGCGCGGCCGCCCGCAAAGTCCATCCAGGTGACATAGTGATCATTCTTGCCTACGCTTCGATGACACCCGAAGAGGCACGTCAGTGGAAACCCAAAGTTATTTTCCCTGATACAGAAACCAACAGATTAATTTAAATTCCGAACCCCTTCTCAATCTTTACCCAACCGATATGTTTGAAAATCTCAGCGAAAGACTTGAACGAAGCCTGAAAATTCTCAAAGGCCAAGGAAAAATAACCGAAATCAACGTTGCCGAAACTCTGAAGGATGTGCGCCGCGCACTTCTTGACGCCGACGTCAACTACAAGGTCGCCAAGCAGTTCACCGACACAGTCAAAGCAAAGGCACTTGGCCAGAATGTGCTGACCGCCGTCAAGCCGGGCGAGATGATGGTGAAGATTGTCCACGACGAGCTTGCTACCCTGATGGGAAGCGAGACCGCGCAGGTCAACCTTTCGGGCAATCCGACAGTGATCCTCATGTCGGGTCTGCAGGGATCAGGTAAGACAACATTCTCCGGAAAACTGGCACGCAAATTCAAAAGCGAAAAAGCCCGCCGTCCGCTTCTGGTTGCCTGCGACGTCTATCGTCCGGCGGCTATTGACCAGCTGAAGGTGCTCGGCGAACAGATTCAGGTTCCGGTCTACACGGAGGAGGGCAACCGGAATCCGGTTGAGATCGCGACAAATGCAATCCGCTACGCCAAAGCCAATAATCTCGACCTCGTTATTGTCGACACCGCCGGCCGTCTTGCGGTCGACGAGGAGATGATGAACGAGATTGCAGCGATCAAAGATGCCATCAGACCTCAGGAAACGCTGTTTGTCGTCGACTCGATGACGGGTCAGGATGCAGTCAACACCGCGAAAGAATTCAATGACCGACTCGATTTTGATGGCGTTGTCCTGACAAAACTCGATGGCGATACCCGCGGCGGTGCGGCCCTCTCGATCCGTACGGTCGTGACGAAACCGATCAAATTTGTCGGTACGGGCGAAAAACTCGACGCTGTCGATCTCTTCCACCCTTCGCGTATGGCCGACCGTATCCTCGGCATGGGCGACATCGTTTCGCTCGTCGAAAAAGCCCAGAACGCCTACGACGAAGAGGAAGCTCGCAAACTGACTAAGAGAATCGCCAAAAACCAGTTTGACTTCAACGACTTCCTCGGCCAGATCCAGCAGATCAAGAAAATGGGAAATCTCAAGGAACTCGCTTCAATGATCCCAGGCGTAGGCAAAGCGATCAAAGACATTGATATTGATGACAACGCATTCAAAGGAATCGAAGCCATCATCCAGTCGATGACCAAGGAAGAGCGCGAAAACCCTGGAATCATCAATCAGAGCCGCCGCCAGCGAATCGCACGCGGTTCGGGCACATCTATCGTGGAGGTCAACCGCATGCTCAAGCAGTTCGAACAGATGCGAAAGATGATGAAAACCGTCACCACAATGAAGAACCCCATGAAGATGATGAAAAACCTGCGCGGAGGACGCCGATAAGCGACCACTGGCAGGACAACCGATCCTCTTCCCATTTTATCCGTATCCGCCCCACCATTAACCAACCTGATAACAAAAGAACTGATTATGCTGATTGATGGCAAAAAAATTTCCGCAGATCTCAAGGCTGAAATCGCCGAAACCGTCAAAGAGATGACCGCTCTGGGCAAGAAACGTCCCCATCTGGCGGCTATCCTTGTCGGCCACGACGGCGGCAGCGAAACCTATGTCGCAAACAAAGTCAAGGCATGCGAAGCGTGTGGTTTCGAATCAACACTTATCCGCTTCGAAGACAATGTGACCGAAGAGGAGCTGCTCGCAACCATTGACAAACTCAACAACGACAAGGATGTCGACGGATTTATCGTGCAGCTTCCGCTTCCGCGCCACATCTCAGAGCAGCGCGTCATCGAAGCTATCGACTACCGCAAGGATGTCGACGGTTTCCACCCGATCAACGTCGGCAGAATGTCAATCGGTCTCCCCTGCTACGTCTCGGCGACGCCTTTCGGAATCATGGAGCTTCTTCGCCGCTACAATATTGACACCAAGGGCAAACGATGTGTGGTGCTTGGCCGCAGCAATATCGTCGGCAAACCTGTCGCAACCCTCATGATGCAGAAGGCGGCTCCGGGCAATGCTACGGTGACTGTCTGCCACAGTGCCACTCCCGACATCAAGGAAATCTGCCGCGAGGCCGACATCATAATTGCCGCCCTCGGCCAGCCGGGATTCGTCACCGCCGACATGGTCAAACCAGGAGCAGCGATCATCGACGTCGGCACAACGCGTGTTCCCGACGCAAGCCGAAAGAGCGGCTTCCGTCTTTGCGGCGACGTCGATTTTGAAAACGTCGAACCGTTGTGCTCTTTCATCACCCCCGTACCCGGCGGCGTGGGACCGATGACAATCGCTTCGCTGATGCATAACACGCTTCTGGCCGCATCGGGCGAGATCTATCCCAAGAACGATTGAGAGGGGCGTCGGTTTTAGGAATCATATTAAACGAGGTGTCAGAATAATTCTGACACCTCGTTTTTATTGTTGCCGGCACTTCAGTATCTCTCGGAGCGCCGCTGACGGAAAAGCCACTCACGGACCGCGGGAATCTTATATGCGTAATCAAAGGAATACATATGCTCACTGCCCTTGCCGTCTGCGGAAAGAACGCTTCCCGGCTCGAACATTATGATGTTGACCGGATTTCCCTTATCAAGCATGGCCGCAGCAAGCTCGCTCTGCCGGGATTCAGGCAGCTTCGCGCTCCATTCTCCGAACGAGAAGCCCACTCCGTCGACTGCCGCAGCCTCTTCAAGAGGTTTAATCTCCGGGAAGGCCTTGCCACTGTCACCGGCAATGAAATAGACAAACTTATGCTCAGCCAATTGCTGGAAGTCGTCAGTGTTCCAATGGCTGTCAACAAAAATCGAAGCCGCAAAAACCGTAGGATAAGTAACGTTGTAATACATCGCAATCATCCCGCCCATTGACTGACCGGTCACATAGACGCGATCTTTTTCGACATTATTTCGCCTCATCACATAGTCAAGCATACGCATTGCGATGTCCACTTCGACCGTGTGGTCATAACTGTCATCAACAGCCACACCGGAGAATTGGGGAACCAGCGCATAGCATGGATGCTGCTTCTGCCACTCTTCCGTTGCCTAGACGAGGCCTCCGTAGCCCTGTGTCAGAGGTGTCGTGAAGTGCGGACCAGGGGTGCTCGCATCGGCCATGAACATGACAAGCGGATATTTTCGGGTCTGATCAAGCTTTTCACGAACAAATAGATTGAACTTCATCGACTTTCCTGTCTGTTCATCCTGATAGTCGATCTGCTGGAACTTCGGCACAAGATCCCGTATCATTGTCCGCAGATAGCTGTCGGCAGACTTGTCAATGATTGGTCCTCTGCCGGGAGTTCCAAGCTGCGGGCCTCCCTTTGAGCCATCCGAACGGGATGGACTGACCGAGGCTACAGACTGAGTATTTGTGTTTTCGGCGCATGACGACAGCATAAAGGCAGATATGGCCACAGAGGATAGAGTAAGAAGGCTTTTTAAACGCATAGATGTTGTTCTTTTAGATTCCGTTATTATCATACTGGAGAATGTCTCAATTATAAACCCGGAATCATTCTGATTTGTTCAGCTTGCACTATCCGGAAACAGAAAGAGCCGCAGACCGTTATATCCGGCCTGCGGCTCTCTATCCGAGTCTGAAATCCCTCAGGGTCTCATTAGTTTCTGATTATCCGATTTCGGCAACAACGTTCTTGACGATAACCTTCATGCCATTAGGCAATGTGAACGTACCGTTGATTACGAAATGGTTAGCATCGCTGCCCTTGGTGATGACAACGTCGAACTGGCAATTATCATAGTCTGTTCCGTTGTAAGAGAATGAAGAGGTCACGCCGGAAGCTGTGCAAGCGAAGTCAAGAGCATCTGCGTTGTATGTAGCAGGGAACTCAGTGTAGACATCACCTACGAGGAGTCCGATCAGACTTTCAGTTTCACCGACATTGATGTAGGCTTCGACATTGCCCTCGTAAACCACGTCGGAGATTTCCGATACAGTGATGGTTACAGGAGCGCTCTGACGGCCGTCGCAAGTAGCATAAACCTCTACTGATCCTGCAGCAAGAGCCTTGATGTTTGCTCCGGTGCCCTGTGCGCCTGTCTGCACGAGTTCAATGATACCGGGCTGCGATACATGCCATTCGATGGGAGCGGGGAGAGTTGCAACCGGTACGTTAGGAGTGGCTGCCATATAAACGGATGCCTGCAATGAACAAGACTCACCGATGAGGAGATCCTGAGGCGCTGTCGGAGTAAGAGCCACACGGGAAACAGCATCGTTAACGGTCACTTTAACACGCTTAGTCTTGTCGAGTGCCTTGATATCGAGATAAGTCGTGCCGGGTTTGTGGAGCGTAAACGTACGGTCCAAACCATCTTCTGTCCCACGTTCGTTCACAGTAATGATCGAAGGGTCAAGCGAAACGACCTCAGGAATATGATATGAGAACGAAGCATCGGGTTCCAAACCTATCTGCATTGTTGCAGGCTGTCCGAATGTAAATGTCACTTCGTCAACCTCCTCGCCATTAATTGACGTAACGATGCGGTCAACCGGGAAACGGAGGTTATAGTTAACAACCGAAAGGTTGCAGACAAGAGTAGTGTCAGGCATGTAGAATGTAAGAACCGTCAGCCCCTCCTGAATTCCGGAACGGACTTTGATATAGCTGACATAGCCGCTCTCATAGTCGAAATCAGTGAAAACTTTATCAACGATCACCGAGCTACCACTGACATCCCAATAGAAGAGGCCATTCACTTCAGCAGCATACGCATTGAAAATATCCTGGTCCCAACCACCTTCGACACCGAGACAAACACCCTGCTCATAGGTTGAGTTGATGTCCATGTCAACAGCGATCAAAGTGTACTTGGGGTTTGAAGGATTAGGTTCCTGTGCAAGGGGACGGACACCCAGATACTCAAATCCAGGAGAAACTTTCGGATAGATAAGAATAGGAGCGGTAGCCGAAACAGACTCTCCTTCATTGTTTGTCATCGTAAACACGCAGGATGCTTTACCGCACACACGGGGAGCTGTATAGACAACACCTATGCGAGAGTACTTGCGATCAATAACGATGTTATCCTCTTTTTCTTCATTGGGGTATGTGAAGACCTTTTCCGCATCTGAAACTTCTTTAAGCTCACCAAGAGAGTTAACGCCGGGATAGTAGTCGTTAAGAGTTATCTCATAATCGAATTTACACTCGTCGACAAGACCGATACTGCTTAAGTTGAACCATACAGTATCATTAGGCTGACGCTGGTAAGAACGCTTATAAGAAAGAGCTACAGAAAGAGCATCACGAAGTCTACGGCTCACAACCGACACAGGAGCGACTGCAAAACGTCCGTTTTCGAGAGTTGCGCGGACAACGGTCGATTTACCCTGCGCATCTTGGACACATGTTATACCCTTGGTGATCACTTCGCGATACTGCGGCTTCTGGGCTTCATCGTTATCGCCGGGATTTTCGGGGTTTTCAGGGTTTTCCGGGGTCTCGGGAGTTTCAGAGGAATCCCCTTCACCGGAGTCTTCTCCTTCAGCACGGGATTTGGAGGGAACTCGTTCGTATTTTACAATATCAACAATCTTTGCGACTGACTCATCATCAACGCTCCATGTGATCGGCGTTTCGATGGTGCTTCCGGAAACATTGCTGACACGAGCCGAGAGCTCAAGAGTGTCACCATAGGCCAATTCAATATCGGAGTTGGCCAACTCAATATAGATGTCATCAGATCCGGCAAGAGTGTTGTCTTCGTCGCTACACGCCTGGAAGACGCCTAACGAAGCAAAAATGGCCGATCCAAAAATAAATTTATTTATCGATTTCATAAACGGGCAATCAATTAAGGTTATTGTTAGGAATTACCTGACCATTCTCGTCCTTACCCCATGAGAGAGAGTTGATGTCCCAGAAGACACGAACTCCGGCAGTCTGCGAGCCACCGAGAAGCTCGGTGATCTGGTCGATTTCGGCGCCGTTGTTTGAGGTACGCTCAAATGTCATACGGCGGATACCAAGTTCGGTATCGACATCAGCCATGTTGTTATAGCGCGGCGGGAAAAGACGGGGATAACCGGTACGGCGATATGTAGTCCAGGCTTCAGCCGACATCGGGAAGTTAACGATATACTTCTGAGTGATGATCTTTTCGAGCTTCAGCTCTTTAGAATCGTTTTCGTTCCACTTCACACCGATAGACACACGACCGGCAATGTCATTATCACGCTTATAATAGTCACGATAATCAACAACGGGGAGGTCATCCTGCGCAAGATATTCATCGGCGAGGGCTTCAGCCTCAGCAGGCGAATAGAGCGGGTTGGGAATATCTTCAGACCATTCACGGAATGAAAGACGGATAGCACGCTCATAGAGCTCCTGTGCAGTAGCACCACCCATATCCCATCCGCGAAGAGCACCTTCAGCCATGAGCATGAGGGCTTCTGTGCGCTTGAAGAAGGTCTGTTTCATGTACTGGCATCTTGCAGAGAGAGTTGCAAACGGACCGTAGCCTCCTGTGTCAGCGTTACCGGTATCTTCCATCATAAGACCGATACGAACACCATAGACACCGTTAGGAGCAGTCACACCAGAACTATTCTTAATGGGATAGGAGTTTTCATCAAACCATACATTCATCAGCGGGCAGTTGAAGTGCTTGAGGATGTTCTCAAGAGAAGCGCAAAGACGAAGGTCGTTCCAGGTGTTGGTCATAAAATAGAGACAAGACACCCAAGTCTGATTGCTATGGTATGCTATGTCGCGCTGATCATTGTCTGTCAGGACTCCATCAGCAACAGCCTCCTCAGCAATTTTTTGCGATATGAACGGCTTTTCATAATCACCAGAACCATATGTTCCGCCTTCCTTATAATCCACCATGTTCATTGCCATTCGCAACTTAATAGAGTTGGCGAACTTAACCCAATAGGTCCAATCCCAGTTGGTACAGGTCTTGTTCTGGTCCGTACCCTCGACACGACGCAGGTCCTCAGGACTTGGCTTGCGCTCTTTAAGGATACGCACAGCTTCATCAAGGTCAGCAAAAAGCTGTTTGTAGACCTCGGGACCCGACTCATAGTTCAACGGAATTGTACGTTTCACAGTTTTCCAGTCATTGAAAGGACAGACGCCATAGAAGTCTACGATCTCATGTGTCTGATAGGCTTCAACGATAAGAGCAATAGCCCTCCATTCAGGACGAGGATCGGGTGTGCCGTTTTCATCCACGAATTTTGCGGCATAAGTCAATGCATTGAACGCCTGCTGATAGATCTGATTGTCTTTCGGACCGCCAAGGTAACCGTTATTGTCGGTGTAGAGCGTCGGGAGCGCGGGACCGAAAGCAAAGTTAGCCTTCGATGTAGTCCAATAGCCGGCATAGTTGTCGATCGAGTTCGCACGATAGTACTGATATTTGTGAGGAGCCCATGATCCGTTCGGTTCATGCGAATAGTTCAGCATGAAGGGAATGGCTCCGCGAAGTTCTCGCTCGATGAGATCCATAGTCAATACGACATCTGTATCATCTTCATTATCAGGGACGATCCAGGGATATGGCTTCAGCTCATCGCCACACGACTGGAAAACAGGAGCGGCAGCCAACAGCGAAAGAGCTGCAAATATAATAGATTTTTTCATTGTATGAATTCTAAGGATTTAGAAATTGAATTTGAATGTGAAGCAATAAGAACGCAGCGTCGGAAGAGCATACGAGTCAATTCCGGAGAAACCGTTAGCCGCCGATACAGAGATGTCGGGATCTACGGGGGAATCCTTATAGATGAAGAATGCATTCTTGACAGAGAACTGTGCGGTCATGCCTTTCGAACGGCCGAACAGATTCGGCATTGAATAAGAGAGCGAGATGTCGCGCATGCGGAAGCTGGTCGCATCGTAGACATGCTCATCCATAGGATTCTGACCGATAGTCTCGTAGTAGCGTCGAACAGAGATCTTGCGACCTGATCCATCAGGGAGATACATCAAGGGAATTGCTTCACCGGCTGCATTGTAGTAGATTAGATTGTCGGGATCCGCATAAGCAGCCAGACGGGCATTTGCAGAATTCTGCGACATACCGAAACGATCAAGGTCGGGCTCGGTGAGCGACATTACCTTACCGCCGATACGTCCGTCAATGAGGAAGTAGAGCGTGAGGTTCTTCCAGCTGATGGTGTTGTTCCATCCGAGAGTTACAGGCGATGCAGTATTGCCGATATAAGTGTCGTATGTTCCGGAAGCCATCACAGGCACAGCATTTTCAAGGTCACCTTCGCCGGAAACCTTAATGTGGCCCTGCTCGTCACGCTTGAACGAGTTGATGTAGATGTCACCATACTTTCCACCTTCAATATATTTGATCTGGAACGCATTCACACCGGTCTGGTAGACGTAGGGAGTTCCATCTTCCTGCACATATGTTTCAAGGATCTTGTTGGTGTTCCAAGCGAAGTTGACATTTGACTGCCATGACCAGTCTTTATTGATCAGCCAGCGATAGCCTGCAGAAACTTCGAGACCCTGGTTGCGGATCTTACCGGTGTTGACGGGCTTGCTTTCGCCGCTTGCTGTCGAAACATAAAGGAACTGGTTGCGGAGAGTTGTGTTGTAATAAGTAATGTCAATGTTGAAGTTGTTGTTGAAGAGCCACATGTCAAGACCCGTTTCAAAAGCCGAAGTTGTTTCAGGCTTAGGATCGTCGAATGTCGGCGGACGTGAAGAAACGGCGCCGGTCGAGAAGTTGAGAGTCTGACGGCCGAAGAGGGTGTTGGGGACGGCGTTACCTACAACTGAGTAGCTACCACGCCATTTCAGCTGGTTGAGCCAGTCAGTCTTGGGGATGTACTTGTCAAGAAGCACGTTGACACCGGCAGAATAGTAGCCAAACGACTTGTAGTCACCGTTTTTGGTGAACTGCTGGAATGACTGACACCAGTCACGACGGTAGCTACCGTCAATGTAGATCTTATCCCAAAGGCCGACCGAAACAGTTCCGAACATAGCGGCACTCCAGTCTGAATAATCCCATGAGTCAGAAGCGCTTGTGGCACTACCATTGGGGTTGCCGGGACGTGAGTGCTTGTTGTTCTGAGGAACGAACGCGTTAGGCACACCGGATGTATCTATCGCAGTCGTAATGTTCGAATTACGTGAATAATGACGGGTGAAGCTACCACCGACAGCAGCGCTCACATCGATCATGTCTTTGAAACGGTCGTTCCAGGTGATCATGTGGTCGTTGTAGACATCGCTTGAACGAGAGTTCGAGGAGTAGTATTTACCGCCTTTATAGTCAAATGCGGCACGATACATAGTCGCATACTCTTCATTGAGCGAATTATCGAACACCATGTCGACGGAGAAACGTGTCTGGTATTTGAGGTTTTTCCAGATTGTCCAGTCGAGAGTAATGTTTCCGAGGATACGGTCACGCTTGGCCTGATCGTTTACCATGTTTGCAACCCAGAAGGGGTTGTTGAGGTATTCGACAAACCAGTTCCATGTCTGAATCGGCTGTCCGAGCAGTTTAGGGTTACCGATAACGGGGTCAGAAACAAAGATGTCTGAAGCCGTACCTGCGTGCTGGTAATGATTCTTGTAGTAGCGCATGTCGACATCGGCCGGAGCACGATAGAGAGCGAAGACGCTTGAAAGGGCCTTACCGACAACGGGGGCATTGTCAGTGCGCTGGTGGATCCAGTTCAAAGATGTCGAGACGTTGACACGTTTGTCGAAGAGCGAGAAAGACTCCTTCAACATCACATTGTTACGAGTGAACTTGTTGTTGGGAACAACACCTGTCTGATAAGTGTTGTTGTAAGAGAAGTAAGTCTTAGAGTTTTCAGTACCGCCTGAGAGCGTGATACCGTTGTTAAGGGTCACGCCAGTCTGGAAGAACTGCTGAATGTTGTTGCGGGCTTCGTTGGCCAGCCAAGGGTTGGCAGCAATGTCGTCGGGGTTGCGAGTACCGATGCGAGGACCCCAGCCGTCATAAGCGGAGTGTCCGTATGTACTTGTGTTGGAGATACCGAACGCAGTCTGCGTTTTGGGATACATGGCAATGCGGTCGATCGAAGTCGAGCTTGAGATGTCGACCTTGACAGTTCCCTGTGCACCCGATTTGGTTGTGATGATGATCACACCGTTGTTGGCGGCCGAACCGTAGAGAGCGGCAGCATTCGGGCCCTTGAGGATCGTCATGTTCTCGATATCCTCGGGGTTGATAGTCGAAAGAAGGTCATCGCCGCTCTTTCCACCACCCATCGAGATACCGTCGGTCACCTGCGAGCCCATACCGTTCTGCATCGGCACACCGTCGAGAACGATGAGCGGCTGGTTGGTACCGAGAATCGATGTCGAACCACGGAGCACAATACGCGAAGCACCACCACCGGCACCGGAGTTATTGGGCGTAATGGTCAGACCGGCGCTCTTACCCTGAAGAGCGTTGACAAAGTTGGTTTCCTTGATACGGGTCACCTCTTCGTTTTTGACTGTCTGCACAGCATAGGTCAGCGTTTTTTCTTCTCGCTGAATACCCATCGCTGTTACGACCACCTCATCAAGAATCTGAGAATCGGGCTGCATGGAAATTGTCAGAGGCTGACCGTTCCACACGACCTCGACCGGTTTGTAACCGACGGCGATAACTTTCAGTTTTGTACCTAATTTAACATTCGCAATGCTGAACTCTCCGTCAAGATTGGTGGCTCCACCTTGCGACGGATTGTTGGCAACTTGGACAGTGGCCCCAATCATGGGGTCATCCAACTCATCTTTAATGACGCCGGTTGCTGTATTGCTTGACTGCGACTGGGCAACGGGGGCCGCCTGGGCGGTTTCAGTCACTGCCAATGACCCAGCAAAAGCGGCGAGCAAAAGAAGTTTGCTTACTGATTTGATTGGTTTTAGCATAAGGTAAGTAATTACTATGATTGTCTCTGTTTTTTCTCAGGAAAGCAAAATTATTGGCTTTATCGGTCAATTACCTTTCCCAATAATTTCTACATCTGCGACCGAAAACTGTCCTAAAGGGCGTTGACGGAAACAGGTAGATTGCCAAAATTTCTACAAAGATATAAAACAGATGTGAAAAACACGAAAAAAAACGCCAAAAATACAGATTTTAACATAACATTCCGAAGGAAATATTTTTTTGACTGTCAAATAGCTCAAAAGGCAGAGTTTCATCGTGAGTTATTCCCCGTGGCTTCGGCGTGATGTCCAAAAAATCGGTTAGAATCAGGCCACAACAGCACACAGTAGAACAGAGGAACAAATTGTCGATCTGCTCCTCCTGCTCATGTCGCTATATAAATAAGGTGTGCCCGGTCACTGAATGATCGGGATCAACCGACCAAGCAGTGCAACGGCTGAATCGCCAAGCTTCCTGACATTATCGACCAGTTGAGCCTGCGACATATTTGTCTGAGCGGCCCTGTCTACTGCATCTTTAAGTGCTTTCACTGTCTCACAGTCAGCTGTCGCAGGAAGGAGACCGGAGAAATCACGCTCGTTCATGACCGATAATCTCGCAATCTCTTCGCTGTTTGCAGCAGTCACTTCACCCATTGCCTTACGGGCTGCATCTGTAAATCTATTAGCCATTATCTATTGTCTTTAAGAGAATGTTTCTCAATGATGCACGAAAGAGAATCGAGAAGCTGTCCGGGCGTAAGAGCATCTGCTTTTTCCGAAAGGGCTCCGATTTTCGACGAGAGCAATGCGAGCCGGGATGCGATCTCTTCATTAAGTCCAGCTGCTCCGGCTTTGGAAAGGAGCGCATCCTGCTTCTCCCGGACCTTTGCAGCAGACTCAAGATAGGATGTCACGGAATAGCTGGCCGCCATTGTCACATCATAGGAGTCGGTCAGGCTTTTCTCGACCTCACTGCGTTTCTGCCTTATAGGCTCAAGCAGTTTTTTTCGATATGATTCGAGTTCCGCATTTATTGCCGTCTGAAACTCTCCGATGGTCACGACGGCATCCGCTGCATTTTCTTCCGAAGGATCGGACTGCAGCCGGGCGAGCGATGCGAAAAGCGAACGGGGATCTCCGCCTGAGTCCCGCAGATCATTTCTGACCATTACGGATATAAGATCTGGCGCAATACGGCTGTCGACAAATCGGTTGATATCATCCTCGATTTTATCGAAATAGAGGCCAACAAACTGAAGATGCGACGATCTGTAGGCCGCAAGATCTTTTGAAACAGACTGCGACAGATCAGCCGCCTCTTTCGGGACAGAGACGCAGCCCAGTAGCAGCAAGCCACAACAAGCAGCGAGGCTGCGAAGTAAGAGAGATTTTTTCATTGCAAGGAGTTTTACTTTCCGAGCAGCAAAATTCGTGCCAATATTCTCCTACAAGCCACTCCCCTGCTTAATGATATCGAAAAGCACCACTGCCCTGATTTCATTTCCCAGGGAGGTATCAGTCAAAACATTCCAGAAAAAGCAACAGTCGCACGGAAGCTGCCTGACAAATTCGGAGATATACTGCGTCTCGACTACGGTCAACGATCTTTCGGCCTGCGGCGAATAAATGACTGTCAGCATCGCTGAGACGGCATTATGCATAACCTCCGCAGCTTCGACTGTAGAGACGGCTGCATCGATGGCCCTCTTTACCCTATTCTCCCCACCGGCACGGCCGATGAATGAATGGATTTCATTTCCGCTACAAAGAAATGCGAGTGTGTCGTTGCAGTCAATCCCTATATATTTCTCTTTTTCATCATAAAATAGTGGGGTGAAGTCAAAACTATCGTGATGCTGAACAATATCTTTTATCGTTACCATAAGAGTGTGTTTCCTTTTTAAGCCGAGCTTCTACATGAGTTCAACAAGTAAGATTGTTCCTTTTTTAATGTAATGAGTGCCATCGATATCATATGCTGTCTCACCCTTGATTTCCATGCCGGGGCAAAAGTCGTCGGGCACAGTCCATTTAAACGATGGCTGCGAAGCTGTCACGACCCGGGATGTTCCGTCAGGCAATGAGAACGTTGCCCGAGTTTCATTGTCGGATGCGGGGTCGAAAGTGATTTCAATTTCATCGCCGCTGAGCACCGGAAGCTCGTTTCCGGCAGATTCTCCACTGACGGTTGTCGTCTTGTCCCCTACCGTGACGACAACCGACCATGAGATCTGTCCGGCCTGATTGCTCGAGGCAACGAGACTACCATCTCCGACTGTAAGATTGACTGCTTTGAAATCGATGTCGCTTGAAATCAGAGTCACATTTGGGCCATCGTCACCACATCCCTGAATGGCCATAGCGGCGGTCATTAACGCCGGAATCAGTAGAGTCTTTAACTTCATCGTTTTTTTCAATTAAATTGTCAGGCATTAGAAACTGTTTAGTTTTTCACTTTCTTTTTGAGAGTTCCCGAGCCATTACACCAAGAGCAACGGCTTTTGATTGTGCGGGTCTGTCCGCCTCCCATATATGTTTCCCGATAGTTATAGCCCCCGCTGCAATGGTCGCATGTCACGGTTTCGATCCGATAGCTCTCACCGTTGTTGATATAGGGACCGTTGTAGGTCTGGACACCCTGCATCGGGACAAAGGGAGCGTTCTGCATATGCATATTGGCAGCGGCAGCCTGATTTTGATAGTAGTTGAGGACCTGCTGCTGCATCATGGCTGTCTGCATGCGCATGGCATTCTCGCGCTGCTGCATCTGCATGTCCCAGGCGATGCTTCCGGGTCCAAAATTCATATACTGGGCTTTCGCCTGATGGGCCGAAAGAAGTGATGCGACTACAATTGCTGCTGAAACGGCTGCTTTGAAAAAGTAACGAATTTCCATTTTAAGATACCCTGATGAGTGTCGGGCACAACTTTTAATCGGTTTATATTTGATTCTTTTGCCCTTTATGAACGAAAAGACTCAAAGGTAACCCTCTGCTGTCACTTTTTTATAAAAAATCTGTCATCGTTCGAATGCACTCGAGACAAATAGCTTATTTTCAACATATTAAGCACTACATATTTTCCTAGTCAGTCCACCATTATAAACCCGGCCCAATAGACGGGCGAGGGGTATTGCCGACGCACCTGCTCTCGGGCGAACTCAAAGGCTTTGTGACGGTTCTTGCTTCCGTTGATCAGATCGGAATAGAAGTTTGTCATGAAGCATTTTGTCGCATTATCACTTGCTTCCCAAAGGCTGAGAAGGAGAGTTTCCGCTCCGGCTTTCTTGAATGCACGCTGCAGCCCGTAGATGCCCTCGGAGGTCACTTCGCCCTGTCCGGAATGGCATGACGCAAGGCAGACAATGTCGGCTCCGGAAAGATCACATCGCGACACCTTCTCAGCCGTCAGCAGACCTTTCGACGGTATGAGTCCGAGCCATCCGGCATTTCCCCCTGACATGACAAGTCCGGAGAGCGACATCGCATCGTTATAGCCCTGAAGCGAGGCCGGGCGGTCGGCATCCTCGGGAGAATAGTAGAACCCGTGGGTCGCGACATGGATGACCGACGGTGCGTTGCCGCTCATCTCCAGGAAGGATTCCTCGGTTCCCCTGCCGTCTGTCAGCAGGACAGGACTGCTAAACATCCGGGAAATCTCGGTCACTTCTTCACAGGAACGCGGCAATATCACGAGACGCTTGCGGCCGATGGCATCCTCAACGACACTCTCCGGCACTTCTTCCGAGTCGTAGTCAAGACCGCCGTAAAGACTGGCCGTCATTCCGAGCCGTTCGTCAGATTCTCTGACAATTTCTCTTGCCGACGACAGCCGCTTGAACTCAAAGGAATCACACATCGTTCCTTCGCCCTCCGGAATTGCCTCGACCGACAGTTTGTGGAAGATGCCCGACGGAACATAATAGACCCGTCTGGATCCACCTATGATCTTCTTCAACGGACGCCCAATGATTCTTGCCATATCTTCTGCCGCCTCTCCACTATACAGGTTGCTCCACCTGTGATTTTCCAACGCAAGGAGAGAATCGAGTTCACTGCCGTTGCAGATATAGTGGACCTGAGGATTCTTCTGATTTCGACGTATGACATAGCAGACATACTGCCGCGGTCTGTTCTTCGGTTTGAAATCGGCAAAATCCAGCAAGACTTCGTCGTCCTTAAGAGATTCTCTGACGGCCTCATAACCGACGGCGGCAAAAGACATGTGGTTGCAGTATCTGTAGCATGCGTTTGCCAGATTGACATCGATACCCTTTATTCCCGCATAGAGATTGATGATGTCGACGGGACTCGCTCCTGTTGTGGCCAGCAGCTCGGTCAGACGTCCCCGCATCGCTTTCACACTGTCGAGTGCGGCCCGCTCTTCAGCATTGCCCGACTGCCGTATGATGGCGTCGGCCGATTTCTCGGATGCAAGCAGAAGGCCTTTTGTAAAGAGCAGATTCTCATAGGCGATACGGGTGAAATCATCTTCATTATGTTTTGCCTCAATCCCAAAAGGGACAGCGTTCTGCAAAATGTCTATCATATTGTCAAGGTAGGCCTGACGGTTCGATTCGGGCATTGATTTCAGATCGCTGACAATTCTGTCGCGATACCACCTGATGACACCTTCGTAAATTCCGACACCTCCAGCGATGTCGCCCATATAGGCACGAATATTGGCAATGCAATAGTTCGCCCACTGGAATTGCATTGAGTCCTCGCCGAAAAGATCCCTACAGATTCCACGCTGCTCTTCATAGACTCCGAGAGCGTCGGCATATTTGTCGTTGCGGAACAAAACATTGCCGTAGAGATTAAGCGTCGTCGAAGTATCTTCGCTTGGCTTGTAACGCCGGGCGAGTTTCGTGGCCTGCCGGTAGGCCGTTTCGGCCCGCTGCCAGTCGCCGATTCTGGCATAGACTATTCCCGCCATCGTGGCAAACTTCTTCAGATAAACTGGATTGGCGGCAGGATCAGAGACCTGCTGTCTGGCCGAATCGACATAATGACTCGCCATCAGGGAGTCTTTCATCCCGGCATGAGCAACAGCCATCATTATATAATCTTCCATCAGCATGTACTCGCTCCCGGGCCCGAATCCGCGGATTATATTCAGACACTCCCTGCCGTGAGATAGCATCTTGTCAAACGTTCCTCTGAGATTGTTCATATTCCTCAGACGGCTGTGTGCGATGTAGCGGTCCACAACAGAATCGGCAGGTATCTGCCTCAGTGCCTCCAGGTTGAAATATTCCGAAAGCCCGTAGTCCTTGTCGGCAAGCGCATATTTGGCTGCTTCAAGAAAGTTGTTGTAGACATGCGCGGATGACGCAATCGCCGACGCCAGAATCATTGCAAAAATTACAATCCATTTCATTTTGTAAGTTCGTTAAGTAAATGCTTGGCTGCCGTCTGGTTTTCACCATCTTCTCTGACATAGTCGCGGAGAAGACCGATCGCCTCCTCTTTCCGGTCAAGCCGGACAAGAGAGCGGATCTTCAGCCATGTCATGTCGTAGCGGAGAATGCCACACAGGTTTCTCATATATTCCTGCTGTTCGGCGGGAAGTGTCGGATCGATGATCGAGTCGGCCAAAGCCTCATCAATTGCCTCGAGCGCATCCTCGTATCTGTCGGCGTCCATAAGAGCCATGATTTCCGACTGGCCGGCATTGCCGCCACGGAACACAGGATCGGGATCGTGTGACGTCATGGCCACTCCCGGAACGTCACTTTCATCATGGCTCAGATATAATCCGGTTCCGATTGCCGCCACAACGATCAGCGATGCAGCTGCCGAGACACCATAGGTGCATATTTTTCTTATCCGCAATGCCTTGCGCGCTGCCTCCGCGGCGCGTTCACGCTCCCATTCCGCCATCAGGGCTTTTTTCGACGCAAGCTCATTGACAGCCCGCTCGATTCTTGAATCAATATCTTCTTTCATCGTAGTCCTGCTTTTGCAAATGTTTCTGTAATTTTTTTCCTTAGATTGGACATGCACTTCGATTTGCGGCTCTTCAGTCCGTCATAGGAATTATTCTCGGGCCGCTCGGCAAGTATCTGATCCAACGATTTCTTTTCATAGTAGAACAGCGTCAGAATCTCAACACAGCTTTTCGGAAGCGACTGCAGACAATGAATGACAAGGCGGTCCTTCTCGACTTCCGGATCCTCATCCCAATACAGTTCGTCGATCAGTTCGCGGTCGGAAACAACCTCTTCGTTAATCTGCACCACACTTTTTCCGGAACGCAAATGCTCCAGATATTTGTTCTTGACAATTCTCATGAAATATCCCATCAGGTCCTCGATCGGCTTGTCGCCACCAGCCGTCGTGACACGCACCGTGCTGTCGGCAACATATATCTGACCAGAGTCGATCTTCTTCCACAGAAGCACAAATGAGTTCTGAAAAAGATCCTCAAGCTCGAAGCCCGTTATGCCGCAATAGCGCGATGTCCCTTTCCCGAACTGATCGCGACATCTGTCATACCATTTCGACTGCAGCTTCCGGTCACCCGTCTGATAAGCTTCTACAATCTGAGAGTCGCTGTATTTCTTCTTACGGAACTGAAACATCATTTTCTCTGAAAAATAATAGAAAGCACCTTCCCGATTGCTCCGGTTAGGTCCGGATTCTGGCCCAGTCGGCCTTTATACATGCGAGACTGCATCGTCCTGTCGATCTTCGAAAAAATCGCCTGATCACTCTGGCCGGCATAGTCACGCCAGTTATTGACAATAATGTGGGTCAGCTTACCACATTTATTATACTCTTCATTCAGCTGATAATCCTTACACGCGCTGAGGGTCAGCCACGACTCCGCGACAGCATTTCTGCGGACTGCCGGTTTGCCCGGGATCACAAAGTGGTCATAGACTCCTCGCACAACCACCGAATCCCATCCCTCTCCGTCGCGTGTCGAGTCACCACTATGACAGGCGTCGACAACAACCGCGATCGTTCCGGAGACTCCCACCTTGCCCCTGAGCCGGGTCAGATAGCGCGAGAGTTCATCGTCGCTCAGATGCCTGTCGCCACGGTCGCGATCACAATACTTCCGAAAAGCGTCGTAAGGAATCCACGCCTCATCCCATCCGTCGTCCTCATCGCCGTCGAGATCCGTCATTCGCTGACCGTGACCGGAAAAATGGATGTAAACCACATCCCCTTTCGAAGATCTCGAAATCAAAGAATTGATCGACGACACTATGGCAGCCTTTGTGGCCTGGGAATTCACAAGCGTCTTTATGTCGGTGAAACCGGCTGATTTCAGCATGAAAGCCACTAACGGGACATCTCTGTCGCCATGGATCTCACCCCACGACCTGTCAAGCTGCTCACCCAGCCCGATTACAATTGCCCGGCGCGTCTGCGCCTCCGAAGAAAGTGCCGCCACCAAGACAGTGATCGCCACCAACACCGGCCGTAAATAAACCGACCTTAGAATCATCCTTAATATCTTTTTCATATGTCTCCTTTATATTTGCAAGCAACCAGAGATCTGAAAGGCATTCTACTGAATCAAGCAGATCGTCTGAAGCAACCTCTTCACACGATTCCCTCATGAACTCGGCGATTCGTCCGTTAGACAAGACTGAAAATTTATGACTTATCATAGTAAACTGATATTTGTAGGTTCTACTTTTATAGAGTCCTCCAGCAATCAAATCCTATCGTCTAACCATAATTCCTCGAAAGCCATCCCTCCTGGACAATCGCAAAGTTACGCATATAACCCCTTACGAACCAAATTCTCCTTCACTTAGCCCCCCAGTTTCCCGATAATTGTCAACGCTGAGGCCGCAGATCTCTGACTGAAGAACAAGGCAAAAAGCGCCGGAGAGATGCGATGAAAATGTAATTCTATGCATCAGCACACAAGCGCCCCGGCCAGGTTCGATGATTTATAGTAAGAGTGCGATTGAATTGGCGATAGGCACAATCTATAAATATCCGACAACGAGATTATTAAAGACATATATCGGTTATCGCGGTTCATTAGTGAAACACTTGAACGAGGGTTTGAATGTGAAACCGAAAAGTGTGAAATCGAATTTCCGTACACCGCCAAAGGAGGTGCGACGGTAGCGTGTGCTATGTTTATGTTACGGCTCGTACAATTCAGCATCTGCCGGAATTCATCACAGCCATACTTATCCCCTATTGTCCGCGGCATAACTTACCGTCGCCCGGAGCTAACATCCAGAACGCGCTGATTCGTGAGAGCTTTGATGTCGTATGCGTCCAAAACGGCTCGCCCGGAATTATTAAGTCCGGGAGAATATAGCAACAGAGCCGCCCTGTGATGGGGCGGCTCTGTCGTAGGGAGAAGAGAAGAG
>CAJUHM010000012.1 GCA_910586475.1 uncultured Muribaculaceae bacterium | reverse complement strand
TAATATAACTCAAAATCCCTGGTTAAACTTATCCTTTGAACCGGCGCACTTCTCGGTTAGATTTCATGGCGCACTTCTCGATTAAATTTTACAGCCATAGACAGCAACGGTATCATCAGCCTTACCGACGAGGGGCAGCGACTCGCCGTTGACATAGAGCCATACGACCTGTTTGACACGCTACGCAACCCGGATTTCAGCCCCAACGCAGTTCTTCTCGGTGACTTGAAAGGGCGTCAGGCAATCGCCAACTTCGAGCAATGGCTCACCGCCACCGTCGGCGACATACTCAAATATGTGCCGAGAGAGGACAGCGGCGACACCCCGAAAGGCGAAATTTCGGATGAAATTCCGGCATTGCCCGAAAAATAGACGCTGATCCATAGCGCATAATCCGATAAAAATCGCTAACTTTGCCACTGAATCGCAGTCATAAATTTAATTTGATTGTGGATTTAGTGGTGAGTCGGCGGGAGGGATACCCGCCGACTTTTTTCAACTATCCATATCCCACCCACCACTCAATCCACTTTTATTTATGGCACTTATCCAAATCGAAGAGGCTGTTTTCAAAGACCTCATAGACCGTGCCGCCTATCTACGAAAACTCTTTGTTCAATTGTATGAACAACTAAGGAGCAAAGGATTGGAAGACTGGCTTACGGTCGAGCAACTTTGTGATGTTCTTAACATCTCCCCAACAAAAGCACGTTCACTGAAAAGGCATGGGCGCATTGGCTATATAAAATGCGGCAAGACACTGCGTTTTCATGCCGGAGATACTTTCGGGCTATTGGAACATATAGAGAGTAACGCCAATGGGAAGAATTGTAAGCAAAAATGATGAGGACATAAAGGCGTTTTATGATGATACCCTCGCAATTCTTGAAATTGCGGAATATCTGAAAAGGGAATGTAAACCGGCTCTCTGCAGCAAAAGGTTTCTAACCGATACCCAGCTTGCTGAAAAGTTGAACATAACAAAAAGAGCCTTACAGGATTACCGCGACCGGGGTATTATCTCATATTACCGCCTTGACGGAAAAATTCTATATTCAGAAGATGATGTTGATGATTTCCTGAAAGCATCTTATCGCCCCAAATTCTAAACGCAAAAGCGGCCACCGGGTAAAACCGATGACCGCTTTCGCATTTGAGGGCTTATTTTTAGTTGATTGAAATTCCGTTGAACTTGTTGCGCATGGTTTCCATTCCGTTATATACAGCCTGATCCTGCATCTTAGCGTATATCTGCGTCGTTTTTATGTCGGTGTGACCCAACATTTTGCGGATTACCTCTATTGACACGTTGTTGCACAGGGAGGTTGTGGCAAACGTGTGGCGCGCCACATGGGTTGTCAGCAGCTTTTTGATTTTCGCCAGATCTGCAATTTCTTTAAGGTAGGCGTTCATCTTTTGATTGGTGATAACCGGAAGGACAACCCCGGTTGCCTTCACCACAGGATTATCTGCATACTTGTTGGCAAGCTGCATGGGTATATCCAGCATTGGTATTACGCATAACTCACCTGTTTTTGCACGGGCTTTGCGTATCCATACCGCGCCATTGGCATCGGTGGATATGTCAGACCTAAGCAGGGTCTTTACATCGCAGAAGGCAAGCCCGGTGAAGCAGCAGAACACAAACGTGTCGCGTACCAGTTCAAGCCGGGGTATATCCTTAAGGTTGAGGTTCATGATGGCTTTAAGCTCCGCTTCGGACAAGAACTGCCGTTCATTATAGGTACGCTGGTATTTCTTGCCGATAAACGGGTCGTGGGTTATCCACTTGTGTGCCAACGCATACTGCATCACGTTTTTAACGCAACGCAGATAGCGGACTGCGGCATTGTTGGCACAGTTTTTCTTCATGCGAAGAAAATGCTGGAAATCATCGAGTATTCCCGATGTCACATCCTTTATTGGAATGTCGGGCGTGTTGTGGTTAAGGCGGAAAAATTCCTCCAGATAGTCGGCACAACGGGTCCAACGCTGATAGGTGGGCTTAACTATGTCGCCACGGTCAAGTTCTTCCTTGCGTTTTTCGTTGGCCTCGCGGAACACCTCTACCATCATTTTTTGTTTCTCGCCGTTGCCCAAGAACAGTGATTTAAGAATGGCGGGATTGATGAACTTGTTTTCTCGGATGAGCATATTGTGGATGTCACACAATTTTGAGCGTACCATCTCAAGATACTTGTTCAGTTCGAGGTCACGGCGCGTGCGACCGCGACAAAGATGTTTCTTGGCATCCCAGTTGGCGGGATCAACCGTGCGACCGATTTTGAACTCGGTTGCTTGTCCAGCGACCGACACACGGGCGAATATCGGATACTCCGCCCTGTCGGTCTGCGGCTTCCTGATGTAGAAGCCGAGAGTGAAATAAGAATCTGATGTCATACTTCTGTGGATTTAATGGTTACATAAATATAATCATTTTCTCCGACATTTCAAAATGGTGAAGCACATTTGAATTGAAGTATGAGCGACTTCGGCACGTAATCTTTATTCCATATCCAACTGTGAGTGGGCACTCACAGCGCAGAATGATGAAAAACGCAGAAAATAGTGTAAAGCAGCGGTTTTTAAGCAGAAAATGCGTTAATAAATCTTTCAAGGGTTAAAGTGTGTTTAATAACTCCGAAAATTGCGACCCCAACCGGGTCAAAGGTTCGTGCCTCCGCTCAAAACCCCACTCTGTGAATGGATTTGCAAGGCTAACTTTCGGAATTTCAGCCAGCTCACAGTTGATATTTGGCAACTGTGAGTGGAATCACTCACAAACGTGAGCACTCACACATCACTCACACCTGACCGTATCGTTTTTCATAATTCTGCGATTTAGGCAAAAAGAAAAAACGCTGAAAATCAAGTGATTTCAGCGTTTTTCAACATTTAGCCATTTTGGCTTGTGACCCCGGAGAGGCTCGAACTCTCGACCCAGTGATTAAGAGTCACTTGCTCTACCAACTGAGCTACGGAGTCATTTTTTATTGTTGGTATTCAAAAGAGGTCATCCCTCTTTTGCGCTGCAAAGTTAACGTGTTTTTTCGAGTCTGCCAAGAGTTTTTCATTATATTTTTGTCTTGCGGCGATTTTTTTGCCTTATTTCGGCAAAATCCTTTGTTGAGGTGCGCCGCATGGCATTCTATCAGTGACTATCCGCAGAACTTTCAGCGGGCAATCCGTCGGTGCGCAGGATTATACGATCCGTCGGGTGTAATGTCCGACTTTCCGGGTTTTACGATTTCGCCAATGTAGATTTTCGCTTCCGGAAAACCGAGTTCATTATGAATGCGGTTAATCAGAAGACGCAGAGCCGTCTCATAATTTTCCTTGGTCGCTCCGGCATCGCCGCATCCCTGCATCCACCACACTCCGGCAAGCCGGGGCTGTTTTCCTTTGCTAAGGAGATCGGCAATGGCCGGATTAGCCCACGCCGAAATTGCTTCATGTCGGCGTCAAGTCCGGGAGATTCATTCGATAATATATCGTATTATGAGATCAGACTATTGTTTTCGGGATAGTGGTGCCCCATGAGGAGCGGTCGAGATTGCGGTAGTTGATGGCTTCGCGTATGTGGTCGGGGCTGATGTCGGCCGACTCGTCGAGATCGGCGACCGTGCGCGCAACTTTCAGAATGCGGTCATAGGCGCGGGCCGACATGTCGTAGCGCTCCATCGCGACGCGCAGCAGTCCTACACACTCGGGGGTCAGCCGGCAGTGGCGTTCGAGAAGTCTCGACGACATCTGCGCATTGCAGTGGATATGCGGCTCTGCGGCAAAACGCTCCTGCTGGATTGCCCGCGCTCGCATGACTCGCTGACGGATAGCCGCACTCGGTTCGCCGGGAGCGGCCGTCGCCATATCGTCGAAGGCCACCGGCTGGATCTCGACCTGAAGGTCGATACGGTCGAGTAGCGGGCCTGAGATCCGGCTGAGATACTTCCGCACTGCACCGGGAGCGCACTCACATTCGCGTGTGGGGTGGTTATAGTAGCCACACGGACACGGATTCATCGAGGCCACAAGCATGAACGAAGCGGGATAATCGACCGAATATTTCGCACGGGAGATCGAGATCACATTATCCTCGAGCGGCTGACGAAGAACCTCGAGAACCGTTCTGGGAAATTCTGGGAATTCGTCCATAAAGAGGATTCCGTTATGGGACAGCGAGATTTCGCCGGGATGGGGATTCGTGCCCCCGCCGACAAGCGCCACGGGCGAAATCGTGTGATGGGGCGAGCGGAAAGGGCGGCGGGTCATCAGCCGCGAACCTCCGGGAAGTTTTCCAGCGACCGAGTGGATTTTGGTCGTTTCGAGTGCTTCGGAAAGCGACAGCGGCGGGAGTATCGACGGAAGACGTTTGGCCATCATCGATTTGCCTGATCCGGGAGGGCCGACCAGAAGGATGTTGTGGCCACCGGCACACGCGACTTCAAAAGCTCGCTTCACGACTTCCTGACCTTTCACTTCCGAGAAATCCTCATCGAAAGCGGCGAAATCTGCAGCGAACTCCGCACGGGTGTCGACAACGGTCGGGTCGATTCCAACCTTCCCCTCAAGAAATTCGATCACTTCGCGCAAAGACGATGCCCCATAGACCTGCAGGTTATTGACCACAGCCGCCTCCGGAGCATTTTCACGAGGTACAATCATTCCGCGGAATCCGCATTTCCGGGCGAGAATAGCCATCGGAAGCACTCCGCGGATCGGCAGCAACGATCCGTCGAGAGAGAGTTCGCCCATTATCATGAACTCATCGAGAGCCGGAACCGTAATGCGCGTCGATGCCGCAAGGATTGCGATAGCGATCGGCAGGTCATAGGCTGCGCCCTCCTTCTTGACATCGGCCGGCGAGAGATTGACAACAAACCTTAGCCGCGGGAAATCATAGCCGCTCTGGGTGACAGCGGCCATTATGCGCTGATAGCTCTCTCGGACAGCCGTGTCGGCCAGCCCGACCATATTGAACGTGGCGCCGGTCGAAGCAATTGCTTCAATGGTTATTCTGATTGCATCGATGCCCTGGACTGCGGCACCATAAGTCTTGATCAGCATAGGTCGGAGGGAGTCAGATTAGAAATCAACGTTTAAGTCGCGCTTCGACAGCAGCTGCCGCCGCCGAAACCGACGAGCCGCGATAGGTCTGGTTGCCGGCCGAATCGGTCACGATAAAATAGGGGTAGCGCGGAATACCGAGTTTGCGCACGGCAGTGGAGGCGACAGTGGCGGGTGCCCATGTGCGGCGCCATGTCGACGAATCGCCCCTTAGCGACTCACGCCACGAAGCGGAATCCGGAGCGGCAGAGATTTCAACAGCTTCGAAACGTGGCGAAGCGTAGTCGCGGACAAGGCTGCGGACGCGCGGGGCTACAGAGTCTCGCGACGCCCGGTCGGCCGACATAAAGCAGAAAAGCATCGCCGAACGGGCGCGGGGGTTGACGCTGACAACAGAATCGGAGACGTCATAGAGACTCATCGGACCGATATGAGTCGAGACAGCCTCTCCGAGCTGAGCCGAGAGCGAACCGGTGAAATTCTGTATGATCTCCTGGGTGCGTGCCGAAGAAGAGAGCAGCCCCATGAGAGAGTCTGCTTCATGCTCGAAGCCGTCAGTGCGAAAAAAGCTGACCATAAGCGCCGTGGCCGCCTTCGACGACTTATTGCGTCCGACCCAGTCGGCTATGGAGCGGTTCAGAGCCGCTGCATCGCCTTTCTCAAGCAGAGCGGCGTTTTCCGCGACCCAGCCGGCTATTTTTTCCGAATCGCTGTTGCCCGAGACCTTTATTGCATAAGGTTCGGCCACATCTCCCTTCAGACGGATCTTGTCGCCGTTCTCGACAACGAGCGTAGCCATCTGCAGACCGTCGCCGAGCGTCAGAGTCAGAAGAGTCGGCTTAGCCGCTTCGCCGGTAAATGCGAATTTATTGTCTGCGGCGACAACAGTGGTTCGTTTAAGTCCGCCGCTGGCATAATAGGTAGCGTTGACGATCTGCGCACCCAGACCTTCGATTTCACCCTTAACAACAAACTGTTTCTTTTTCGAGCAGCCGCAGAGGACCACTGCGAGGGCAAGCATGAGAATATAGATTGTCTGTTTCATTTTTCCTGTTCGACGGCCGGCATCTGCCGATCGTTTCTGTTGATTCACAAAATTAGCGATAAACGAGCAAACGCGCAAACAATGTGACTACGGATTAACCGTTTCGGCCGATTTTTACAAAAAGCAATGTCCCTCCTGATAAAAACCAGCCCCGCGGACTATGAAAATCCTCGGCGAGTGATTAACTTTGCGGAATGAAACTGAAATATCTTTTTTTGCTGCTTATGATCTCTCCGCTGATGAGTCACTTCGGACTTAAGGCGCAGATCGTCGCACCCGACAGCATGACCATCGACACCGACAGCCTGCGGCGCGACTTCGACAATCAACCCTATTTCGGTCTCTACAAAGACAACTACTTCACATTCGGCGTCCCCATCGGCGAAACCCCGACAAAGACAAACTCAAACGTAAAGTTTCAGATCTCTATCGCACAGCGACTGACCCGAAGCACACTTCCCTGGAACACATATCTCTTTCTATTCTACACGCAGAAGGTCTTCTGGAACGTGCTCGAGAACTCGATGCCGATGACCGACCTCAACTTCAATCCGGGCATAGGACTTGTCAAACCTCTTTTCGTCAAAGACCGGTTCATCGGCAAACTGATGGTTCTGGCCGAACATGAAAGCAACGGGCGCGACGGCGTCAAATCCCGTTCCTGGAACAAGATCTCATTCGGAGCCAACATCATGATCGAGCCGACATTCATTGTCCATGGAAAATTCTGGATTCCGATCGTCGACGGCGGCGAAAACCGCGACATTCTCGACTATTCAGGCATCTATCAGGTCGGGACACAGGTCTTCTCGCGCAACCGCCGCTTCGGAGCCTCGGTCACTCTTGTCAAACGCCGCGGCTGGAATCTCAACTACAACACAATAATCGAATTCAACTACCGTCTTTTCAAAAGAGAAAACCAATATCTGTTCGCCCAATACTACAACGGCTACGGCGAAGGTCTGCTCGAATACAAGAAGTTCCACTCGATGTTCCGCGTCGGCATCGTCATCAAGCCGCGCATCTTCTCTGACTTCTGACCCCTGACGAGACTTTCCATGACGACAGAACGGCTTTTTTACTGAACGCAGACCACACCCGCACCCTCATCAGACATCAACTACCAAAAAATGGACTACCGTATCATCCCACCGCAAGAACTTCCGGAAGCGGAAATCCGGCTTCCGCTGTCGAAAAGCATGTCAAACCGCGCAATGATTATCAATTACCTGTGCGGGCAACCCGACGCGCTCCTTCATAGAGCCGACTGCGACGACGCGAATGTTCTGGCCTCGGCCCTCGCCGATCCGACAGCTGCCGAAACCGACATCGACGGCGCAGGCACAGCAATGCGCTTTCTGACAGCCCTATATGCCGCCACTCCGGACCGCGAGGTCGTTCTGACAGGCAACGAGCGGATGCGGCATCGCCCCATCGGGCCGCTTGTCGAATCTCTGCGCGCTCTCGGCGCACAGATCGACTATCTCGGCCAGGAAGGATATCCGCCCCTGAAAATCTCAGGCCGAAAACTCTGCGGCGGCACGATCGACATCGACGCATCGATGAGCTCTCAGTTTGTCTCCGCCCTTCTGATGGTCGCCCCGACATTCAACGGAGGACTGACTGTCAACCTCATGGCCGAATCTGGATCGATGCCCTACATCGACCTGACACTCTCAATGATGCGGAAGGCCGGAATCGAAGCAGAGCGGTCGAACCTCACGATAACCGTTGCGGAAGGCACTTTCCGGAATCCGATCCCGGAAATCGAGCCCGACTGGAGTGCCGCAGCCTTCTGGTATGAGATCGAAGCGGTTTCCTCCGGATTCATAACACTCCTCGGACTGACTCCAGAATCCGCTCAAGGCGACGCAAGCCTCCCGGAAATTTTCTCCAGTCTATGCGTGACAACAGAGTTCACCCCCGACTACAGCAATGAGGGTCCGGCAGCCGAACTGACAGCCTCGCCCGACATTTCACCCCGCTTTGTCAGAGACCTGTCACAGAACCCCGACCTCGCCCCGGCGATCGCCGTGACATGCTCACTCATCGGAATTCCGTTCCGACTCAGCGGACTCGCAACCCTCCGTCTAAAGGAATGCGACCGGCTCGGAAGCCTGCAGACCGAACTGAAACGAATCGGTGTTCCGACCGAGATAATCGGCGACGACACCCTCGAATGGCTCGGCAACCGGATACCCATTGCCGGACTGCCCGAATTCAGAACCTACGGCGACCACCGCATGGCTATGGCCCTCGCCCCAGTGGCCATCTATATTCCCGGAATCAAGATCTGCGATGCGGAAGTAGTCACCAAATCCTACCCCCGCTTCTGGGATGATCTGAAATCCGCCGGCTTCAAACTCGTGGACGGAAACATATCCTACGAAGAACTTTTCAGCGAAGAACAATGATAGTAGCTTTTTACATATTTCTTGCCCTGATCGTCACAGGCGCCGTTCTCTATTATTTCCACCGTCGCAAGCTCCGCAATCTGGCACCCGGAGAGGAAGCTCCGGATGTCGTGGAGCCTGAACAATGCTGCGGAATGCATATCACATGCGAACGCGACTCGCTTCTGGCAGCCGTCAGCAAAGAAATCGAATACTACGATGACGAAGAGCTCGACCGTTTCCGAGGGATCAAGCCCGACGACTACGATGACGAGGCAATCGAGGAATTCCGCAACGTGCTCCTGACCCTTCTGCCCGGCGACATCGCCGGCTGGGCTCGCAGCATACAGCTCCGGGGCATCGAATTGCCGACTCCCGTCCGCGACGAACTTCTGATGATCGTTGCCGAAGCCCGGCAACACAGTAACCACTAAAAACCATCCCGAAAGCATGGCCGACATTCTCCAATATGCCTTTTTCCAGAGAGCCCTTCTCGGAGTCGCGCTCATCAGCGTAGCAGCGGCAATCATCGGCACCTACATCGTGACCCGGCGTCTCGTTGCGATCAGCGGCGGAATCACCCACGCCTGCTTCGGAGGCCTCGGAATCGGCTACTTCCTCGGAATCAACCCGCTGATCACCGCAACGATGTTTGCCATCGGCGCATCGGCCGGAGTCGAATGGCTTGCCGCCCGCCAGAAAATGCGCGAAGACTCCGCAATAGCCGTTGTCTGGGCTCTCGGCATGGCCATAGGCATCATCTTCGTCTTTCTCACACCAGGCTATGTCCCGGAGCTAAACACGTTTCTGTTCGGAAACGTCCTGACTATTTCCCCGGCCGATCTCTGGACATTCGGAATCTTCACGACTATCCTGCTGGCATTCTTCATAGCGTTCTACCGTCCGATACTCGCATGCGCGTTCGACCGCGATTTCGCACGCGTCATGCACATTCCGGTGCGCTTCATCAGCTACGCGATGACCGTCCTGATCTCCGTATGCATCGTGCTGACGATCCGCCTCGTCGGCATCATGCTTCTGATGTCGATGTTCGCCCTGCCGCAGCTCGTTGCCGAGACCTTCTGTCGCCGCTTTCCGGCAATGATGACTGCCTCGGCGGCCATCTCTCTGATCTGCAGCGTCGGTGGCCTGCTGCTGAGTTCGGTCGTCAATGTGCCATGCTCGGCGCTGATCGTCATCGTAATGACAGGCGCCTATATGATTGCCCGCATATTCTCACCCCGATGACACCCGAAGTGTCCAATGCAATAATATAGCTTTCTTACGCGTTATGAAAGAAGCGTCACAACGCGCCCACTGATGATCTATGAAACTGAGCCGGTTATTTTTGTTGGTTGCCATCGTGTCGGGACTGGCCCTGTCGGGGTGCAGCCTCAGAAAAAACACAGCCGCTTCAAGAAAATACACAGCCTTCATAACCCGCTACAACATCTATTTCAACGGCGACGAACACTACAAGAAGACAATCGGCGAACTCGAAAGCAAATATGAAGACGACTTCACCCGCACAACCCTCTTCATGCATCCCGCCGAAGCATATGCCGACGAAAAAGCCCCGCAGCCCTCAGGCGACTTCAAACGCTCAATCGAGAAAGCACAGAAAGCCATCCAGGTCCGATCAATAAAGAAACGACCCGCACGTAAAGCAGGAAAATCATCGCCGGAATACAAAAAATGGCTCAAACGCGAGGAATATAACCCGTTTCTCCACAACGCATGGCTCATGATGGGTCGAAGTCAGTACATGGGCGGAGACTTCCTCGGCGCAGCTGCGACTTTCTTCTATATCGAAAAACACTTCTGGTGGCTTCCGGCGACAGTCACCGAAGCAAAACTATGGCAGGCCAGATCCTACATCGCGATCGACTGGCTGTTTGAAGCCGAAGGCATCCTGCGCCCGATCACCGAAAAAGACCTGACAGACAAGGCCCTTGTCGACCTCTACAACTACGACATGGCTGACCTCTATGTGCGCCGCAAAGAATATGCCGCCGCGATCCCATATCTCGAAAAGGTTGCAAAAGAAGCCAAAAGCGAACAGAAAGCCCGACTGACATTCCTGCTCGGGCAGCTCTACTCCCTGACCGGAGAAAACGCACAAGCCTACAAGGCATTCCGCAAAGTCGGATCGATGTCTGCGATCCCCTACCGCACCAGATTCAATGCCCGCATAAAGCAGAGCGAGGTATTCCAGGGAAGCGACATAGCCCCCGAAGTAAAATCGCTCAAAGGACTCACACGATACAGCGCCAACACACAGTATCTCGACCAGATCTACTACGCGATAGGCAACCTCTATCTCTCTCGCGCCGACTCGGCCAACGCAATCCAAAACTACCGCATGGCTATCGACAACTCGACGCGCAACGGAATCGAGTCAGCCCTGGCCAATCTCGCTCTCGGTAGCCTATACTACGCCCGCGGAGAATATAATCTTGCCCAGCCATGCTACTCCGCCGCAATCCCGCAGATCCCGGAAAACCGGCCCGACTACGCGACCATAAAGCGCCGCTCCGACGTGCTTGACGAGCTCGCCATATATTCCCAGAACGTCACCCTTCAGGACTCACTTCTGCGCCTGGCCGAAATGACTCCCGAACAACAGCGACAGATCGTCGACCGCATCATCGAAGATCTCAAAAAACGGGAAAAAGAGGAAGCCGAGAACGCCGCACGAGAAGAGTATCTCGCCCAGCAGGCCGCCGCAGGCACCGGGCTGAACCAGACCGGCGCATCCGCGCCCAACACCTTCATGCTCAACACCGACAAATCGTGGTACTTCTACAACCAGGCGACACGCAACGCCGGACGCACGGAATTCCAGAAACGGTGGGGAAGCCGCAAGCTTGAAGATGACTGGCGCCGCCGCAACAAAGCATCCTTCAGCCGTTTCGAAGAACCGATTGAGAATCCGGACGACGAAACCGGCCTTCCCGCAGACTCGATCATAGAGGAAACTGCCGACGAAGCCGCTTCCCGCGAAGCTCTCGAACGCGCTTCCGACCCACATTTCCCCGAATATTATCTGCGGCAGATTCCCTCCGACGAAGCCGAGAAAGCGACCGCAAACGAAGTGATCCAGGAAGGACTCTACAACATGGGTGTCATCCTGAAAGACCGCATGCAGGACTATAACGCATCCGAAAAAGCCTTCCTCAGGCTCATCTCCCGCTATCCGGACAACATCTACCGCCTGGACGCCTACTATAACCTCTATCTGATGTTCATGCTCTCCGATCAGCAGGCCAAAGCCTCAACCTACCGCCAGCTGATTCTCGAAGAATTCCCTGAATCGACCTACGGGCAGGCTCTCGCAGATCCGGACTACATGGACAAACTGAGACGAATGACCGAAGAAGAAGCCTCTCTCTACGACAAAGCCTACACTGCATACTTCAACAACGACAACGCAACGCTCCACCAGATCTGCGCCCTCGTCAGAAAAGAATATCCGATGAGCCGCATAATGCCGAAATTCCTCTTCCTCGACGCACTCGGCTATGTCACCGACAACAACAGCGAACGCTTCTCGGAAACGCTCAACGAACTGGTCAGCCGCTTCCCCGACACCGATGTCGCACCCCTCGCCTCATCCTATCTCAGACTGCTGGCCGAGGGACGCCGCCTCAACTCCTCGTCATCGAATGTGCGCGGAATGATCTGGTCAACCCGGCTGGGCAACGACTCGACCCACGTCAGCCTCGACAACAAGCCCGCGGAATTCTCCTTCCGGACCGACACAGCGCAGATCATGCTTCTGATCTATCCCGTTGCGACCACCGACTCCCATGCGCTTCTCTTCGACGTGGCACGCCATAACTTCACGACCTATTCCGTGCGCGACTTCGACCTCGAGTCTCTCCGGTTCGGACCGATCGGACTGATCGTCATCTCCGGATTCAACAACAGACGCGAAATCGAAACCTACCGTTCCGGTCTCGAATCGTCGCCCGTCTTCACCCTCCCCTCCGGAGTCATACCGCTGATCATTGCCCGCGGAGACTATGACATACTGATCAACGAAGGGCGATCGCTCGAAGAATATTTCGACGCAGCAGGCGATGACCGACTGAAACGCATCCACGAAAGCGTCCTTCCGTCCGACGAATATGACGAACCGGTTATTCCGGAACTCGAGCCGGCGCCTGACTCCCTCCCCACACCCACCGACAACCCCCAACAGCCAGCGCCGAAAAAGACTCCCGACGACACAGCGACCGCCCGGGAAACCGAAAAGCCCGTCAGCGCTCCCACCGTTCCAGCCAAACCCGCCAAACCCGCCAAACCCGCGACCCCGACACCTCCGCCGGCAACCCCGGAAATTCCTGTCGGCAGCGAAGGCGACGACCCTCTTTTCGAATAACACTACCCCACCCCTCTCCCGACACCTCCATAAAAACATCAGCTTATGACTAACCATACTATTCTTTGGGCCGACGACGAGATAGATCTCCTCAAACCCCACGTGATGTTCCTCAAGACAAAAGGCTATGACGTCGTAACCGTCAACAGCGGGGCCGACGCGCTCCATCTTGTCGAAGACCGTCAGTTCGACCTGATCATCCTCGACGAAAACATGCCGGGGCTGACCGGGCTCGAAACCCTGCAGAGAATCAAGCTGATCGCTCCGGCAATACCAGTTATAATGATCACAAAAAGCGAGGAAGAAAACATCATGGACCAGGCCGTCGGAAGCAAAATTGCCGACTACCTGATCAAACCCGTCAACCCCAACCAGATCTTCATCTCGATCAAAAAACACCTCCACTCTTCGGAACTCGTATCTGCAAAATCCTCATCGGGCTACCAGCAGAACTTCTCCGCCATCGCAGACCGGATCGCAAGCGCATCGACCATAGCCGACTGGAAAGAGACCTATCGCACACTTGTCCACTGGGAACTCGAACTTGCCGCAGCCGACACTTCGATGGATCAGCTCCTCGACATGCAGCGCGCCGACGCCAACACCGCCTTTGCCAAATTCATCCGGCGCAACTATGCCGACTGGATGAATCCGGAAAACCCCACGCGGCCGGTCATGAGTCCCGACATATTCAAATCCAAAGTCTTTCCGCTGCTCGACGAAGGCCACAAAGTCTTCTTCATGCTGATCGACAACTTCCGGCTCGACCAGTGGCGCTCGGTAAGCCAGATCTTCTCCGAATATTTCACCATCGACGAAGAAGACCTCTACTGCTCGATTCTGCCGACTGCCACACAATATGCACGAAACGCCATCTTCTCCGGACTGATGCCGGCCGACATCGAACGGATGTTTCCCGACCTGTGGGTCGACGAAGAGAGTGAAGAGGGGAAAAACCACAACGAATCGCCACTCATCGAAACACAGTTCAACCGGTTTCGCCGCCAGTGTCGCTTTTCCTACAACAAAATCAACGACACTGCCAGCGGCGAGCGATTCCTGCGCGATTTCGCCTCGCTCCAGCCCAACGACCTCAACGTACTGGTTCTCAACTTCATCGACATGCTCTCACACGCCCGAACCGAATCAAAAATGATACGCGAACTGGCGGCAAACAACGCAGCCTACCGCTCGATCACCCAATCATGGTTCCGCCACTCATCGGCCATCGACATAATCCGCCGCATTGCCGACAAAGGCTATAAACTCGTCCTCACGACTGACCACGGCACAATCCGCGTCGACAATCCGATCCGCGTCGTCGGCGAACGCAACACCAATACCAACCTGCGCTACAAGCTCGGCCGAAATCTGAAATACAACCCGAAACAGGTCTACGAAATAACCCGCCCGGCCCTGTTCGGGCTTCCGTCTCCCAACGTCAGCACGGCATACATCTTTGCCACAGGCCGCGACTTCTTCGCCTATCCGAACAACTATAACTACTACGTGCAATACTACGACGGAACATTCCAGCACGGAGGCATATCCCTCGAAGAGATGCTCGTTCCGATCATCACTCTCTCTCCGCGATAATCCAATCTCATTCAAAACAATCAATCAGACAGAAAGAATATGACTACCCACACAATCGACATCCCCTCACGTGCGGAACTTCCGCAAGCTGCCCGACAGTTCATCGACCTGATGGGCGACTTCACCGTATTTGCCTTCAACGGACCAATGGGGGCCGGAAAAACGACTTTCATCGCAGAACTCGCACGCGCTCTGGGAGTTTCCGAAGATCTGGCATCTTCACCCTCCTTTGCGATTGTCAATGAATACCGCTCCGATTCGACAGCTGAACTGATCTACCACTTCGATCTCTACCGGCTCAACAGCCTGGCCGAAGTGCTCGACATCGGAATCGAAGACTACTTCGACTCTGGCGCCCTCTGCCTGATCGAATGGCCCGACCGCGCAGAGGACATAATGCCGCTTGACACAGTCCGCGTCGACATCGAAGAACTGGCCGAAGGCGCGCGACGGCTGACCCTCACCATCCCCGACTGATCAGCACGTCAGCGTACGCCGCACCGCCTCGTGCCATCCCTCGATGCAGTGCGCCACCTCTTCGGCCGACTGCTCGGGCCGGAAAGTGCGTTCCACCTGCCACTGCGAGCGCAGCGCCCCGATTCCATCCCAGTAGCCAATGCCCAGACCCGCAAGATTATGCCGCTCCGAGAGCCGTGGTCTCTGTGATGACCGGACGCTGAACATCAGTGAAAAGAATGTCGCTCTGAAACTGCATCAGCAGATTGTTGCACGATGCACCTCCGTCGACTTTCAGACCGGCAAGAGACAGTCCGGAATCAAGCTCCATTGCCCTGACTATATCATAGACCTGATAGGCAATACTTTCAAGAGCCGCACGCGCAATGTGGCCCGTTGTCGTTCCGCGCGAGATTCCGCATATCAGCCCGCGGGCATACTGATCCCAATAGGGTGCGCCCAGTCCTGTAAGAGCCGGAACGAAATAGACCCCGTCGCTATCCCTGACCGACGCGGCAAGCTGTTCGACATCGGCCGAGGAAGCTATGCACCTAAGCCCGTCGCGCAGCCACTGAACGATCGAACCGCCGACAAAAACCGATCCCTCGAGGGCATAGGTCACCTCGCCGCCGATCTTCCAGGCAATCGTCGTAAGCAGCCGGTTGGATGACAGGATAGGCCTCCGGCCGGAATTCATAAGGAGGAAACATCCTGTCCCGTAGGTGTTTTTGATCGAACCAGGCTCGACACACATCTGTCCGAACAGAGCTGCCTGCTGATCGCCGGCAATGCCGGCAATCGGAACCGGATGGGCAAAAATGGTCGTCTTCGTGTGGCCCATGACTCCGCTACTCTCTACAACCCGCGGCATCATTGATGCCGGAATGCCGAAAAGCCTCAGCAGCTCCTCGTCCCATTCGAGGCTATGGATATTGAATAGCATCGTGCGCGAAGCATTTGAATAGTCTGTCACATGAAGCGAATTGCGTGTCAGACACGCAACAAGCCACGAGTCGACAGTTCCGAACCGCAGCTTCCCTGCCTCGGCCCGCCTCCTCGCTCCGGACACATTCTCAAGAATCCACCGGATTTTGGTGGCACTGAAATAAGCATCCGGGATAAGACCTGTTTTCTCGCGGATCATATCCGCCAGCCCCTCCTCGCGAAGTCGGTCGCAGAACTCGGCCGTGCGGCGGTCCTGCCAGACAATAGCATTATAGACAGGCTCGCCCGTCTCGGCATCCCAGACAATCGTCGTCTCACGCTGGTTGCTGATGCCGATAGCAGCTATGTTGTGGCCGTTGATGCCGATCTGAGAGATCGCCTCGGCAATGACAGCGGCCTGCGATCCCCAGATCTGAAACGGATCGTGCTCGACCCATCCCGGACGGGGAAATATCTGAGGGAATTCATGTTGCGCTTGTGAACGTATATTGCCGCCGCGGTCGAAAACAACCGCACGCGAACTGCTGGTGCCCTGATCGAGCGAAAGAATGAATTGTTCCATGGTAGAATCCGGTGAATGTTAATCTGGTATTGTTTCTCTTCTGAAATAAACCAGCCACGACATCGCGACAGTTGACTGCGGAAGCCTGCCGGGCCAACCGCGACAGGAAATATCAGAGGAGCAGATCGAGAATAGGGCCTGCGAAAAATGCAGTCAGAATGCCGTTGAGAATCAGTCCGAGAGTCGAATAGGCCCCGTAGCGCGGACCATATTCGGAAATGCGATTGGTCCCGATGACATGAGCGGCGGTCCCCATGCTGAGACTCTTCGAGACAGGGCTCTTCACATTTCCCATCTCCATCACCTTCAGCCCCATGACCGCACCGATCATCCCGACAATGACAACAATAGCAGAAGTCAGAGCCGGAATGCCTCCGAGCTGCGACGTTATCTCAATAGCGATCGGTGTGGAAACCGACTTGGGGGCAAGCGAACGGATCACATCAGGTGTGGCTCCGAGCCAGCTGGCGATCAGAACGACCGAAATGATCCCCGCCAGCGATCCGGCCACCTCCGTCAGAAAAAGAGGCATGAACTGACGGCGGATATTTTTCAGTTCCTGAAAGAGAGGCAGTCCGAGCGCAACAATGGCCGGCTTGAGCCAGAACTCGATCATCTTACCCCCCTCGTAATACTCCTCGAAACTGATTCCCGTCAGTCGCAGAAACAGAATCAGCAGACCGATAGTGACAATCATCGGGTTGAGCAGGGCTATGTCAGTGCGGCGGCGCAGCCACGAAGCGCCCCAGTAGACGAGAAATGTCAGCGTGATCAGCGCCAGTGGCGAACGAAAATAATCAATTGCGTCCATGACGATGCTTCATGAATGAATGGAGAAACTGGTGGAGACGACCCGTCACGAGAAGCACCACGATTATACTGCCCACCGTGGCAACCGTGATCGGAAGCCACTGTGCGGCAATCAGATCAAAATAGAGCATCAGCGCGACCCCTGGCGGAATGAAGAAAAACGCCATGTTGGAAATCAGAAATCGGCAGACAGGAGCTACCGTGCGGGGACTGACAATGCCCCGTTCGAGAAGAAATGTGAGTAGAAGCAGTCCCCAGATACTGCCGGGAATATGCAGGCCGGGGATCAGAGCGATCAACTCTCCGACGGCGAGACACGCGAATATGATGCCGAATTGCTTTGCCATTTTCAGTCGGCAAAATTAATCTCTTTTCACGACCGGCGTTTCTTTCATAAGTTAATAAATCTAAATACCCCGATTTTTCCGGCCGATGAACAGCCGATGAACAAGCCGGTCGAAACGCTGACAATTTGGTAGTTTCGTGGAAAGATAGTAAATTTGTAGTTGGAGCAGGAACTGCCACAGCTCCTCTCCGAAAACAACAGATCTGTAACCTGATGGAAAAATATCTTGTATCGGCCCGCAAATACCGACCGGCGACATTCGCGTCGGTTGTGGGGCAGAAAGCGCTGACAACTACGCTCAAAAACGCAGTTGCCACAAACCGTCTGGCCCACAGCTATCTCTTCTGCGGCTCCAGAGGAGTCGGCAAGACATCGTGCGCCAGGATCTTTGCGAAAACAATCAATTGCGAGCATCCCACTCCCGACGGCGAAGCCTGCAACGAATGCGAATCGTGTCTTGACTTCAACCGTGGCACATCAATGAACATCGTCGAACTCGATGCCGCGTCAAACAACGGCGTCGACGACATGCGCAATCTGATCGAACAGGTTCAGGTGGCCCCTTCGCGCGGACGCTACCGCGTTTTCATCGTCGACGAGGTCCACATGCTCAGTCAGGCTGCCTTCAACGCCTTTCTGAAAACTCTTGAAGAGCCGCCGTCCTATGTCGTTTTCATTCTCGCAACGACCGAAAAGCAGAAAATAATCCCGACCATCCTCTCGCGATGTCAGATCTACGACTTCCACCGGATCACCATACAGGACATGGTCGACCACCTCAGCTTCGTGGCCGCCAGCGAAGGAATCAACGTCGAGCCGGCAGCCCTCGACATCATTGCAAAAAAAGCTGACGGAGCAATGCGCGACGCCCTCTCGATATTCGATCAGGTCGCCGCATCGGCCGGCGGCAACATAACATGCCTTGCCGCACGCGAAAGCCTAAATGTCCTCGACTGGGAATACTACAACCGTCTGCTCGAATGCTTCCTCAAAAACGATGTGCTGACAAGCTGGACCATCTACAAAGAAATACGCGACAACGGTTTCGACTCTCTCTTTTTCATCAACGGACTCGGCGCCTATCTGCGTGATCTGATGGTAGCACGCGATCCCGCAACACTGACTCTGATCGAAGCGGGAAATGAGACACGACAGGCAATGGCCGCAATGGCAGCCAAATGCACCCCCGATTTTCTTTATCGGGCCATGTGTCTATGCAACGACGCCGACCTCAACTACCGCAACGCATCTAACAAGCAGTTTCTCATCGAGCTGACGCTCGCTAAAATATGCCAACCACTCAGCCCCTCCCACAATAACGGCAGCACCGGAGAGGGGCAGCTGAAACCTATCGCTGCCACCGCTGCGCCCGCACCACAACAGCACACTCAGCCTGCGCAGCAGCAACCCGCCGCAGCCCGACCGGCTGCGACTCCACACAGCAGCCACATGCCTAAAACGCCTGCGGCAACCAACTCCACAACCACCCCACAGCGCACAACGCCTGGCCAGTCGCGAATGACAGTGTCCGGAATGAAGATCCCGACAATCTCCATTCGCCACGGCGCTCAAGAAGAAACCGCAACACCAGCGACCGTGAGCCGGACATCCCCCAGACGCAGCCAGCCCTTCTCGGAAGACGCACTGCTCTCCGCATGGAATACCTACATCTCGACTCACCCGCAGGCCCACATCCTGATCAACACAATGCGCGCCGCCGCCCCGGCCCTGACTTCACGAACCCGCTTCACCGTAACGGTTCAGAACCAGATCCAGTTAGAACTGATGGAAGCTAACCGGAGCGAAATAATGGGTTGCATCCGCGACGCGCTGGCCAACGACGAAGTCGACTACGACATCATCGTCAACACGACCTCATCGCCACGACACACCCTTACCGACAACGAACTACTCGAAAAGATGAAAACGGAAGCCCCCCTGCTGAACCGACTCATAGAAGACTTCCGTCTACACCTTGCCTGAAACAAACCAGCCAATCAGAACCAAACCAAGAATCATTTCTCACCAACCACCATCTATGAAGACATTTCTTAAGATACTTCCGGCAATAATCCTCAGCTGTCTATCCGCCTCATGCAACCACCTCTCCGACGAAGCAAAAGAGATGATAGGCAACTATTATCTGACAACCGTCTCCGAAAACGAGCCCCTCATGGAGCTCAACTCTGACGGGACTTGCGTTCTTCACGCAATCAAGCCGGGAGTCCTAAGCTACACAGTCAACGGACACTGGGACGTCGAAAACGACTCCCTTCTGATAAGTACCGACGGAAAAGCCGCTTCGGTCTCCGGCGACACAACCCTCGTGCGCATCGGACAGATACCGACAAAAAAAGGCTATGCCATAGCCGGATTCAACGGCCTCTCCCTGACATTGACTCAGGACGGAAACGAATATGTCTTCGCACGCCGCGGACAGACTTCCGACAACAAACAGACATCCTCTACGGCAGCGGAACAGTAATCTTCTCTGACAACCACCCCGCAGCAAACAATCACAACGAACGAAAACCGCCAAACTCCCCATGAAAAAAATCGTCTTGACTTCATTGAGCGCCATGCTCCTCCTGTCGGCCTGCAACAGCTCGGCCGACTCCTCCTGCATCGATGACCTGCGCGATGCCGAAGCCGCAGTGGCTCTCGGCGACATGGAAGCAGCGAAAAGTGTCGCATCACATATCATCGGATCCGGAAACATTTCCAGACTTCCCGCAAAGGAGATCGCCAGACTGTCGCTGATCTACATGCAGATCGCCGACAGCACAGACCGCGAATCCTCGATCGCACAGGCAACAGACCTCTATCGGCAAGCCTATCAAACAGATCCTGACAGCGCATCGGCATTCTACTCCGATGTCAATCCCGACATGTATCCCTATGTGACAATGCTCAAAACTCTTGTCGGACATCTCGAAAACCCCTACAATCCCGAAAGCGAAAACTTCGACGACTCTGTCGCCGCCAGACTTCCGGAAGCAAACGACTCCATATGAACTGGTTAGAACAACTTCAGCAATTCCGCGACAATAACCCCGAACTGCCCGAAGGCTCCCTGACGCCCGAACCTCCGGAAGAGAAACCGCGGCAGAAAGCACGCATCGACGTCTCGATAGAGCGAAAAGGACGTGCGGGCAAGACCGCAACCCTGCTGACCGGATGGGAACTGCCCGATCAGCAACTTCTGGAAATCGCAGCCGAACTCAAGAAAAAACTCGGCACAGGCGGATCGGCACGCGGCGGCGACATCCTTATTCAAGGCGACCGTCGCGACGAAATTGTCGGACTTCTCGGATCTATGGGCTATAAAGCCCGAAAGATCTGAGCCGCCGCAACCTTTCTCCAACTTTTCCCAAGGCGACAATAACATGCTGACAATCTACAAAGCTTCCGCTGGTTCAGGAAAAACCTACACCCTGACCTACTACTATATCAAACTCCTCATCAGCAGGAAAGATGACGACGGCAGCTATCGTCTAAGGAAAAACTCCAGGTCGGCCCACCGCTCGATACTCGCAATCACATTCACCAACAAGGCGACCGACGAAATGAAGCGGCGGATAATCCACGAACTCGCCGTGCTCGGGCGCATGGAACCTGGATGGTCTGAAAAAAGCCCCTACGCCTCCGACCTATGCCGCGAACTCAAATGCCAGGAAGAAGAATTAGCCGAAACCGCACGCCTGACCCTAAGGAATCTGCTCTTCGACTTCAACTATTTTCAGGTCAGCACGATCGACTCCTTTTTTCAAGTCATCCTCCGCACCTTCGCCCGCGAGGCGGAACTCACCGGCAACTATGAAGTCGACCTGGAAAACGACCGCGCGATGGAAAGCGGCGTGCGCAGCCTTTTCGAATCGCTCCGCATTAACTCCGGATCGCCCGAAACCCACCGCATCATCCATTGGCTCAAAGAATTTCTCCTCTCCGAACTCAGCGAGGGACGAGCCGTCGCGCTCTTCAACCGCAAGAGCGACGCATTCAGCGAACTCCTCAAGTTTGTCAAAAAAACAGACACCGAGGAGTTCAAACAACACTACGGCGAAATGATGGACTATCTTCGCCAGCCCGAACTCCTCGAAAAATTCCGCCGGCAACTCGTTGACGCTCCCGAAAAACACCGGATCTTAACCAGACAGCTATGCAAGAATGCGCTCGACCGGATCAGCAGTCGCGGCTATGATGAAGGAAAATTTAAAATCAATGCAACCGTAATCAAACGCCTCCTCGACGGAGCCGCCAGCGGCTACGACACCTCAAAATCCGAGGGGTCGACCATCTCCAATGTCCTCGACTCCCCGATCGAAGCCTGCAACGCCAAACTCAAGGAGATTCTGGCTGTAACCCCCGACGATGCCCTTCTCGATTCTATTTCGGAAGCATTCGCGGCTTTACACGATGGTCGCACATTCTTCAGACTATGGCATCTCCTGACACGCCAGCTCTACAAACTCGGTCTGCTTGAAAGCGTCTATCGCTATATCGAGGCGTTCCGCGCCGAAAACAACACCCTCCTCCTCTCCGACACAAACTCCATACTCGCCGAAATCATTGACGACAGTGAAACCCCTTTTGTTTTCGAACGACTCGGAGTCTGGCTGAGCCATTTCCTGATCGACGAATTTCAGGACACCTCGAAAATGCAATGGAAAATCCTGCGGCCGCTCGTCAGAGAAGGACAAACAACCGACGCCGACAGCCTGATAATCGGCGACGAGAAGCAATGTATCTACCGCTTCCGCTCGTCTGACCCTACACTGCTCCGATCTTCTGTCGGCAATCAGTTTGCCGGCAACTCTCTGATTCGTGGCAACGCTCCCGGCGAAAACACCAACTGGCGATCCGCTTACCATGTCGTCACATTCAACAACGCCCTGTTCTCCACACTCTCGGCCGAACTGCACCAGAGTGAAGTCTACGCCAATGTCACACAACAGATCGCTAAAAAACACGCCTCCCACAACGGCTTCATAGAGATTGCCGCCGTCAGCACACCGACAATCTCATCATTTGCAGCGACCGCCCTTGAAATCCTGACTGAACGCATCAGACGCCAGCTTCGCGCCGGCTACAAAGGAAAAGACATCTGCATTCTTGTCCGAAGCGGAGTGAAACATGGCGCCCCAGTCATCGCTCATCTCCTTCAGCTTGCCGACTCCGATCCCGACTTCAGGGGACTGCGTGTCATCTCCGACGACGCGATGCGTCTTGCATCCGCTCCGGCCGTCAGAATGATCATAAGTGTCCTGCGCTATCTCAACACCCTCGACGAACCGGTTTCCGAGCAACCGGATGATGCCGGAACCGACACAACGGCGCAACGCCGGCGAAACCGTTCGGAAGAAATACGCCGGATGCTGAACCGCTTCGAATACAACCGCAGCACCGGACTCTCACCCTCACAAGCACTTGTCGAAGCGATCGAAAATCCGGGAAAAGAATTTGACATCAAAGTCGACCTCGGCCAGATGGTCTGCTTCAGCCTGCCGGCTCTTATAGAGCGGATCATCAACCGGATGCTGACCGACGAACTCGAATCGCAGTGCGTCTACATCTCGGCCTTTCAGGACCTTGTGACCGAATGGAGCGGCACCCGCGCCGGCGATCTCAACGCATTCCTTGACTGGTGGGACACGACAGGATGCCGCTCGACAGTCAGCGCACCCGACGACGAAAACGCAATCCGCGTAATGACCATCCACAAATCGAAAGGCCTCGAATTCGCCTGCGTCCATGTGCCCTGGCTCGCCTACGACATGGTCGACTTCAAAGACAACGAATGGTTCGACAAAGCACCGATTCCGATGATCGACAACGACGTTGTTCCACCGCTGATCTCTCTTCCGCCATCGAAGTTTCTCGACCGTACATCCTTCGCCTCTCAATACCACACACGCTGCCACGACCTGCTCCTCGATGAGCTAAACATTCTTTATGTCGCTCTAACTCGTGCCACGGAAGAGCTATCCGTCATCTACCGCAACGAACCCGTCAGCGACAGCTTCCCCATCGGAGGCGTTCTGGCCCAGGCTCTCCCGACAATCGGACTGATGGAACCGGCCGACAAAGCGGCGACAGACGAAACAACCCCAGCCGACGGGAAAGCCGCCGTTGACTTTTCGACCTACGGATCACCGACCGTCCCCCCGCAAAAAGAGCTGAAACCACCGACAGCCCTCGACCCGCTCGAGTCTTTCATGATGCCGCCATACGCTTCGTCGGACCGCGACGACCTCTGGCGCCACACGCGCATCGACGACCTTCCGGACTTCGGAAAAGCGCGCGACCGCGGAATAATCATCCATGATCTGCTGTCACGCGTCACTACAACCGACACCCTCGACAAAGCAATAAAAGACTCCATACACGCCGGCAGACTACCGAAAGAGGAAGCCGACTCTGTGAGCAGCTATCTTCATCAACTGATCGGTCGGCCGGAACTCCGCCAGTGGTTTGAAAACACTCGCCGGATTCTGTGCGAACGCCCTATTCTCTTTCCGAACGGAGGGTCCATGCGCCCTGACCGCATCGTCTGGACTGCCGACGGACACATCGACATAATCGACTACAAATCCGGAGAAATACGGTCAGACGACTATCACCATCAGATCATAAACTATGCCGACGCCCTGCGTTCGATGGGCTACGACAATATTCGCGGATTCCTATGGTATCTCAACGACTGCGAGATCGTTCGCGTATGCTGACAGAATTTTTTCAAAACAGATAATCCCCCCCAAACAACCCATGCCTCTCGTCATTCCAAGAAAATATAAGCTCAAGCTACTCCCGGAGACAACCGAAGTCGCAATCAAACTTGTCAAGGAACGCTTCCAGTCGCTACTTGCCTCATCGCTCAACCTGCGGCGCGTCACAGCTCCCCTATTCGTGCTATCCGGCACAGGACTCAACGACGACCTCAACGGCTACGAACGCGCTGTCAGATTCCCCGTGGCCGCACTCGGCGACAACTACGCCGAAGTCGTCCACTCTCTTGCGAAATGGAAACGAACAAAACTCGAAGCCTACGACATCGCACCCGGTTTCGGCCTCTACACCGACATGAACGCGATCCGCGCCGACGAGGATCTCGACAACCTCCATTCGCTCTATGTCGACCAGTGGGACTGGGAGCAGACAATCAACCCGACCGACCGCAACCTCGACTATCTGAAAGCGACAGTCGAGAAAATCTACGACGCTATCCAGCAGACTGAACGAGAAGTCTATCAGAATTTCCCCCACATCACACCCCGACTTCCGGAAGAAATCACCTTTATCCATTCAGAAGAACTGATGCAGCGCTACCCCGGACTGACCCCGCGCGAACGCGAGGACGCTGCGGCAAAGGAATGCGGAGCCGTTTTCCTGATAGGAATAGGCGCTCCGCTGAGCGACGGCGAACCCCACGACGGACGTGCGCCAGACTATGATGACTGGAGCTCAATCAACAGCGACGGTTTCTATGGACTCAACGGCGACATTCTCGTCTGGGACAACATTCTCGAACGATCGATCGAACTATCGTCGATGGGCATCCGGGTCAGCCCGGAAGCTCTCGACCGGCAGCTCGCGGCATGCTCATGCGAAGCCCGCGCCGAACTACCGTTCCATTCACGCCTCCTTGCAGGCGAACTCCCCCCGTCGATCGGCGGCGGAATCGGACAGAGCCGCCTGTGCATGTTCCTGCTCCAGAAAGCCCATATAGGCGAAGTCCAGGCCTCGATATGGCCCGAAGAGCAGCGGCGTCTCTGCGAAATCTCCGACATCCACCTGCTCTGACGAAAGCCTTCCGTCTCTCCCCCCACACATACACACCCTACGGAAGCCTGTCACCTATATACAGGCCTGCACCTCCTTGAACGCATAGGTACGCTTAGTGCCGGTGCGTTCGGTCAGTGTGATCAGCCCTGACTGGGCTATATTGCTGATACGGGCTTCGAAACGCTCGCCGGTGGCCGCATCGACATATGGATAATAGCCCAGCGAGCGCCACAGCATCGAAAAATATCGGCCGCGAAGCTTCTCCACACGGTCTGAAAGACACAGCGCCCCACAGAAACGCAGGAAAGTTTCGCCGATCATCCGCGCAACCTCCTCAACATCGAAATCGCGGCCCGAAAGCTGCTTCATCGAAACCGGATTAGGCGCGTCGCTGACAAACTCCGTCTGATTGACATTCAGACCGATCCCAACGACACTCCTCACTATCGAATCGCCGTTGAGCGCATTTTCAATCAGAATGCCACAGATCTTTCTGTCGCCGACATAAATATCATTAGGCCACTTGATCGCTATTTCCGGACGCAAATCCGGCAGATAATGACGCAGAATCTCCACTATACTGACCGAGACCGCCTGAGAGATAATGAACTGCTCCGCAGCCTTCACCCCGTCCGGACAAATGACAACAGACATTGTCACATTGGCCCCGGGCTCAGACTCCCAGCTGTTTCCGCGTTGTCCGCGCCCGGCAGTCTGCCTGACTGCCATTACGCCGAAAGGCGCTTCATGGTCCGGCAGAAGCCGGACCGCAAGCGAATTGGTCGACAGCGCCTCTTCAACCTTAATCAGCCTCATTCCCCCGGATTATCGAGATTTCAGCAATCGCGACTCGGTCAGAACCGTCAACAGTAGCCTTGCTGCGAAGACGGAAATAGCGCGCTTTTTCACTTTTGCCGAGAAAGACCCGCTGCGGTATCGGATTGTTGACAACATTGCCGAACTCACCGCCCGCCACATTGTTCCACTGCTTACCGTCACGCGACAGCTGGAACTCATATTTAAAGATCGTGTTCGTAAATCCGCCGTCGCTTCCCGGTGTGTAAACAAATCCGTCGACAGAGATCTCACGACCCATATCGACAGTGATCTCATGACCTCCATCCGAGGGCGCCGAAGTCCACACCGTTGTCACATCACCGTCAAAAGCCTTTTCAAGACCGGCGCACGCCGACGCCGAACCGTTGACGCTCACTGCTTTCATCTCCTTTGCCGGAACCAATTCAAGATCCGCCCGTTCGGCTTCAGCCGCAGGAAGCTCAATCCGGTAAGCGGCAAGATTACGTAGAGTCACATCACCGCGCGAACCGGTCACTGTCACACGCAGAGCCGACGCCTTGACCGGAGCTAAAGTCAGAATCCTCTTGTAGCCGACAGTTGTTCCGCGAGCGGCAGTCTTCCAACCCTGCGGAGTCAGCACCTCCACATCGAAAGACTCGATCTGCTGTCCCTTAGAGATCTCCTCGCCAAGTTCGACACAATTGATCTCCGTCGGGCCATCCAGTCGCGCGGTGCGTTTCGGCAGATCCAGATCTCGCAGAAGGCTCGTTCCGAGATTTGAGTCGAGCCACCGGCGCAACTCCATCAGCCTCGCAGAGTCGGCCGACGCGATAAGACCGTTGCGGTCAGGAGGTATGTTCAGCAGCAACACAGAATTGCGGCCGACAGAATTAAGATAGATCTCTGCAAGCTTCCGAAGCGATTTCGCCTCCTCGCGATCGTGGTAGAACCATCCCGGACGAATGCTGACATCGACCTCCGAAGGCCACCACCGGACACCATCCGTCCGGCACAGCAACGACCGGCTTCCGAGATCCGCACCCATGTCCGACATTCCGAACCGGGCATTATACTCTTCTGCTCCCGGCAGGATACCCGGTTTCTTTGCAGTGACACTCCACTCAGTCAGACGACCCGTTCCGTTCTCGTTTCCGACCCAGCGCACATCGTCGCCCATGATGGCCGTAACCGCATCCGGTTGCAGACGTTCGATCACACTTTTGAACCGCGTCCAGTCATATTCCTGCTTCTTGCCGTTGGGACCCTCGCCGCAAGCTCCGTCAAACCAGACCTCATCAACCTTTCCGTAGTTTGAAAGCAACTCAGTCAGCTGAGCCACAAACATCGAGTTATAGCGTTCGGAATCGCCATAGCACTCCGCATTGCGGTCCCACGGCGAAAGATACAGCCCGAGCTTCATCCCATAACGGTCACACGCATCACGCAACTCACGGACCACATCTCCCTTTCCGCCGCGCCAAGGCGATGCAGCCACACTGTGCGTCGTGGTCGACGTCGGCCACAGACAGAACCCGTCATGATGCTTAGCCGTCAGGATGACCATTTTGAAACCGGCCTCGCTGAGTGTTCTGACCCACTGGTCGCAATCGAGAGCAGCCGGATTGAACAACGCCGGATCCTCCTTGCCGTCACCCCATTCCCGGTCGGTGAACGTATTGATTCCGAAATGAAGAAATGCTGTCAGCTCAAGCTCCTGCCATGCTATCTGACGCGGCGTAGGAACGACTTTCGAGGCCATTTCCACTCTCGCAGCCGAATCGGCCTCAGCCGGGAAAACGACCTCCTTGACAAAATAGTCACCGGCATGGGACGCCACTGTTGCAGCGGCAAAAAGCGCAGCGATTAGATTCCGCTTCATAACTTGATATTATATTGTATCCTTTGGTTTTTAAATTCAGGTAATTCTCTTTCCTTCCGGCTCAATCCTTTATCGGATAGGCATAACGGATCGGATCATCATACTGCTCCTGCGCCTGTCTGAGTTTTCTCATCATCGAACGGGTGACCGCCTCAGTCCCCGGCTTTCCGAAGATATTATTCATTTCGGACGGATCAGACTCAAGATCATATAGTTCCCACTGATCCAGATCATTGTAGAAATGAATCAGCTTATAGCGACCGTCTCGCACTCCGTAGTGACGCTTGACCATATGTTCGGCGGGATATTCATAGAAATGATAGTACAGAGTCTCGCGCCAGTCCGAAGGATGCTCGCCACAAAGAAGTGGCATCAGCGAGACACCTTGAATATCCGACGGAACATCCAGCCCCGCAATCTCAAGAAATGTCGGAGCATAGTCTATGTTCTGAACCATTTCCCCGATATCGCCACGCCGGTCGAAACCCTCGGGCAGCATCATCACAAGCGGTGTTCTAAACGACTCCTCATACATAAAACGCTTGTCAAACCAACCATGCTCACCCATATAGAAGCCCTGGTCGGAAGTATAGACCACGAGCGTATTTTTCAGCAGGTCATTCTTTTCAAGATAGTCAAGCACCCGGCCGACATTGTCGTCAAGGCTCTTGACAACCTTGAGATAATCCCTCATATAGCGCTGGAACTTCCATTCTGCCAGCTCACGGCCGGTCAGCTTATCATTATAGAACTGCTCTATGATCGGATTGTAGAACTCATCCCAGCGCGCCTTCTGCTCCGGATCCATGTGGCTGACAAATGCCTCATAGGTCGACTTCAGACGGCTTTCCTCTTCAGGCCGATACATCTTCAGGTCATAGATGATATCCATATCGTGGGCACTGCCGATACTCATTTCCTGTTCTCCGGCAGCCCGGCGCCCGGCATAATCATCATAGAAATTATCCGGCAGAGCAAACTGTTTGTCCTCAAACAGTTCGAGATCAGCCGTGTCTGCCATCCAGTTACGGTGGATCGCTTTATGATGGATCAGCAGACAGAATGGCTTCTCACGGTCACGCTCATTCTCGAGCCAGTCGATCGACCGGTCGGTGATCAGATGAGTCAGATACCCGTGGTGCACGATCGTGTCCCCCGTCATCTCGATGAAACGAGGATTGTAATAATCACCCTGGCCCGGCACTATCGCCCAGCGGCTGAACCCCTGCGGCAGACTTTCAAGATGCCACTTCCCGAACAATGCCGTCTCATAGCCGGCCTCCTTCAGATAGCGCGGAAAAGTTGGCTGCGACGCATCGAACACACAGGTCGTATTGTCCGTAAAACCATTCTTATGGCTGTGCTTTCCAGTCAGCATGCAGGCCCGGCTCGGACCCGAAAGCGAATTGGCGACAAAACTGTTGGTGAACCGCACTCCGTGTTCGGCGATCCGGTCGAGATTGGGAGTGTTGATATAACGTTTGTCATAACAGCTCATAGCCTGTGACGTATGGTCATCAGTCATGATATACACTATATTAAGTCTTTCATCAGCATCTGAAGCTTTACAGTCCGACGCCGTGGCCGCATTTACGCTGTTGCCCGCGGCAACAAACGCAGTGACCGGAAGGATAAACGAACATTTGGGAGTAATTCTCATGAGTAACAGAATGAGGTTTGAGCGATTGATTTTTTGCAAAGATAGCTAAATGACTCTGCTTCTACAAATCCTGACCATATTATTCGGCGACGGCCAATCCCTCCAACCTGGCGGCTAAATACAGATTCAATAAAACCGGACGTTTTATTTGGGTTTCGGAGATTAATTGCTACCTTTGTTTTCCAGAGCAATGAGCCCTATGCAGGTCACACCCCTGCATCAATTACGTTCATAATTACCCACTTCTGTTTATGGTTCGTTTTCTTCTGTCAACGATTCTGTTACTGGCGATTACAATTCCGGCGCGCCCGTCATTGTCGTCTGAGAGGCGCGCCGAGTTGACCGACAGCCTCTATAAAGCGCTTCCGGCGGCAAAATCCGCCGGAACTCGTCTGAAAATCCTGTATGACATCTTCGACCTCGCTCCAGCCGACAGCGTCACACAGACCGGCGAACGCGTCCTTGACGCAGCCCTGAAATCGGCAAACTATTCCGCCGCAATGGACATGTATCGCCGACTCACATCATTCAACAGCTCGCGCGACACCGCACGCGTCAGCAGATACCTCCGACAGATCGAAGAGATCCCTGAATCGCCCGAACGAGCCGCGACAATATGCTTCATGTACATCTGCGCCACTACCGGCAAAGCACGCTATGCGACTGAAACAGACCGCCACCGGCGCATATACGAGCTAATGAAACGCTACAAATCCACAGCCGACCACGATTCAAACATCTACGACCGCATCGTTCTCCTGTCGGCACTGTGCATCTACATGGACGCAACCCTACCCAACGAGATGCTCGCCGACTACCTGACCCAGCTCGACAACCTCATCCACCGAATGCCCTACCGGCTTGCAGGTCTTGAAAACAAATTCTACATCGATGCCGCGATGTCCTACACCTTCAACGAACAGCCAAGCCGCGCCGTGGCAGCCGACCGACAACTTCTTGACGTAATCGACCGGCTTGACCTCGACAACATCGAACAAGGACGCATCTACCGCAGTTACGACAAACACCGCTACACTGTCTACCGACGCATGCTGTCAAACTTTTCTGCGCTGTCCGACGACGAAGTAGAGGACATCTATGAAAAAATAAACGAAATCAGCAAACACAACGACGAAGTCGCACGCGACATGATCAGCCGACCAAGCGTCGAAGCCTACTACCTTCTCGCCCGACACCGGAATGCCGAAGCCATACCCCTTCTCATAGCCAGCTATAACGCCGAAAGACAGAACGGGACGAAAAGGCGCCTCCTTAGACTTATCGTACAGGCGGCCAACGCAATCGGAGACCACAAAACCCTTTCGACATATGGCTCAATATACACAAAAGTTCTCGAAGAAACCCTGCGCGAACGCACACTCGCCCGAGGAAAAGAACTGAGCACACTGCTCGGACTGCCCAAAACGATCTCCGAAGACAATCCCGACAACAGCGAAGACGACTCCGAAACAACCGTTTCGAACTCCCTCCTCTACACCGTATTCGGAATCATAAGCATCATTCTTGTCGGAGCAGTCATCTTCTTTATCGTGCTCTACCGACGCGCGCGAAACCTGTCAAAAAAAGTTCAGCAGACCAACGACATGCTCTCGTCCGAACGCGACAACCTACGGCGCATCCAGGCATCCCTCATCGAAGCGCGCGACGAAGCCCGAAAAGCCAACCGCCACAAAAGCGACTTCATCTCAAACATGACCCATGAAGTCTCAACCCCCCTTAACGCCATCGTCGAATACGCCCATCTGATCGTCGACAACGTCAGCAGCGAAAAACGCCAGTATCTCGACCGATTCGCCAGAACAATCGACGTCAGCGCAGACCTTCTCAGAACACTCATCAACGACGTCCTCGAAGTCAACAACCTCGAAAGCGGAACCCTCATCGTGCAGCGTGCGACTGTCCCCGTCAACACAATCTGCATGGCAGCCCTTGAAAGCGCACGCCTCTATGCAAAACCGGAAGTCGACCTCCGCTGGGCAAACGAAAACGAACCGACCCACGTCATCTACACCGATGCGCGAAGAGTAGAGCAAGTCCTCGTCAACCTACTGTCAAACGGACTGAAATTCACCGAAAAAGGATTCGTCGAGCTCGCATGCCACGTCGACACCGAAAACGGCACGACAACCTTCACCGTAACAGACTCCGGAATCGGCGTCCCCGTCGGCAAAGAACAGCTCATCTTCGAACGCTTCGAAAAACTGTCGCCCATGACCCAGGGAAACGGCCTCGGACTAAGCATCTGTAAAATGATCGCAGTCCAGCTCAAAGGCAAAATCTATGTCGACACGACCTACGAAGGCGACGGCTCACGGTTCGTATTCACAATCCCGTCACTCCCATGACACAACAGATAAAGCCCTCAGAAAAAGCATCTGACGCAAGCAAACATGTGACCCAACGAAAAACCGGCCGGCGGATAGCATTGACCCGCCGGCAATTAGCCGGACAGACAACAACTTCCGTTTACATTTGCAAATGTCCGCTCGGAATTACCATACCATTGATCTTTCAATGATTACATAAATGTTAATAACTTCTGAGCAAAAAAACATTAAAAAGATTAGTTTATATATGTAAATTTCGCGTGAAAAATCGTAACTTTACAAACTGATTTTTCACGCTCATGTCCGAACAAGCCTATCACATACCCGCCCTGCTCCCCGAATCGCTTGAAGCCCTCGACATCAACCCCGGCGGAATTTATGTCGACGCCACTTTCGGTGGCGGAGGTCATTCCCATGCCATCGTCGAAAGCCTGTCCGCCGATGGCCACCTATACAGCTTTGATCAGGACGACGAAGCCGTCCGACGGGCATTCTCCGATCCGCGGTTTACAATTGTGTACAGCAACTTCCGGTTCCTTCAGAACTGGATGACATTCTACGGACACTCCGGAAAAGTCGACGGAATCCTGGCCGACCTCGGAGTGTCATTCCACCATTTCGACGACTCGGAAAGAGGTTTCTCATTTCGATTCGACGGCCCGCTCGACATGCGCATGAACCGCCACGCTCCCGTATCGGCAGCCACACTTCTGGCCTCTGCCTCGGAAGAACGGATCGCCGAAATACTGGCCCTCTACGGAGAGTTTCCCCGCAGCCGTCAGCTCGCACAAGCCATCGTTGCCGAGCGAAACGCCGGAAGGGCGGTCGAGACAATCGGACAGCTCCGCGAAATAGCCTCACGGTTCATATCCCCCAAAAAAGAGAAGAAAGAACTTGCAATGGTGTTTCAGGCACTCCGCATCGAAGTCAACGGCGAAATGCGCGCCCTCGAACAATTCCTCAAGGCAACCCTCGCTGTTCTCCGGCCGGGCGGACGACTTGCGGTAATCACCTATCACTCCCTCGAAGACCGGCTCGTCAAAAACTTCCTGAAAAGCGGAAACTTCTCCGGCAAAATCGAAAAAGACTTTTTCGGCGTTGCTTCGACACCGTTCAAGACAATCGGCAAGCCAATCGCACCCTCCGAAGAAGAGATCGAACGCAACCCCCGCTCAAGAAGCGCACGACTGAGAATAGCCCAGAAACTCTGACCCCCCCCACCTATCCGCAATTACGAATAAACTCCTCACGTATCCCCCCCGACAACCGACCACACAGAAAAGCTATGGCACGAAACACCGACACCACAGACAACGACACCTCGACGATGCTCCACCGCTCCGGCACCGTCATGCGCCGGCTGATCTTCGGTCAGGTTGTCAGCTCAGACTTCTTCGCCCGCAACTGGCTTGCGATGATCCTCGGAGTCTTCATGATTCTGGCATATATCTCAAGCAAATACAGCTGCCAGACAAAAATGGAAGAAGTCAACCGTCTGACCAAACAATACGAAATCGTAAGCGCCGAACTCGTCAGATACCGCTCACGCTACATGGGCCAGATCCGTGAAAGCTCGATGCAGGCGATGGTCGATTCTCTCAAACTCAATCTGAAAGTTCAGGAAAACCCACCCTATAGAATCAAGACGGACCGATGAAGAAAGAAAACCGCAGGAACATTCTTTGGCGCTACGCACTGATTGTCGTTGCGATCATGCTCATAACCATAAGGATCGTCTACCTTCTGGTCGATAACACCGTCATCTCCGCCCACCACTGGAACAAACTGGCCGAGAAAGAGTTGTCGCGCACAGACACAGTCGAACCGCTTCGCGGCGAAATCCTCGCGGCCGACGGCAGCGTCCTGGCAACAAACATGATCCTCTACACCCCCAGCCTCGACCTCCGTCATCCGAAATTCAACGAAGACTCCTACAGAGCCTGCGTCCCCGCCCTGGCCGACAGCCTTGCCCTCCACTTTCCGCGACACAGCGCAAAAGAATGGACCAAATATCTCCTGTCGCCGCTCAAGCGGCCCGACTCGCTGCGCTCCCGCGACTTCGCCATCGTGCGCGACATCTCCTACTTCGACACCGAGCTGATCAAGACATTCCCCTTCCCGCGCCGGAAAGCCAAAGCGCCACGCAAAGGATCGATCATCGGACTGAAAATAAACTCTCGTCCCGTCAGAGTCCGACCCTACGGAGCAATGGCACGCCGAAGCATCGGAGCCGTCGGCGTAACCGAATCGATCAAACGCATCCACGGCAAATACGGCCTTGAAAAAGCCCTCGACTCGCTGCTCTACGGCAAACCGGGAATCACCAAACGGGTTCCGCTGACATCAGCCATCGTACGGTGGAACGACGTGCCGCCCGTCAACGGCTACTCCGTCCGGACAACTATCGACATCAAAATGCAGGACATCGTCGAGAACGAGCTCAACAAAATGCTCGAATTCTGCGACGCCGACTGGGGCACCGCCGTTCTGCTCGAAGTCGCAACCGGCGACATAAAGGCTATCGCCAACCTCGAACTGAACCCAGGCAAAGGCGAACGCTACATCGAAAGCCTCAACCGCGCCGTGCTCGGTTTCGAGCCCGGCTCGGTCGTAAAGGCCCTGTCCATGCTTATTGCACTGGAAGACGGCATCGTCACAAACACCAACGAAGTCATTCCCCTCGGCCACGAATGGCACTATTACGGGAAAAAACCGATCAAAGACTCCCACTACAACGCCTCCCTGACCGTCAACGAAATCCTCGAACAGTCATCAAACATCGGGACAGCAAAGATAATAACCCGCCGCTTCGGCCCCAAACCGAGCAACTTCCGCGAACGAGTGCGTCAGATCGGATTCCTCGAACCGATGAACTCCGGTATCGCCGGAGAGGCAGTGCCGATGTTCCCCAAGCTTAAGGACGACGACCTCGGACGTCAGATGCTCTCACGCGAAAGCTACGGCTACTGCACCGAGATCTCCCCCCTCTACACAGCCTCACTCTATAACGCCATTGCCAACGACGGCGTCTACGTGCGCCCACGCCTCGTCAAAGGACTCGTCGGCAACGGAACCGACACAATCTTCCCGGTGACAAATATCCGCGACCGAATCTGCTCAGTGCAGAATGCCAGAACCCTGCGCAAAATGCTTTCTGCAGTCGTCTGGGGCAAACACGGCACAGCCCGCCACTTCCTCCAGTCGCCGCTTGTCCGGATCATAGGCAAAACCGGCACCGCCAACATCAACCGTCAGGGAATCGGCTACACCCACGGCGTCAACCGCCTCGCCTTCTGCGGAATCTTCCCGGAAGAGAAGCCTAAATACACCTGCATGGTCCTGATTTCCTACCCCAAACGCAACGCAATGGGAGCCGCATCCAACTCCGGAATGGTCGTGAGAAAAGTCGCCGAAGCCCTCTATTCCCGCGGAATGCTCGACTACGACGACAGCTTCACAAAAGGAGACCGCAACAACACACCCTACCCTACTCTCCACGCCGCAGCCGACCCCGGACGCAACGACAGAGTGCAGAATTCGCTCGCTCTCGGCCCGAAGAAAGTCGTCATGGCCTCGCCGGCCAAAACCCCAGACGGATCTGTGCCGAGCGTACTCGGACTCGGCCTGCGCGACGCCATCAAAGTCCTTGAGACCAAAGGCTATGAAGTCAGTATAATAGGAATGGGATGCGTGACCGGACAGGTCCCCGCACCGGGAGCGAGAGCCCGACACGGCGACAAAATCTATCTCACTCTGACCGAATGACAGACTCCAGAAGAAACCTCAACAACCCCGCTTAAGAAACAACAACATATAGACCCGACAACATATGAAATCACTGTCTGACCTCCTTTCAGCCATCAGGCCTGAGAAAATCATAGGAAGCGTAAGCAAAGAAATAAGCTCGCTTGAATGTGACTCCCGAAAAATAAAACTCGGCTCACTCTTCGTGGCCGTGCGCGGCTACAATGTCGACGGACACAAATTCATTCCTATCGTGACTCTGGCCGGAGCCGCTGCAATCGTCTGCGAAGAACTTCCCGAACGCCTCGAATCAGGCGTCACATATATTAAGGTGGAAAACTCCGCCGAAGCCCTCGGATGCCTCGCCTCGCAATGGTGGGGAAACCCCTCCCGCAAACTGCGTCTGGTCGGAGTGACCGGAACAAACGGCAAAACGACAACAGCCACCCTCATCTATGAAATGGCCCGCATGATGGGCCATAAGGCCGGACTGCTCTCCACAGTCTGCAACTACATCGACTCTGAAGCCGTTCCGGCCAATCAGACCACACCCGATCCGCTGACACTCAACGAACTTCTCCATCAGATGGTCGTGGCCGGATGCACATATGCCGCAATGGAAGTCAGCTCTCACGCAGCCCACCAGCACCGAATCGCCGGGCTACACTTCGCCGGAGCCGTCTTCAGCAACCTGACCCGCGACCACATGGACTACCACAAGACCTTCGAGGCCTACCGCGATGCGAAAAAATCATTCTTCGACAAGCTTCCCGACGACGCGTTCGCACTTGTCAATGAAGATGACCGCAACGGCGAATTCATGCTCCAGAACACACGCGCCAGAAAATTCACCTACTCTCTGCGCAGCGATGCAGACTTCACAGGACGCATCATCGAAAGCCGTCTTGACGGCACACTGATGCAGTTCAACGGCCATGACGTGGAAGTGCTTTTCACCGGACGCTTCAACGCCTACAATCTGACCGCCGTCTACGCGACAGGATGCCTTCTGGGATGGGACAAAGAGCAGGTACTCGTTGACATGAGCCGTCTTGTGCCGGTTGCCGGACGTTTCCAGACACTCCACAGCCAAACCGGAATAACAGCCATCGTCGACTACGCCCACACCCCCGACGCCGTCGTCAACGTCCTTACAGCCATCTCTGACATCCTCAATAAAAAAGGATCAATCATAACCGTGGTAGGAGCCGGAGGAAACCGTGACAAAGGCAAACGCCCGATCATGGCCCGCGAAGCCGCCCTCAGATCCGACCGTCTCGTCCTGACATCCGATAACCCGCGCGACGAGGATCCCGCCGAAATCATAGCCGAAATGGCTGCAGGACTCGACTCCGCCGAACTGCGCGACCGAACGATCTCGATCACAGACCGCCGCGAAGCAATCCGGACGGCAATCATGCTCGCTAAGCCCGGCGACGTCGTGCTCATCGCAGGCAAAGGCCACGAAAGCTATCAGGAAATCAAAGGAGTCAAACACCATTTCGACGACCGCGAAGTTGTTGCCGAAGTCTTTGGAACCTTCTGATCCGCTACTGCTCAGACATCCGTTTAACAGATTATTCCATTCAGATCCGATCCGACAATGCTTTACTACCTTTTCGATCTGCTGCGCGACTCCGGACTTCCCGGCGTCAGACTCATGGACTATATTACCTTCCGATCAGGAGCGTCATTCGTCCTTGCCCTTTTCATCGCGCTCGTTTTCGGCCGTAAGATAATCGACCGGCTCCGCCAGCTTCAGGTCGGCGAAATTGTCCGCGACCTCGGCCTCCAGGGAGAAAACACCAAAAAAGGCACTCCGACAATGGGTGGCATCATCATCATTCTTGCAATCCTAATCCCCTGTCTGCTTGTCGGCGACCTTACGAACGTCTACATGCTTCTGATGATCATCTCGACCATCTGGCTTGGAATCCTCGGCTTCCTCGACGATTACCTCAAGCTCAAACGCCACAACAAAGACGGCATGAAAGGCAAGTTCAAAATAATCGGCCAGCTCGGGCTGGGACTGATCGTAGGACTGACAATGTGGCTCAGCCCCGACGTTGCCGTGCGCGAAAATGTCGAGATGCGCTCCGCCGACCCGACCGAAACAGTCGTCACCTACCGTCCTGAAAATGTCAAGAGCCCGCAGACAACCATTCCGTTTGTCAAAAACAACAACTTCGACTATCAGTGGCTGACCAAATGGATGGGCGACTGGGGACCGACCGCGGGATGGATCGTGTTCATCCTCATAACGATCCTCGTTGTCATGGCAATCTCCAACGGAGCCAATCTGACCGACGGTGTCGACGGACTGTGTGCCGGGACCTCGGCAATCATAGGGGTCGCGCTGCTGATCATGGCCTATCTCGGAGGCCACGTCGTCTACGCCTCATACCTCAACATACTCTTCATTCCCGGGAGCTCGGAACTTGTCGTCTTCATGGCCGCCTTTATCGGAGCGCTGACAGGATTCCTATGGTATAACGCCAACCCGGCCCAGGTATTCATGGGCGACACCGGATCGCTGACAATCGGAGGCATCATCGCCGTCTTCGCGATCCTCACCCGAAAGGAACTCCTGACTCCGATTCTCTGCGGTATCTTCCTGATCGAAAACCTTTCGGTCATGATGCAGGTCAGCTACTACAAGTTCACCAAGAAGCGCTACGGCACACCTCGCCGCATCTTCAAATGCACCCCTCTCCACCACCATTTCCAGAAATCGGGCGCCGACTGTCTCGACGCGATCATCCGGCGCCCATTCAACCCCGTACCTGAACAGAAACTCGTTGTGCGATTCTGGATTGTCGCCATTCTCCTTGCAGCAATCACCTTCGTCACACTGAAAATACGATAAGAATGAAAACAGAAAAACTGGTTGTTTTAGGAGGAGGAGAAAGCGGTGTCGGCGCCGCCATCCTCGGAAAAGACAAAGGAATGAAGGTGTTTCTCTCCGACATGGGGAAAATCGCCCCGCACTATGCCGCCCAGCTCGATGCCGAAGGAATCGAGTGGGAACAGGGCAGCCACACGCCTGAAAAAATTCTCGATGCGGATCTGGTTGTCAAAAGTCCCGGCATACCGCCAACCGCACCGATGGTCAGAGCAATCGTCGAACGTGGCATACCCGTCATCTCCGAAATCGAGTTTGCCGGCCGCTATACCGATGCAAAAATGGTCTGCATCACCGGCAGCAACGGCAAGACAACGACTACTATGCTGACCTACCACATACTTTCCGATGCCGGACTGAACGTAGGTATGGCCGGAAACGTAGGGCGCAGCCTGGCTCTTCAGGTAGCCCGCTCACCCCACGACGTCTACGTCATCGAACTTTCGTCGTTTCAGCTCGAAAATATGTATGACTTCAAAGCCAACGTGGCCGTCATTCTCAACATAACCCCCGACCATCTCGATCGCTACGACTATGAGATGCAGAACTATATCAACGCAAAGTTCCGCATTCTCAACAACCTTACCTGCGAAGACGCCTTCATCTTCTGGCAGGATGACCCCGTCATCCGCCGTCAGCTCGAACAGGTGACAACGGAAGCGCGCATGTATCCATTCGCCGAACACATCGAAGAGGAGACCAGATCATATGTCAACGATGAGGACAATCTCGTGATCGACACCCCCGCGACCTCGATGGAGATGCCACGCGCCGAACTGGCACTCAACGGCCTTCACAACCTCTACAACTCAATGGCTGCCGGCCTTTCGGCATGCCTTCTCAACATCAGGAAAGATGACATCCGCCGGGCTCTTTCGAACTTCGAAGGCGTCGAACACCGTCTGGAATATGTAGCCACCGTCAATGGCGTCCGCTGGATCAATGACTCGAAGGCGACAAACGTCAACTCATGCTGGTATGCCCTCGAAAGCATGCCCGGAGGCACTCCCTCCGTCGTGCTGATTCTCGGAGGCAAGGACAAAGGCAACGACTATTCGGAAATCCTGCCTCTTGTCAGCCAGAAAGTCAAGGCAATCGTCTGCATGGGCAAGGACAACGCCAAACTGATGGAATTCTTTGGGAAAGAGGTCCCGCAGATCGCCGACACCCACTCGCTTGAGGAAGCCGTAGAGGCTGCCCGCTCATTCGCGTCCGACGGCGACACGGTCCTTCTCTCGCCCTGCTGCGCAAGCTTCGACCTCTTCACCTCCTATGAAAACCGAGGTGACCTGTTCAAAGAAGCCGTCAGACGTCTCAGCTGATTCCAGCCACTGTTGAATCCAATCTCGATAATATTTTCCCAAACATGAATTCCTCCGACATACTCTCCGCCCCGATCGAAACGACAAAAAAGGAACCAGATCCCCGTCTTGCGCCTGTTGCGAAAGGCGACAAACACATCTGGGGGATCTATATCTGCCTTGTGATAATCTCCGTCGTCGAACTCTACAGTGCTTCTTCGCGCGAAGTAGCCGCTGCAGGGATGGGGGTCTACGGCACTATCATCCGCCACGGCGCGATGCTGCTTGCCGGTCTGGGGATCATCTACGGACTTCAGCGCACCCACTACCGGACGATCCTTCGCTCGATCCCGCTCTTTGCCTTTCTCAGCGTCGGCATGATGCTCTACACACTTGCCTTCGGCGAGGAAATCAACGGCGCGCGCCGCTCGTTCAGTCTCGTGTTCTTCTCGCTTCAGCCGGCAGAATTCCTTAAGCTCACAGCCGCTATGGTAGTAGCACTCATCATGTCGCGCTATCAGCTGAAGAACGGAGGGGTCAAGACATCGGCTGTGATCGTGACCGCCACGATAATCCTGATTTTCGGAGCACTCCTCCTACCGCAGGGTCTTTCCAATACAGTGCTGCTGATGGGTATATCCTTCTCGATGATGCTGATTTCAGGAATCGGGAAAAAGATCTTCATGGTGCTCGGCATCTATGGCATCTGCTTTCTCATCTTTCTGGCGGTGGCAAGTTTTCTCGGCGGATCGCGCATAGACACCTGGGTCGAACGCCTGTCGAACTTCGGAGGCGACGGAACGCCTAAATATGAACAGCCGATCACGAGCGACAACCGTCAGGAGATGCTCGGCTACATTGCCCAAGCCCACGGAGGCCTGACCGGAGTGATGCCCGGCAACTCCCGCGAAACAGCCCGACTTCCTCTCGCGTTCACCGACTACATCTATTCGATCATTGTCGAGGAACTCGGTCTCTGGGGAGGCCTCATTGTGCTGACGCTCTATCTCTGGCTGCTCGGAAGGGCAAGCCGGATAGCCTCGCGATGTTCCAGGGCCTTCCCGGCGCTGCTTGTCATCGGGATGGCACTGTTCATTGTCTACCAGGCACTGTTCCATATCTCGATCGTGACCGGCGCCATTCCGGTTTCGGGACAGCCGCTGCCGCTCATCTCCAAAGGCGGATCGTCGATCTTCGTCACATCGATCGCATTCGGGATTATGCTTAGTGTCAGCCGGTTCGCCGTCCGCACCGGAAGCAAGCGACGCGACATAAAGAATGAAATCGATGTTCTTCCGGAAGAGCTCCAGGCAGAAAACCCCTCACAGCTCTGATTGTCCGGACCAAGCCCAAACCCTCAAAAACGAAACAAACAATGTCAAAACAAGATAAACGACCCTTACGAGTGATTATCAGCGGCGGTGGCACAGGTGGCCACATCTTCCCGGCCGTTGCGATCGCCAATGCCCTTCGTCGCCGGAATCCCCGCACCGAGATTCTTTTCGTCGGCGCTCTCGGACGAATGGAAATGGAGCGCGTCCCGGCCGCCGGCTACAAGATTGTCGGTCTGCCCGTCGCAGGCTTCGACCGCCGCCGTCTGTGGCGCAACGTCGGCGTTGTTCTCAAGCTGATCAAAAGTGTGAGACTCGCCGGAAAGGTGATCCGCGATTTTCAGCCCGACATTGCGGTCGGAGTAGGCGGCTATGCCTCCGGGCCGGTTCTGAAGAAAGCTCAGTCAAAGGGAATACCGACACTTCTTCAGGAGCAGAATTCATATGCCGGAGTGACCAACAAGATGCTTGCGAAAGGAGCCCGGAAAATCTGTGTGGCCTATGAAAAGATGGAGCGCTTCTTCCCGGAAGAATCAATTGTCATGACTGGCAATCCGGTCAGAGCTGAAATCGTCGGGACAGATATGGACCGCGCGACTGCAATCGGTCGGCTCGGAATGGACCCGTCGAAGCCTCTTATCCTCGTTGTCGGCGGCAGTCTCGGAGCGCGCACCATCAACCGCAGCATCAGCCGCTGTCTCGACGAGCTGACGTCTACGGGCGCACAGGTGCTCTGGCAGACAGGCAAACTCTATATCGAAGAGTGTCAGGCGATAGCCGAAGGGAAGAAAGATGTCCGCGCAACAGCTTTTATCTCCGACATGGCCGCGGCATACCGCGCGGCAGATCTGGTCGTGTCCCGCGCCGGAGCAAGCACCATCTCTGAGATCCAGCTACTCGGAATGCCCTCTGTTCTGGTTCCGTCGCCCAACGTTGCCGAAGACCATCAGCGCAAAAACGCCCAGGCACTCGCCGACCGTGAGGCCGCAGTGATGGTTCTTGACGCGGAGGCAGAGGAGAAGCTTGGCGGAGTCGTCGCGGAGCTTATGAACGACAGCGACAAACGCAAGAGTCTCGGGGAAAATGCGCTCGCGATGGCTCTGCGCGACAGTGATGAAAAAATTATTGACTGCATTTACGATATTGTCAGAAAATGAACTGCAAGAAAAACATATTCTTCATAGGAGCGGGCGGAATCGGAATGGCCGCCCTCGAACGTTATTTCCTTTCACGCGGGTATCGCATCGGAGGCTATGACCGCACACCCACCGATCTGACAGCCGCGCTTGAGCAGGAAGGGGTCGAAATCACATTCGACGACCGAGCCGAAGCAATCCCGGAAGCATTCCGCTCACCAGAGGAGACACTGGTCGTCTACACCCCTGCCATCCCTGACACCCATCCGGGTCTGCGCTGGTTCAGAGCCAACGGATTTGAAGTGACAAAACGCGCCGCAGTGCTCGGTCTCGTAACGCGTCAGAGCAAAGCGCTCTGCTTCTCAGGGACCCACGGAAAGACCACGACCTCATCGATGGCCGCGCACCTGATGCACAATTCACCCGAGGGATGCAATGCGTTTCTGGGGGGTGTGCTCCGCAACTACAACACCAATTTCCTGCTTGATGAGAATTCGGACTACAGCGTCGTGGAAGCTGACGAATATGACCGCTCGTTCCATCATCTGCGCCCATATGTCGCGGTTGTCACTTCGACAGATCCGGACCACCTCGACATCTACGGGACGGAGGAAGCCTATCTTGAAAGTTTTGCACGTTTCACAGAACTAATCCAGCCTGGAGGTGTTCTGATAAAGCATACCGGGCTCAAGCTTGCCGAACGTCCGGACCAGTCTGTAAAAGTATTCACATATTCTCGCGATCGCGGCGATTTTCATGCTGAAAACATCCGCTACGGAAATGGAACAATCATTTTTAACTTCATACATCCCGAAGGACGCATCACCGACATTCCGCTCGGAGTGCCCGTTGAGATCAACATCACCAACGCGGTCGCCTCGCTGGCGGCAGTGTGGGCTACCGGCACACTCAGAGAGGAAACAGCTCGTGAGGCCATGGGATCGTTCATGGGACCGAAGCGTCGTTTCGAATTCCACTACAAACCGGAATCCGGACCAGTCGTCATCGACGACTACGCGCACCATCCCGACGAGCTCCGCAACTCGATCGCTTCAGTGCATGCCCTCTATCCCGACCGCAAGCTCACCGTCGCATTCCAGCCGCACCTCTATTCGCGCACACGCGATTTCGCGCCACAGTTTGCGGAGGCACTTTCGGTCGCAGACAAAGTCATTCTTCTCGATATCTATCCGGCGCGCGAGCTCCCGATCCCCGGAGTCACTTCGGAAATCATTTTCAAAGAGATCACCGCTCCCGAGAAGCGTCTGGTCGTCAAGGAGGATCTCGTCGCGACACTCGCAAATGAGGGCTTCGACGTGCTGCTGACCGTCGGCGCAGGCGATATCTGCAACTACCTGCCGGAAATCGTAAGAAACTGTTCAAACTGAATCCGAACCAATTTTCAACAGACAACAGATCATGAAACTGTCATCACGCACACGCACCTGGCTTTTCGCCGGTCTGACACTGCTCGTTGCGGGCTATCTGATAGTCGCGTGGCTCTTCACCACGTCCGCGTCGGCCACACGAATGTGTGAGGGGGTGCTTATAACCGTGCATGACACCGCCGACATCCATTTCGTCACACCCCAGGAGCTTGCCAATGAACTCGGCGATCTTCCGGAAAAGGCCCGCAAGACACGGCTCACTGACATAGACATCAACGAGATCGAGCAGCAGCTCTCGTCGTTCGACAAGATCGAGCGCGTCGAAGTCAACATCCTGACTTCGGGTCAGCTCCTCATCGACGTCTGGCCCATGCGTCCGTTCGCGAGGATATTCGATTCGGCCGGACATTCCTACTACATCAACCGTGACGGCAAGAAAATCGCAGCTGAATCGGGTTACTTTCTGGATGTTCCGGTCATACAGGGCGACTTCTCGCCGGAGTTTCCCGCGACATCACTCATTCCGGTTGTCGACTTTGTCGAGAACCATCCCGAATGGCGCGAGGCAATAACGATGATCAATGCGTCATCGCCGAATGACATCCGTCTTGTCCCGGTGATCCGCGGACATGTGATAAACATCGGTGACACGACCGCCCTTGCAGACAAGTTCGACCGTCTGAAACTGCTCTATTCCAAAGTCATGAGCACCAAGGGGTGGGATTTCTACAAAGAGATCTCTCTCAAATGGAAGGGGCAGATTGTCGGAATCCGCCGCAATGCCCGTGAAGCCAAGCCGGAATATATCATCGCCGAACAGAATGAAGAGGAGGCGACAGTCTCAACGGCGCAGCTTGATGACGGGATCAGATCGGTCGTGAAGTCTGAGAAGCCCATCCCGGCAGCCAAAAACCGACCGGCAAGCGTTCCGTCAGACACGACAAGCAAAAAGGCATCGACGCCGAAGCAGAAAACAGAAGTGACGAAAGAAACGAAAGAAACAAATAAAACAAGATAAAACCAGATGGAAGAAAAAAACATTATCGCCATTGAGATCGGCAGCTCCAAGATCAAAGGGGCTCTGGGCTCATTCTCCTCCTCGGGCATCCTGACCGTCAAGGCCGTCGAAGAGGAACCGATGCTCGATTGGGTGCGCTATGGCGCGGTGAGCAACGTAGAAGAGACCTCTCAGCTTGCGGCACGCATCATCCGCAAAATAGAGAACCGTGTCGCACCGAGCAAAATCGAGCGCGTCTATGTTGCTCTGGGAGGACGTTCGTGCTGTTCGATGCGCCGCGATGTCGAACGTAATCTTCCCGAAGAGATGGAGATCACCGACGATATACTGAAGGCGCTGCGTATCGAGGCCGCGAAAGCACCGCTACCCGACCGCGACCTCTATTCGGTCGAGACGCGCGAATATATAGTTGACAAGAGGGTCGTGGCACGACCGAAGGGCACAGTCGGCAAATCCATCCGGTTTTCGGCCAATCTTGTGACGTGCCGTCTGCCGTCGAAGCGCAACATCGACATCCTGTTCAAAGACAAGCTTCATCTTGAGATCGGAGGTTATGAGGTCCGCCATCTCGCACTGGGCGATCTCGTACTGTCGGGCGAGGAGAAGCTTCTGGGGTGCATGCTCGTCGATTTCGGAGCTGAAACGACAGCCGTGTCGATCTACAAGAACGGACATCTGCAGTACATGGTTACAATTCCGATGGGATCCCGCAATATCACCCGCGACATCATGACGCTCAAGTTTCTTGAGGAGCGCGCAGAGGAGATCAAGCGGGAAAACGGCAATGCGTCGGGACAGCAGACAAACATGTCGCCTCTCAACGGGATTGACTATAATGCCGTCAACAGCCACGTCAGCCACCGCGCTGGGGAGATTATCGCCAACATCAAGAAGCAGATTTCGTATGCGGGCTATCATGCGTCGGATCTTTCGGCCGGTATCGTCATTGTCGGGCGAGCCTCGCGCCTTACCGGTTTCAATGACCGTCTTCAGCAGGCGACGACGATGAAGCTGCGTGTGGGCAGCATCACGACCCCCAATATCCGCATTGCCGATTCCCGGATATCGAATTCGGATGCGGCCGATGTCATCGCTGTTCTCTACAAAGCCGCTCTTCATGGGGCGGAAGAGTGTCTGAAATCGGAAGTGATCGATCTTGGTCCGGAAGAGATCTATGAGGAAGAGATTCCCGAGACAGTAGTCGAACAGGAACCAGTCATCGAACCGGTTGCGGAAGCATCACCAGCCAAAGGGAAAAACAAATTCCGCAACCTCGTTTCGAAAATCATGGGTATCATCGAGGAACCAGAAGACATGGACGAGGATGACGACGTTTTAAATGAAGATCCCGATTAACCAACCCTCTTTCTTTTCTATCCAAAAAACGAGCAAAAGCAATGGACGAAAACAACCTCAACATAGACGAGTTCGCAGATAAATTCAAGAACAACACCGAACCGCAGCCACCGACCGACATTATGGTGATCGGCGTGGGGGGCGGGGGCGGCAATGCCGTCAACCATATGTACCGCCAGGGCGCAAAAGAAGTCACTTTCGTTGTGTGCAACACAGACAAGAAGGCTGTCGACGAGTCGGTCGTGCCCAACAAAGTAGTCATCGGCAACGGCCGCGGAGCCGGCAACGACCCTAAGAAGGCGGAGAAGTTCGCAGAGGATGACATCGAGAAGATCCGTGCGATATTCAACGACGATACCCGGATGGTCTTCATCACGGCCGGCATGGGAGGCGGCACAGGAACCGGAGCCGGACCGGTTGTCGCACGCGAGGCCCGCGAACGAGGCCTTCTGACAATCGGCATCGTGACCATACCATTCCTATTCGAGGGAAAAAGGAAGATCCTCAAGGCTCTTGAGGGAGCTGACGAGATGGCCAAATATGTCGACGCCCTACTGATCATCAACAACGAGCGCCTGACAGAGATCTATCCGGATCTGGACTTCTTCAATGCGTTCGGGAAGGCAGACGACACGCTCTCAACAGCTGCACGTTCGATCTCCGAGATCATCACCACGACGGGCTATATCAATGTCGACTTCGAGGATGTTGACCGCACACTGCGCGGCGGAGGGACGGCTATCATCTCGACCGGCTACGGCGAAGGTGAACACCGCGTCACGAAAGCAATCGAAGACGCTCTCAACTCACCGCTGCTGCGCAACCGCGACATTTTCGGATCGCGCAGCCTTCTTCTGAATCTGTACATGAGCCGCGACGGAGACAATTCGATGGCAATGACTGAGGTCCAGGAGCTTCGCAACTTTGTCGCCGACATCAATCCGGAGGTGGACATCATCTGGGGTGTCACGGTCGACAACACGTTGGGCGAGAAGGTTAAGATCACTATTCTCGCAGCCGGATTCGACGTTACGATCCGCGACGAAGAGGAGGCACTGATGGAGGGAGATAAGCCCAAGAAGCCCCGTCAGCAAGTGCCCCATCCGCCAGTCGGCCGCAGCAAATCGCCTTCGGACATCGAGAAGAAGATGCGCGAACAGTATGGCGACACGTCGGACATGAGCAACAACTATATCATCCTCTCGCCGGAACAGATGAATGACGACGCGGTCATCGAGCTGCTTGAGAAGCCGGCACTGAGCCGCGACAAGAAGATCTCCGATTCGCTCCGCAAAGGAGTGACTCCTATCGAGCCTCAGCTCAAGACAGAGGATAAGAACGACAACGGGTCGTCGAACCAGATCGAATTCTAAGAAAGTTTATTTCGACCTATATAACGGGGCCGGATCAAGTTCGTCAGAGAACAGGATCCGGCTCCGGCTGTCTGTGGCTCCTGGCAGAGGAGGCCCTCCATGAGCGGAGGAGAGTCATGAGGGGGGAGAGATAGTTGAAGATGCAGAAGGGAAGATAGACGATTGTCGCAACACCGAGGACGGTCGACTGCGTCACTCCGCATGAGTTCCAGGGGATCAGCACAGAAGTCACGGAGATCGAGTCTTCGAGAGTCCGGCTCAGGAGTCTGGGGGGGAGTGAGTAGCGGTCGTAGACGTCGCGATACATATTTCCGCCAATGATTATCGAGAGATACTGGTCGGCCGTGCATGCGTTGAGAAAGAGTCCGCTTCCGACTGTCGCACCGACGATTGAACGGCGACGTGAAAGACGGCTTGTGAAAGCCCGGGCAATTACTGCAAGCATGCCTGTCCCGAGCATAACCCCACCGAATATCATCGCACAGAGAACGAGCATTACCGTCGGCAACATGCCGGTTATTCCGCCGGTCGACATCAGGTCGTCGAGAGTCGGGATGCCGGTTGTCAGGGATGTCTCGTCGGAGAGGATACGGAGAGTGGTCATGAAGCGCGAGGCGTCGGCGGAGGCTACCGCATCGAATATGGCGGGCTGGAAGATAAACATTCCGAGGATGCCGAGGAGAGTTCCGACAGCAAGTGTGATCAACGTTTTGACCCTGAAGGCAATCATCACCAGCACAACGAGAGGGATGAGAAGCGTCCAGGGGGTAATGAAGAACACGGAATGGATCATGTCAATGATTTCGGCTGATCCGGATTCGATTGCGGAAGTATCGGTCACAAAGCCGACGCCGAGATAAACGATCAGAGCGACGATCAGGGCCGGAATAGAGGTCTGCATGAGGAAGCGGATGTGGTCGAAGAGATCGACGCCGCAACTGGAAGAAGCTATTACGGTCGTGTCGCTCAACGGAGAAACCTTGTCGCCGAAATAGGCGCCGGATATAATTGCGCCGGCAATCCATCCTTCCTGATAGCCCATTATGCGTCCGATTCCGATAAAGGCGACACCGATGGTCGCAATAGTGGTCCACGAACTGCCTGTCAGGACTGAAACGACGGCACATACAAGGCATGTCACGACGAGAAAGAATGTCGGATTGAGCAGGCGGATGCCATAGTCGATCAGAGTCGGGACAACTCCGGACCACAGCCATGTGGCTGCAATCATCGCAATCAGAATAAGAAGAGGGATTGCGGGGAGAATCTGAGTCGCACTTCGGCTGATCCCGTTGGCCAGACGCTTCAGATCGAGAGAGCGGGAGGTCAGCGCAAGGACCAGGGCTAATGCGGAAGCCGCCAGAAGCGTCCAGTGGCTATATTCGAAGATGGCATCGCTGCCTTTGGCGACCATTATGAATATCAGACATCCGAGAAGAAAAACTACCGGAAGAATTGCGACGCATAGGCGTGGCGATTTTGCCGTGCCGGCTTGAGAGGAGGATGGGATTTTATTCAATTTCAATTATCGTTTTAGGAAATGCGGATGCAAAATTAATAAATATCCCTATGTTATGCAAGCTAAAATATCTTGGAAAGTGTTATAACCCGTTGCCATATGAAACAAAATGTCAAGGTGCTATTTGCCGTATTTTTCGGCCTGGTCCATGCGGGTCAGACCGTTTTCGCGCATACGGCGGCGCTCAGATGAGGAAAGCTCTCGGGAGCGTTGAGAACAGGGGGAGAAGAGACGGAGCCGCGGGGGGAGCGGCGGGCGGGATTTCGAACGGGATGGTCTGCGGCGGCTGATCGGATCCGCGCGTCA
>CAJUHM010000011.1 GCA_910586475.1 uncultured Muribaculaceae bacterium | reverse complement strand
GACTATTTATATTGGTAAACTGCCGTTAAGTTTATTTAAGATGCGTCTGCCGTGTCCGAGTCACGAGTCGGACGCTCAGCCATCCGGACATGATCAAAAGAAAGACCCCGCCTCGACGGCGGGGTTCCGGGATAGATCATATCACATATTTAGTATGATACTCAGAAGTCTCATTAGAAATTCCACTGACATGCAACCATTCTCAGATTGTCGCATCCGATTGTACGGAAGTCTGTTATCATGTTGTAGCGGCAGTTGATATAGGTCAGAGCCGAATCAAATGAAACATCAACTGTGTTGAGCTGGTTGTTGTTGCAGAGCAGACGCTGGAGGAAAGTCTGATTCGAGAGAGTCAGTGTTGTCAGGTCGTTGTAGGAACAGTCGACGAATGTCAGATTGGTGCAGCCTTCGACACTGAGGGTCGTCAGGTCATTGTAGGAGCAGACGAGGTCAAGAAGATTGTTGCAGTTGCGGACTCCGAGAGATGTCATCCTGTTGTCGCTGCAGACAAATGTGGCGAGGCTGGGAAGACCGGAGACAATCATAGTCCTGATTTCATTGTCATCGACATTAAGATTCTGAAGCGCGGCGACTCCCATCAGATTGAGACTGGTCAGCTTGTTGTAGCCGCAATAGAGATTCTTAAGTGACTGACAACCGGAAACTGTCAGATTTTCAAGATGGTTGCCCTGACAGTTGAGGGTCTTGAGGGTCGCTGAGTTCGAAACATCAAGGCTGACGAAATAGTTGTTGGCCACGTTGATGTTTTCAATCAGAGGCAGGTCGCCGAGTTCAATCTCGGTCATTCGGTTGCGGTTGAGCGAAAGCTTGTAGAGCGAACTACATCCGCTGACATCCGCCGAAGCGAGCTGATTTCTCGAAGCGTTCAGTTCAGACAATGCCGTTGAACCGGAAGCATCAAGTCCGGTCAGTTTATTACGGGAAACATCCAGTTTCTTAAGGGCAGTGAAGCCCGAGACATCAAGAGTTCCGGCAAGATGCTTGTCGCCCCATTCGATCGAGGTGACATGGCCGTTTTCAACTTTGACACCTTCGATTCCGGCAATATTGTTGAGGTCGGTAACTTTAAGAGCGGCGGCATTTGTGGCGTCCTTTTCAGCAGGCTGAGAAAGAAAAGCCTTTAACTGTTTAGCCTCGTTCTTGTCAATCTTCTGAGCGAAAACGGTCATGCATCCTAACATGAGCGTAATCATTAAAAAAACCTTTTTCATAACTAAATAGTTGGGTGTGTTTGTAAAATCTGTAATGTAAACACCACCGGTCGAAAAATGGTTTTTGAATTACCTTAATTTTTTTCACGGCAGGGCTTCATAAAGACCACTCCCCTGCGCCAAAACCCTTTTCTGATGCCGGATCTCCGACGACATATTTTTTTAAGGCAGTTGCCCCCTTCCGGTTTGTTACGGAAGGGGGTAACTGTTGTTTTTTTCGCTTGGCTCAGATCAGAAATCGGGCATCTCTCCCGGAGGAGCCGTCAGAAAATCAGCCACACCGCCTGAGAGCGGATTCTCGACAGCAAAGCCGCCGCCTCCGTTTATTTTCGATTCGGCAGAGCCCATGCTGACTTCAGCCTCATTTTCGGTCCAGTTCTCAAAACGAGCAAACGCAGCGCGGAAACGCATCTCGACATCGTCGACCGCACCGCTACGATGTTTGGCAACGATAAACTCGGCCAGTCCGCGGATATCGCGGTCCATCGCATCGTGCGACGAACGCATATAATATTCCGGACGGTGGATGAAGCAGACAATATCGGCATCCTGCTCGATCGCACCACTCTCTCGGAGGTCGGAAAGCTGAGGACGCTTCCCCTCCTTTCCCTCACCGCGCGACTCGACGCTTCGGTTGAGCTGCGAAAGTGCGATAATAGGGATATTAAGTTCCTTGGCAAGCTGTTTCAGCGAACGCGAGATCATGCTGACCTCCTGTTCACGGCTTCCGAACTTCATTCCGGAGGCATTCATCAGCTGCAGGTAGTCGATGATCAGAATCTTTACTCCATGTTCTCTCACCAGACGCCGTGCTTTTGTCCTGAGCTCGAAAATCGACAGCGAAGGCGTGTCATCGATAAACATCGGCGCACCGTAGAGGTGCTTTATCCGCGCCATCAGCTGATCCCATTCGACCGGTGTCAGCTGACCGCTTTTGATCTTTTCGCCGGGCAGCTCACAGACATTACTGATCAGACGGTTGACGAGCTGAAGGTTAGACATTTCAAGAGAGAAGATGGCAACCGGCGTGCTGTAGTTGACAGCCATGTTCTTGGCCATCGAAAGCACGAAGGCTGTCTTACCCATTGCAGGACGCGCTGCAATGATGATCAAATCGGAGTTCTGCCAACCGGATGTCAGTTTGTCAAGATTGTGGAATCCGGTCTCGAGACCGCTCAGACCCGAAGTCCGGTTTGCAGCAGCCTGGATCTGGTCGATCGCATTGCCGATGACAGGGTCGATCTGCGTGACATCCTTCTTTACGTTTCTCTGTGAGATCTCAAACAGGCGTCCCTCAGCCTCCTGCATCAGGTCGTCGACATCATTACTTTCGTCAAAAGCCTTTTTCTCAATCTCGGAAGCGAATGTGATCAGCTCGCGTGCGAGGTATTTCTGGGCAACGATTCGGGCGTGATACTCAACGTGTGCTCCCGAAGCGACCCTCGATGTAAGTTCCGAGACAAAGACCGGTCCGCCGACCTCGTCGAGAGTTCCGTTGAGACGGAGCTGTTCGGTGACGGTCAGCATGTCGATCGGCTGTTGCGATGCGCCAAGAGTCTGAATCGCCTCATAGATCTTCCGGTTGGCCGGCTCATAGAAGCTCTCGGCTTTAAGTATGTCACACACATTCGTGTAGGCATCTTTTTCAAGCATCAGCGCTCCAAGCACCGCTTCTTCAAGTTCGGTGTCCCTCGGCAACTGACGCCCCCCGTAATCGTAGAGCTGTTGCTGCTGACGCTGTGAACCCGGACGCCTCTGATTTGTATTTTTATCCATAGTTCGGCAATGAATCTTTTTTTGAATCTCAACTGCAAATTTACCACAATTTTCGTAACTTCGCACTCTGTTCGCTCAACATTAGTTTTCAACAACAGTTTTTTGACATGCTGACATTCCCTCACTCCAAAATAAATATCGGCCTAAACATCATTGACCGGCGTCCGGACGGCTACCACAACATCCAGTCGATCATGGTTCCGATCGGATGGTCCGACATTCTTGAAATCGTGCCCGCCGCTGGGAAAGAAACAACACTCACAGTCACCGGACGACCAGTCTGCTGCCCGCCGGAAAAAAACCTGGTAATGAAAGCTCTCAGGGCGGTTGAAAAAGTGTCCGGACCGCTTCCGCCGGTCGACATTTTTCTTCGCAAGATTGTTCCTGACGGAGCCGGGCTCGGAGGCGGGTCCGCCGATGCAGCAGCGACAGTCAGCCTTCTCAACGGTCTTTTCGATCTCGGGCTGACCGACACAACAATGGCTGAGATCTGTTCGACAGTCGGCGCAGACTGTCCGTTTTTCATCTACGGCCGTCCGATGGCAGCGAGCGGAACCGGGACAACCCTTTGCCCGATCGATCTACCCGGGCTGGAAGGACTGACCGTCGTTGTGACCAAACCGGACATCAGCATCTCGACAGCCGAAGCCTATGGCGGAATCACACCCTCCGGAACGGCATGGGATCTCGGACAACTCGCAGCCAGCCCGAGACAGAACTGGAAGTCTGATTTAATCAATCTCTTCGAACGGCCTATGGCTGCGTCCCACCCTGAGATAGGCACTCTGGTCGATCTCTTTTATGAACATGGAGCATGCTACGCCGCAATGTCGGGTTCGGGATCTGCCGTGTTCGGGCTTTTCGAAAGTGACATTTTGGCAGAAAAAGCGGCAGCGTCAGTCAGGCCATATGCAACATGGTACGGACCAATATTATGACTGAACGTTATCTCATGACGATTGTTATCTTTTTTAAAGAAGTTTTGTGGCCGACCAATGTTTGGCAACATTTTTGTTAGATAGAACAATTAACTTAAACGATATCCACTCATGTCTAAAAAGAATAGCAAACCCAACGATTCCAACGAAGAAATCAAGATAGAGAATCCTGAAAACGGAATAGTCGATGACATCGGCGCCGTGGCAAACGACGAAAACGAGACTGCGGAAGCCATCGAAAATGACGAAATGACGGAAATCAACGAACTTGCAGCCAGACTGGGCGAAACCGAAGCCAAGCTCGAAAAGGAAAAGAAAGAATATCTCTTCCTGATGGCCGAATTCGACAACTTCCGCAAACGCACTATCAAAGAGAAAGGCGATATCATCCGCAACGCCTCTGAAAACGTCCTGAAAGGTCTGCTTCCGATTGTCGACGATTTCGAACGCGGACTCGACGCGATCAAGGACACTGACAATGCGGAGTCCGTCAAAGAAGGCATGGCACTTATCTATAACAAACTGATCAAATTCCTCGAACAGAACGGAGTTAAGGCAATTGAAAGCACCGGTCAGGCATTTGATCCGGAACTCCACGAAGCGATCGCGATGGTTCCGACCGACGACGAATCGCAGAAAGGAAAAGTGATCGACACTCCGACAAAAGGCTACACGATCAATGATAAAGTTCTCCGCTACGCTAAAGTGGCCGTTGGACAATAAAAAATTCCTGCCCAGTTATGGAAAATAAAAGAGACTATTATGAAGTGCTTGGCGTAAGCAAGACTGCAACGCCCGATGAGCTCAAAAAGGCTTATCGCAAGCTCGCCATCAAATATCACCCCGACAAAAATCCCGGCGACAAAGAGGCTGAGGAGAAGTTCAAGGAGGCTGCCGAAGCCTACGACGTCCTCTCCAATCCTGAAAAGCGTCAGAGATATGACCAGTTCGGCCACAACATGGGTCCCCAGGGATTCCCCGGCGGAAGCACAGGCGGATTCGGCGGATTCGGAGGCGGAATGTCTATGGAAGATATTTTCTCGGCATTCGGTGACATCTTCGGAGGCCATCAGGGATTCGAATTCAACGGCAATTTCGGCTCGGCCACCGGCGGCAGACGCGCACGCCCGCGTCAGCGTCGTGGCGACGATCTCCGCATAACCCTCAAACTCTCCCTTGAAGAGATTGCAAAAGGTGTCAGCAAGACACTGAAGCTAAAATCCTACGTCAAGGATGACCATTGCAACGGAACCGGAGCTAAAGACGGGAATTCATTCAAGACCTGTCCGACATGCAGCGGAACCGGCGTGGTCGAACGCGTTCAGCAGACTCTGTTCGGTCCGCAGCGCTCGGCAGCTGTCTGCCCAGAATGCAACGGCGAAGGAAAAATCATCAATGAAAAGTGCACCTATTGCAACGGAACCGGCGTAGAACACAAGGAACAAGTCGTTTCGTTCGACATTCCGGCCGGCGTCAGCAATGGCATGATCCTTACGGTCAAAGGCAAAGGTAACGCACCTATGCATGGCGGCGTCAACGGAGACCTCCTTGTTGTCATCGAAGAACTCCCCCACCCGGAACTCCTGCGCGACGGAAACGACGTCATCTACAATCTGATGCTCGATTTCCCGACTGCAGCCCTCGGCGGTTCTGTCGAAGTTCCGACCATTACCGGACGCGCTCGTCTGAAAATCGCCCCCGGAACACAGCCGGGAAAAATTCTCCGGCTGCGTGGAAAAGGCCTGCCTGCCTACGACGGCTACGGCACAGGCGACGAACTCATCAACGTCATGGTCTATGTTCCGGAGAATATGACCGACGAAGAAAAACGTCTGATCAGCCAGCTTCAGGACAAACCCTCGATGAAGCCATCGGAAGAGGTCAAGAAAGGCATTTTCAGCCGTCTCCGCCACATCTTCGACTGATCAGCGGAAAACCGGACCAAAAATCACATCGGTCTGACTTAAGACAATATTATGTAATGAAGAGGTTGCGCCACACATTGCGCAGCCTCTTCGCTGTTTACTGAGACTCGCGCGAACCATCAGAAGACAACTGGTGTTTTATTGTAGGAAATTGGTTGCAATAATCAATTTCGAAATCCCTGTACCGGGGTTTTCACCTACACCACGTCAATCTATTTCATCACAAATTGATCAGTCAGTCTATGAAACTCACGCACACAGCTGCCGCATTATGCCTGTCTATGTCAAGCCTTAACTGCTTCGCGACCTCAGATGCGACAAAAAGTTTTGTCGACATAATGCACGATTCAATCGTGACATCACAGAAAGTCGTAATGTTCGGAAACAACACCGATCCGACAAACTCAGCGAGCTCGGACTCAATCAAATCTATTGTCGAGCGCTTCTACTACGACCAGTTCAGGCACGCACAGGACCCTGAAGCCCCTTATTTTCTCTTTCTGAGCCGCGACTCACAGCTTGCGATGGGAATCGGCGGATGCGTCCGGATGAGAGGCTACTTCGACTGGGGAGGAGCCATTCCCGCGGCCGGATTCGCCCCCTATCTCATACCGATGGACCCCGATCCGGCCAAAATGAGAAAATTCGGCACATCTCCCGCCGGGACATGCCTCTTCTTCAGAATTATAGGACAAAACAAGACATTGGGCAACTACTCGCTATATATCGAAGCCAACTTCAATGGCTACGATACCCGGGATTTCAGACTGAAGAAAGCCTACGCGACCATCAACGACTTCACAATAGGCTACGCTCCGTCGACCTTCAGCGACCCGGCGGCAGTTCCGTCAACTGTCGACGCTCAAGGTCCGAACAACAAAATGTCAAACACATCGGTTCTTGTACGGTGGATGCCCCGCGTAAAAGACCGGTGGGTATTCGCGATTTCCGCCGAAACACCCCAGACCTCCATAACCGCCGACAATATCGAGACTAAAAAAGTTGACGAATGGATTCCGGATGCGGCCGCATTCGTGCAGTATGAATGGGGGAAGACTTCCCACATCAGACTCTCCGGAATTGTCCGCTCGCTCTCCTACCGCAATCTGAACGCCGGCAAGAATCACTACCTCGCCGGCTGGGGAGCACAACTGAGTGCCGTAGGCCATCCCCATCCGCAACTCACGCTCTTCAGCACAGTGAACTACGGAAAAGGCTATGCCGGACTCGGAGGCGATCTTCTGATCGGCACCTACGATCTCATCGGTGACCCGCAGAACCCAGGCAGACTCTATGCTCCCCGCTCCTACGGATGGAATATCGGAGTCCAATACAATATCCTCCCTAACCTGTTCGTCAGCACCTCTTTCAGTCAGAATCGTTTCCTCCCTTCCCACACGGTCGAACCGACCGAATACCGCTATGGCCTCGTCGGAGATGTCAACGTTTTCTGGAATCTCACCCCACGAATCCAGATCGGAGCCGAATTCGACTACGGAATGCGCAAGAACTTTAACGGCGCCCATCGCTGGTCGAAACGCGTCGGAGCAATGGCTCAGTTCTCTTTCTGACCCCTCCTCCCCCCCCATTCAAACAGCAAAGGGCTGTCCGGTAGCGGACAGCCCTTTATCTATTGTCGGAAAATACTATGTCTGAGAATTAACCGATTCCTACTACATTGAGAAGTGAATCGTAGAAACAGCTTACGATACCGAGAGCGAGGATGCCGGCAACGCAGATCCACATTCCGAGACGCTCAGAGAACGCGCTGCGGAAGGGTGCTACTGTCAACTCATCTTCGTCCTTGATGAACATCGCCTTGACAACAAGAAGGTAGTAGTAGAGCGATATAATCGTGTTGATCAGCGCAATCAGCACAAGAACGTAGATTGAGACCGAACCCTGATTGATGGCCGAAGTGAAGATGAAGAACTTGCTGAAGAAGCCTGCAAACGGAGGAATTCCGGCAAGCGAGAACATCGCAAGCATCATTGTCACAGCCAGACGGGGGTTTGTCTTATAGAGACCGTTATAGTCATCCATCGAAACCTTGCCGCAATTGTTTTCGATCGCACCGATAACGCCGAACGCTGCGAGGTTAGAGAAGATGTAGACAAGAATATAGTACATCAGAGCAGCTTCTCCCATCGGATTGTTGCCTACGATGCCAAGCATGATGTAGCCGGCCTGCGAGATCGAGGAGAATGCAAGGAATCGCTTTAGATTCTTCTGGCGGATCGCAAAGAGGTTACCGATTGTGATTGTCAGAATAATGAGCGCGTAAAGCATCCATTCCCACGCTTCGGCATAGACCTGTCCGAACACGTGCCAAAGGATCACAAGGAAGGCAAACGCTGCCGAACCTTTGGAGATGACCGAGAGGTAGGATGTGACCGAAGTCGGAGCACCTTGATAGACATCGGCTGTCCAGAGGTGGAACGGAACCAGCGAAAGCTTGAATCCCATACCTGACATGACGAAAGCGATCGCAATGACCAGCAGAACGATATTTGCCGACGCAGCCGACGCAATGCCCTCTGCGATGTGATGGAAGTAGAGCGTTCCGGTCAGACCATAGACAAACGAGAGGCCCATGAGAAGAATCGCGGAGGAGAAAACAGCTGTCAGAATATACTTGGCAGCGGCTTCGTGGCTCTCATAACGACGCTTGTTGAAGGCAACCATTGCGGCAAGCGGGAGCGACGCGCTTTCAAGACCGATGATGAACACAAGGAAATGACGGCCCGAGATCATCAGATACATACCGAAGAGGGTGATCAGAAGCAGTTCGTAGAACTCTCCGCGGCGGATAACCTGATGTTCGCTCGACGTCCACTTCAGAGACTGAATCAGAACAATGAGCACACCTACATTCAATATATTCTTGATGGCCACGATCACCGGCGACGTCTCGTACATTCCTGCGAAGGCAGAAACCACAGAGTCACCCACTACAACAGGGCAGAATCCCCAGAGAGTGAAAAGGCCGAAAAGCAGACATGTGATTTTGCCGATTGACGACTGAGCGCGCGCCGGCAAAAAAGTATCGTTGAGGAAGACCAAAAGAAATAAAACCAACAAGCTTATTTCTTGCTTCATCGCTAAAAACTGTGAGTAATCCATTTCTTGTTATTCTTTTAGTTCATTCCGATGACACTGAAAATCTCAGGGGTAAATGTCCAACGGATAAGGTTGGCGAAGAAGTTCGGGAAACAGCCGATCGCTGCAACACTGATAATAAGGGTCACAGTTGCGGTACGTTCCCACCATGTTGCGTCGGTCAGAGCAAGATGATGCTCATCCTGCACCGGACCGAGAAGCAGTTTGCCGACAACACGGAGGATATAGACGGCGGTAATCACGATCGAGCAGCAGGCAACGATAGTGAACACACGGTGGAACATATCAGCGTGTTCGAACGATCCGACAAAGATTGTCATTTCAGCAACGAACCCGCTCAGACCGGGAAGGCCAAGCGATGCGAAACCGGCAATCACATAGCAGACCGACAGGAAGGGCATGATCTTCATCAGACCGCCCATCTTTGTGATGTCACGGGTGTGGGTACGTCCATAGATCATACCGATCAGGGCAAAGAACAGGGCTGTCATAAGACCGTGGGAAAGCATCTGCATGATCGCACCGGTCATCGCCGTCGTGTTGAGCATCAGAATCGCGAAGATCACGAGACCACAGTGGCTCACCGATGAATAGGCATTGATGTACTTGAGGTCGGTCTGAACACATGCGCTGAACGCACCGTAGACAACTGAAATACCGGTAAGGATCAGGAAGATCCAGGCAAGATCGTGGGCAGCCTGAGGCATCAGGTAGATCGCCACACGGAAGCAACCGTAGCCACCGAGCTTCATTAGCACACCTGCATGAAGCATCGAGACAGCTGTCGGAGCAGAAGCGTGACCGTCGGGACTCCAAGTGTGGAAAGGGAACATCGCTCCAAGCACACCGAAACCGACAAACGTCATCGGGAAGAGGAAGTACTGCCAGCCGGTCGAGATGGATGCGTTTTCCGAAATCTTAAGGATGTTCCATGTAAGGTCAGCAGGGTTTTCAGCCGAATGATAGTAGATTCCGATCAGTCCAAGCATGAGGAACGCCGAGCCACCCATAAGCATAAGGGTCAGCTTCATTGCCGAATAGTTCTTGTTGCCGCTACCCCAGACTCCGATAAGAAGATACATCGGGATGAGAGCGACCTCATAGAACATGAACATCGTGAAGAGGTCAATTGAGATGAAGAAACCGAACACACCTACCGACAGCAGGATAAGCCAGAGGAAGAACTCCTTGGGCATCGGATCGATTTTCCACGATGCAAAACTTCCTGTCAGAAGAATGATCGACGAAAGGATAATCATGGCAACCGATATACCGTCAACACCGACAGCAAGCTGAATGTGAAGCGGCTTGAACCAGTCCCACTGGCCGAGGAAATGCATCGGTGCGGCAGGATCTGCTGCGTGAAGAGCAAGATATTCGACAAGCAGATAGATCGAGAGAGCTGTCAGCGCGAGCGAACCGGTGACTGCGACCGCCCTGATCTGCTTGATATTTCGGCACAAGGCAAGCCCGGCAAGCATCAGCACCGGAATCACCACGAAATAAATCAGTATATTAGAAAACATAATCAATATTTTTACTTTTTCCACTTTTCAATTTAACACAGCCTGTGTCATCAGATCAGACAGAGAGCTGTGATGATTCCAAGCAGGAGCACTCCGATCAGATAGATCCATACGTACATCTGAACCTTGCCGCTCTGAATACCACGGATCGCATAGGAAGCCTTGTTGGTCACGTAAGCGAATCCATCCATCGTGCCATCAATAATGTGACGGTCGAACCAGGCGATCGGACGGCAGACCAGACCAAAGATGATCTTGTGGGTGATGAAGATATAGAGTTCGTCCCAATAGAAACGGTGGTGACACCAGGTCCAGAGGTTCGGGAGAGCCTTGCGCATCTTCTCGGGAAGAGGATTCTCTTTCATATACATCTTTGTAGCGAGAAGAATTGCGACAACTGCCACAGTCAGGCTGACGCCGGCCACGCTCCAGTCGAAATGAGCCATGAAGTCATAGGGTTTGCCATCCCAGCTGACAAGCTTGCCGAAAGGAATGAATCCGGCGACACAAGAGATCGCTGCAAGGATAATCAACGGAAGAGTCATTGTCCAGGGCTGATCCTTGGGAGCATGATGACCTTCGTGGATCTTATGTTCTTTCCACCAGAAGATGAGATAGTAGAGACGGAACATGTAGAACGCTGTTAGACCGGCAACCATCGACATCCAGATATATGCGACCCAGCTGTTGCCGAGACATGCACTCAGAATCTCATCTTTCGAGAAGAATCCCGAGAAGGGAATGATACCGGCAATCGCAAGACATCCGATAAGGAATGTGATGTTGGTGATCGGCATATATTTGCGCAGACCGTGCATTGCTGTGTAATCGTTCGATCCGACAGCGTGGATAAGCGCACCGGCTCCAAGGAACAGAAGCGCCTTAAACATCGCATGGGTGAAGAGGTGGAACATCGAAGCCATGTAGCCGAGTCCTTCGTGGAAATCAGGACGGGCAACACCGAGCGAAACCATCATGAAGGCGATCTGCGATATCGTAGAGAATGCGAGCACTCGCTTGATGTCGACCTGAGCGCAGGCAACCATTGCGGCATAGAGTGCCGTAAGCGCGCCTACAACAGTGACGATCGTGAGCGAAACCTCTTCCATGAGATAAAGCGGGAAGAGACGTGCGACGAGATAGACACCCGCAACAACCATCGTAGCGGCGTGGATAAGCGCCGAAACCGGAGTGGGGCCTTCCATTGCGTCGGGGAGCCAGATGTGAAGAGGCATCATGGCCGATTTACCCATACCTCCCATGAAGATAAGAACAAGAGCCCATGTCAGCACAGAGCCACCGAGGAAAACAGGAGCCGCGCTTGTGGCGAAAATGTTCTTGATCTGTTCGGCGGTCGAGAGACTTACCTGATATGTGTCGGAAGAGATACTCATCGAAGTAAGCTCGGTGAAGTTGAACGTTCCGGTGTAGTACGACAGGATAAGGATACCGATAAGGAATCCGAGGTCAGCGAAACGGGTAACGATAAACGCTTTCTTCGAAGCCGAAACAGCAGAAGGCTTGATGTAATAGAACCCGATCAGCAGATACGACGACGCTCCCACGAGTTCCCAGAAGATATACATCTGGAAAATGTTGGTTGCGACAACGAGACCGAGCATCGAGAAGCTGAAGAGCGACAGAAAAGCGTAGAAACGCTGGAAACCGTGCTCGTAGACTCCATGATGGTCACGCATGTAGCCGTTGCTGTAGAGATGAACCATGAACGAGATTGTCGTGATGACAACAAGCATCATAGCCGAAATCGGGTCAAGGAGGAAACCGATGCGGATGATCAGTTTATCATAGAACTGAAGCCAGTCCTGATTGAATACGATGAACTGAAGACGATCGTGGGCCTCGTTCACAAATTCGGGCGCACCCGAAAAGAAATAAAGATATGCGGTGTAGTATGCAAGAATAAGGGTGACACCCATTCCTGCGGTTCCGAGAATACCGGCGAGTTTATGGCTCATGAACTTTCCGAGCAAGCCCAGAAAGAGAAACATAAACAGGGGTATGGCAAGAATTAAAACAGGGATTGTAGCTTCCATGACACTTAATGTTTCATTTTTGAGAGGTCATCAACGCTGATATTTTTGGCCTCACGGAACACATTGATAATGATAGCTATGGCGAGGGCTGTTTCAGCAGCAGCAATCGCTATCGCAAAGAGGGTGAAGAACATGCCCTCCATGTTTTCGGGATAGAGAAAACGGTTGAAGACAACAAAATTGATGTCGACCGAATTCAGCATCAGTTCAAGCGAAATGAGCATCGCAATCATGTTGCGTCGGGTGATGAACCCGTAAACGCCACAGCAAAACATGATAAGCGACGGAACGAGATAATAAAGAATCGTGATATCCATTGTCAATTATCTTTTGCGGGCGACAACTACGCCACCGATTATACATGCCAATAACAAAACACTGATTGCCTCGAAGGGCAGGAGATACTGATATTCACCTGTTCCCATAAGCGCCTGACCGATCTTGTGCATGGTCGGATTCTCCATTGCAGGCAGAGAGGCCATAGCCATACCGCAGCGGTAGACCAGTCCGAAGAGGACTGCGGCAAAGGTTGCAAGCGCGGCAAACACTCCGAGCACTCGCTTCGAACCGACGAGCTCTGCCCCATTGTGACCGGGGTGCGACGTCAGGAAAATCGAGAACACAAAGAGAACCACAATGCCACCTGCATAGACTGCAATCTGGACTGCTCCGAGAAACTCATAGTCGAGCTTGAAATAGAGAGCGGCTGTCGCAAACAGGGTGAACAGGAGGAATGTGGCCGAACGCAAAATTTTACGGGTGGTGACAGTCAGTACCGAAAAGAGGATAATCGACAGAGCGATCACCAGATACATAATGATACTTCCTACTGATTCCATATAATTTGATTGATTTATTTTTCTGTTGTATCCTTGGGGATGTCAGCCTTGACAGCTTCCTGGGCGGCGGCTGCTTTCTTTGCAGCTGCGGCTGCTTTGGCGGCAGCTATCTTGGCTTCTTTCTCGGCCTGAATTTTTGCGAGTTGCTCGGGTGTCGGAGCCGGCTCTTCCTTTTCAGGCAGATAATTGAGTTTCTTCACAAGTTTTTCGCGGGTGAACACGGCCTGCTCAAAATCGTTCTTGAACTCGAGCGCATCCTGCGGGCATGATGTCACACACAGCTGGCAGAACGTACAGCTGCCCAGATCATACATGTAATTGTCGAGCTTGCGTTTCTGCTTGCCATCAGCTGTCATGACCATTTTGGTTGTCAGCGAAATGGTGCCGTTCGGACAATTGCGCTGGCAGATGCCGCAGGCGATACACTTGTGGTTGCCGTCGGCGTCATACTTCAGCTCAAGAATAGCACGAAAGCGCTCAGGAACGTGGACTTTCTCACGATCCTCGGGATATTTTTCTGTAATCTTCGGGGTGACAAATTCCTTTCCGGTGACCTGCATGCCTTTCAGAAGGCTTGAGATTCCCGACCCTAAAGATGAAAAATAATCTTTAACACTACCCATAAATTATTCTTCGATTGGTTTGTTATTATTTCTTTTCTCTTTTGTTTGGCAATTTTATCTTATCTGGCCGCCGAGAATATCAAGCAATTCTGTCGTGATGCTCTGCTGGCGAAGCTTATTATATTCAAGCTGCAGCTGCTCGAGGAGCTTCTTGGCATTGTCGTTGGCACTTTGCATCGCCATTACACGCGCAGCCTGCTCCGAGGCACGGTTCTCTGTGAAGACATCCTGCATCACCGACATGAGGAACATCGGCAATACTGTCCGGAAAATAGAATTGGCATCCGGCTCGAATATATAAGGGCGGGATGACTCCTTGACGCCGTTGGCAGCAAACGTCTCGGCAACGACAGGAATAATCTGCTCGCAGACCGGACGCTGGCGGCTGACGCTCTTGAAGTTCATGTAAAGGATGTCGATTTTGTCGAGCTCGCCCGCAAGAAATGTCTGTTGCAGATGCTCAACGAACAACTTGACACCATCGCCCGTTGTCTTGGAGTTGACTCCTTCGACCTGAGCCATGCGGAGATTGCTGTCCGTAAGCTTGGAAACGGCCTTGAGCATTTTTGTCCCGACCGGATAAACGACAATTTCCACATTTTCGCCAAATTCTTTCCGGTAATCAGCGATCTTACCGAGAAGCAGCTTGAAAATATTGACATTATAGGCCCCACAAAGGCCATCGTCTGAACCGAAGACAACAATCCCGACCCGCGAGACAGGTCTCGCCTCAATCAACGGCGAACTAAACTGAGCGTCAGCCGAAAGAATATTGCCGATGATTGTCTCGATCTGTTGACGATAGGGTAATAGACGACGCAATGACAACTCCGCCTTATGCATCTTTGCGGAAGAAATCATTTTCATCGCACCGGTGATTTTTTCTGACGAAGCAACCGATCCGATTCGGCCTTTAAGTTCCCTTAGTGTTGCCATAAAAAGTCAAACTATCAGCTATAGTGAATTTTCCAATTAGTTATAACGGCTTGCGACATCATTGGCAGCCGCTGTCAGTTTTGCCACGACATCATCTGTCAGCTGACCCTGACGGATCGGCTCGAGAACATCGTCGGCATGTTTTGCGTGGATAAGCTGGAGATAGAGCTTTTCAAATTCTGCCACCTTGTCAAGAGGCACATTCTCAAGCAATCCCTTTGTTCCGGCAAAGATAACGGCCACTTCATCCTCCACAGCCATCGGGTGATACTGCGGCTGGATGAGCAGACGCTCGTTCTTACGGCCCTTGTCGATAACTCGAGCGGTCACAGGGTCGATATCGCCTCCGAACTTAGTGAACGATTCAAGCTCACGGAACTGAGCCTGGTCGATCTTAAGCGTTCCGGCGACCTTCTTCATCGATTTGATCTGAGCGTTACCACCGACACGCGACACAGAGATACCCACATTGATAGCCGGACGGATTCCTCGGTTAAAGAGAGCTGTCTCCAGGAAGATCTGACCATCGGTGATCGAGATCACATTCGTAGGAATGTAAGCCGAAACGTCACCGGCCTGAGTCTCGATGATCGGAAGCGCAGTCAGCGAACCGCCTCCCTTGACGATAGGTTTCAATGGCTCGGGAAGGTCATTCATCTGCGATGCCACTTCCTGATTGTCGATAATTTTCGCAGCACGCTCGAGCAAACGCGAGTGGAGATAGAAAATATCACCCGGATATGCCTCACGTCCTGAAGGTCTCTTAAGAATCAGCGAAATCTCACGATAGGCAACAGCCTGCTTCGAAAGGTCATCGTAAACGATCAGCGCGTCACGGCCGGTGTCGCGGAAATACTCCCCGATCGCCACACCCGCAAACGGAGCGTAGTAGCGCATCGAAGCCGAATCAGAAGCTGTAGCCGCAACGACCACAGTATATTCGAGAGCGCCATTGCGGCGGAGTGTGTCAACAAGCGCGGCAACAGTCGAAGCCTTCTGCCCGATAGCGACATAGATACAATAGACCGGTTTGCCCTGCTCGTAGTTCTTGCGTTGGTTGATAATAGTGTCAATGGCGATTGCCGTCTTTCCGATCTGACGGTCGCCAATGATAAGCTCACGCTGACCTCGGCCGATCGGCACCATAGAGTCGATCGCCTTTATACCTGTCTGAAGAGGCTGCTTCACCGGCTGACGGTAGATGACACCGGGAGCCTTGCGCTCCAGAGGAAGGTGCATAAGGTCGCCTCCAATAGGACCGCAACCGTCGATCGGTTCACCCAAAACGTTTATGACACGTCCCAGCAGCCCCTCACCTACCGGGATTGAGGCGATTTCGCCTGTGCGACGTACCGACATGTTTTCGGTCACTTTGTCGACATTGTTGAGCAGGATGACACCGACGTTGCTCTCCTCAAGATTGAGCGCTACGCCCTTCACACCATTCTCAAACTCTACGAGTTCATTGGCGCACACATTGTCCAGACCATAGACATGAGCCACGCCGTCACCAACCTCGAGAACCGTTCCTGTTTCCTCGAAAGAAACTTTGGAATTGATGGTTTCAAGCTGCTGTTTTAATATTTCTGAAATCTCGCTGGGATTAATCATTTGTTCAGTTTTATTTGCTTATTAGATTTAATCGCAATTGTTTTAACTCATTGCTGACCGAAGCATCGATTTTCTCATTTCCGACACTAACAGTAAAGCCGCCGATCAATGAAGGATCAACACTCATCTCATACTCCATCACGCCGCCTCCGAGATGACTCTGGATCATCTTCTTCAGACGCGACTCCTCACCGGAAGAAAGCTGTGAAGCAGACGCAACTCTGACACTATAGATGTCATGCTGTTCGCGATAGATCTCTACATATGCAGCCCCAATCGCTCTCATCATCCCGATTCTCTTGTTTTTCCCGAGCAACCGGATAAAATCAGAGAGTGTCGAATCGTCTTTCTTAACTCCTGCAGCCGACACGATCAGAGAGGCCTTGTCGTCAAACGGAATATAAGGATTATTGAGCGACTCGTCAAACTGGGGATATTCCATGAAATTCCGCTCAAGAGCCTTCATTTTCTCATATATCTCCGTGTCGACCTTTCGTTGGCAAGCGACAAGATAAAGAGCCTTTGCATAGCGTTTGGGAATCAATCCTTCGTTCATAGCGTCAGGTAGGGTTAGTTCTGGTTTTCCATTTCGTCGAGAAGCTTATCGACGAGCTTAGTTTGCGCTTTAGCATCAGCCAACTCGTTACGCACTACTTTCGAAGCAATGTCAAGAGCAAAAGAGCTGACCTCATTGCGGAACTGCAACTCGGCCTCTTTTCTCTCCTGAGCGATTGCAAGCTTGGCCGCATCCATCACTTTATTTGCTTCCTCCTGCGCGGCAACGCGGGCTTCTTCAATGATTCGGGACTTCATGCGGTCTGCTTCGCGCAACATATCGGCTTGCTGCTTACGCGCTTCTGCAACATATTTTTCCGACTCCTCCTTTGCATGCTGGAGTTGCTCCTTAGCTTCCCGCGCATACTCGACACCACTGTCAATGAAGTCGGCCCGGCTTTCGATTCCCTTGATTATGACCGGCCATCCCCATTTGTAAAGAACAAACAGGAGTATGGCAAAAGCCACAAACATCCAGAATACCAAGCCTAAGTCAGGCGTAAACAGTTCCATAAATAATAAAGTCGTTCAGAATTAGAGGAACATTGCGAGAACGCAAACGACAACTGCGAACAAAGCCACACCTTCCACAAGAGCGGCCACAACAATCATGTTACTACGGATATCACCGGCTGATTCGGGCTGACGCGCAATAGCTTCCATAGCGGCCGAACCGATCTTACCTATACCAATACCGGCAGCGATTGCTGCGATACCGGCTCCAACACATGATCCAATAGCGAGAAGAGCTTCAACTGCGGCTAAAATTATTGCTAACATAGTTTTTTAGTTTTGAAGTTATTATGTTTGTTATTAAAAATTTCAATTAGTTTATGCTGCCTGCTTCTGATCCGATGCTTCGTGAGCATGTGCCTCCGAGTGGCCCTTTTCGGTTCCAAAACAGATGAACATAGTCGACAACATTGTAAACACGTAAGCCTGAATAAAACTTACAAGCACATCGATCAGCAACATGAACAGAGAGAAAAGTACTGACACGGCTGTCGTCACTCCCGTCACAACGGGACCCAATGCGGCGAATATGAAAATAAGAAGAGTCAGCGAAATCACGATCATATGGCCTCCCATCATATTCGCAAAAAGACGGATTGTCAGCGCTGCCGGCTTTGTAAACACTCCGAAGAGCTCTATGACAGGCATGATCGGAAGCGGGAATTTAAGCCAGAGAGGCACATCGGGCCAGAAAATCTCTTTCCAATAATGCTTGGACCCAAACAGGTTCGTAGCCAGAAAGGTGAATATCGACAACACGAGAGTGACTGCAATATTACCTGTCAGATTCGCACCTCCGGGGAAAATCACCATCAGTCCGAGCAGATTCAGATAGAGAATGAAAAAGAAAAGCGTCAGCAAATAAGGTGCGAACTTCTTCGAACGATCACCCAGTGTTTCCTTTATGACTCCATCATATATGAAAACGATCAGAGCCTCGATTATGCCACGCACCTTCCTGGGAGCTTTATACATCTCACGCTTATGCCAACGCGCAACAGCAAATACGCTCCACATAACCAGCAGACAGGCGATGAACAACTCACAGACATTCTTGGTTATGGAAATGTCCCACGGGCGGTATTCCGAACCATCTGCCATAAGCTGCACGACTTTCCCTCTGTAGGGTCCCTCCTTCGCAATGACGAATGAGGCATCACCGTCGTGATAGACCTCGCCTCCCGTTACTTTTGAGGACATGAAACAATGAAAACCATCCTCTCCGAAAAGAATAACAGGCAACGGAATCCGGTGGTGATGATCGAATGGTACTTCCCACCCGTAGCCATCGCCAAGATGCTCGAAAATGATTTCCTTAGGAGAGAATTCAATTTCTGTTCCATCGGCAACACAGGTCGCTCCGGAAAACACCGGAACAATCAGCGAAGCGAAAATAAACGTAAGTATAACAGCGATCTTCCTCATCTCCATCATATTAATAGAGGCAAACCGACACCACGTTATCATCAACATCAACAAGACCGCCGTCGACAGGAAGCAAAACTCCTTCATCGCCTTGGGACGTCTTATAGAAGATTCGGCCGCTCTCAAGAGTCGAGACCAACGAAGCATGTCTGTTCAGTACAGTAAAACTGCCGTTTGATCCCGGAAGCGTGACAAGCACAACTTCTCCTTCGAAAACAATATCTTCTGATGAGATGATCTTTAGTATCATGGTTAGCCTTAATAATTACAATTTATCAATTTACCTTAAAACAGACGCACCCGACGGGGAAGCATCAGCCATTGACCTCTGCAAGCATCCGTTTTCCTTTCTCAATAGCCTCGTCGATCGTTCCGACATTAAGGAACGCCTGCTCGGGATATTTATCCATCTCGCCACTGAGAATCATCTTGAATCCACGGATAGTTTCCGAAAGCGGTACCATCACACCGGGAAGACCTGTGAACTGCTCTGCAACAAAGAACGGCTGCGAAAGGAAACGCTGAGCACGACGCGCACGGGCAACAACAAGCTTGTCTTCGTCAGAGAGCTCGTCAACACCAAGGATCGCTATGATATCCTGAAGTTCATTGTACTTCTGGAGGAGCTGTTTGACAGCCTGTGCCGTGTTATAGTGATCCTCTCCGATGATATTGGGGTCGAGGATTCGCGAAGTCGACTCAAGAGGGTCAACCGCAGGATAGATACCAAGCTCGGCGATCTTACGGCTCAACACTGTTGTCGCGTCAAGGAAGCTGAATGTTGTCGCAGGAGCCGGGTCGGTCAAGTCATCGGCAGGCACATAGATTGCCTGAACGGAAGTGATCGAACCGTTTTTAGTCGAAGTGATACGCTCCTGAAGCATACCCATCTCAGACGCCAGTGTCGGCTGATAACCCACCGCCGACGGCATACGGCCGAGAAGGGCCGAAACCTCGCTACCGGCCTGCGTGAAGCGGAAGATATTGTCGATGAAGAGAAGGATCTCCTTACCGCCGCCATCCTGATCACGGAACTGTTCGGCAACCGTCAGTCCGGAAAGAGCCACACGCAGACGCGCGCCCGGGGGTTCGTTCATCTGACCGAACACAAGTGTCGCCTGCGACTGCTCGACCTGATTCATGTCGACATCGGCGAGATTCCACTCCCCTTTTTCCATTCCTTCGGCAAATTTTTCGCCATATTTCATTACGCCGCTCTCAATCATCTCACGAAGCAGGTCATTTCCTTCACGCGTACGCTCGCCGACACCGGTGAACACCGAGAAGCCGTTATGGCCCTTCGCAATATTATTGATTAGCTCCATGATCAATACAGTCTTGCCCACACCGGCACCGCCGAAAAGACCGATCTTACCACCCTTGCTGTAAGGTTCCAGAAGGTCGATAACCTTAATACCGGTATAAAGGATCTCGGTGCCGATGGTGAGTTCGTCAAACTCGGGAGCCGGCTGATGGATCGGGCGGAGATCGTCACGCTTAAGCGCAGGCAGGCGGTCAATGGCCTCGCCGACAACATTAAGAAGACGTCCCTTGACCTGATTACCGGTCGGAACGGCGATTGGACGTTCGAGATTATCTACACGCGACCCACGCTGAAGACCGTCGGTGCTTTCCATAGCCACGCATCTCACAGTGTTTTCGCCGATATGCTGTTCGACTTCAAGAATTAGCATAGAACCGTCGGGACGGTCCACCTTCAAAGCTGTGAAGATCGGCGGCAACACATTGCCTTCGCCTTCAAAAGCCACGTCGACAACAGGTCCGATAACCTGAACAATTTTTCCGAATTTGTCGCTCATGATTAGATCTGAATTATGGATATACTTTTTAACGTCTTTAGATGATAAAAGTTGGAATCAACCGAAAAAAACGGATTATACTCAACTGTTGGGATTAAAAATGGAAGTTATAGACAATAACCAACACCATCAGCACAAGGTTGAAGAGATTGATGGGAAGGAGATACTTCCATTCAAGAGAAAGAAGCTGGTCGATTCGCAGACGCGGGAATGTCCACTTGAACCAGATGACAACAAACGAGAGGACAATCGCTTTACCAATGAACCACACCACGGAAGGAATATAGTTCATCACCTCATTGAAACCGTCCCATCCAGGAATATGGAAAGGCATCCAGCCGCCAAAGAAAAGGAGTGCGGCAACACCTGAAACAATGAAGAGATTGAGGTATTCCGCAAGATAGAAGAATCCGAAATGAATACCGGAATATTCTGTGTGATAACCGGCAGTAAGCTCACTTTCCGCTTCGGGAAGGTCAAACGGACCGCGGTTTGTTTCTGCCGTACCGGCAATCATATAGATGACAAAAGCGATAATTGCGGGAATATGGCCGGAAAAGATGAACCACAGGTTGTCCTGCGCCTCAACGATCTCAACAACATTCATTGTTCCGGCAAAGGCTACCATCGTAAGGACAGACAGACCGATAGAGAGCTCATAGCTGACCATCTGCGCGCCTGAACGCATCGCGCCGATAAGGGTGAACTTGTTATTACTTGACCATCCAGCAAGAAGAATACCAAGCACTCCGATCGAAGAAACCGCGATCAGGAAGAATATACCGATGTTGAAGTTGATCACCTGAAGTCCGTTGCCCCACGGAAGCACTGCAAACGCAAGCATCGATGCAAGAATCACCAGATAAGGAGCAAGCGCGAAAAGAAATTTGTCGACGTGGTTGAGAGAAATCAACTCCTTTATAAGCATCTTGAACATGTCGGCAAAACTCTGGAGAAGTCCCCAGGGACCGACACGGTCCGGACCGAGACGGCACTGGAACGCGGCACAAAGCTTACGTTCATACCAGATATAGAACAGAGCCAGCAACGAATAGACCAGCAGAAGCGCGAGTCCTACGCCCACACATTCGATAGTGGTCGCAAGCCAGCCCGGCAGCCCCAGAGTGTTCTGCAGGAAATTGCCAATCCACTCAGTCAGTAACGAAAAATCGAACATAGATTTTAAGATATAATTTTTTATACAGTAGAAACGTGATAACTAAGTTTTGGATAAATCAGCGGTCCATATCGGGCACGATATAGTCAAGCGAACCACCGATTGTTATAAGGTCGGCAATCTTATTGCCGCGGGTAATATGATCTACCGCTGCGGCAGCAGTGAGACTCGGCGGAACAAGTTTGAGACGATAAGGCGAAGTAGTGCCGTCGCTTTCGAGGTAGACGCCGAATGTTCCGCGACAGCCCTCAACCTTACGGAACCAGTGGCCTACAGGAAGCTTGAGCACCTTGGGAACTTTTGCACAGATCTCTCCTTCGGGAATCGAGTCGATGAGCTGGGCGATAATCTTCGCGCTCTGCTCCATCTCTTCCATGCGCACCTTGAATCGTGCCATCGAATCACCTTCAGTCTTGACAACCTGCTCGAAGTCGAGCTCGCCGTAGATCGAATAAGGATCTGTCTTGCGCACGTCGCAAGCCCATCCCGATGCACGGCCGGAAGGTCCGGTGACGGCCCATGAAATGGCATCAGCCTTCGAAAGACAGCCGACACCCTCCATACGGTTCTTTGTAATTACGTTGCCGGTGAACAACTTGTTGTATTCCTTGATATTTTTGGGAAGCACTTCAAGAAGAGCTTTAACATCTTCAACGAAATCGGGAGCAAGATCCTGCATGACACCGCCGATGCACCCGTAGTTGAATGTCATTCGTGCTCCACACGTTTTTTCCATGATATCAAGAATCTGCTCGCGGACACGGAGCGTATAGAACAGCATTGTTGTCGCGCCAAGGTCCATGCAGAATGTTCCGATGAACAGACAGTGTGAAGCGATACGCGAAAGTTCGTCCATGAGCACGCGGATGACCTGAGCACGACGGGGCACTTCGATTCCGGCGGCATCTTCGATTGTCATACAGAGACAATGGTGATAGGGATGACCGGAGAAATAGTCCATACGGTCCATGAAATGAAGCGTCTGCGGATATGTAAGTTTTTCGCAGATTTTCTCGATTCCACGGTGGATATAACCCATGTAGACGTCGATCTTTTTGATATTCTCGCCGTCAACAGCCGTGCGGAAACGCAACACACCGTGGGTTGCAGGGTGCTGCGGGCCGATGTTGACAACGAAATCATCCTCTTCAAAGACTCTGACCTGACGCTTCTCAACCTTTCCGTCGGGAAGCTCAACATATGTGTCAGTGAAGTCCGACTGACGCTCGTTTTCGGTCGAGACGGGATTGAGCTCCTCGCTTTCGTCATAGTCTTTTCTGAGAGGGAAGCCCTTCCAGTCGATATCAAGGAACAGACGGCGCATGTCGGGGTTGCCGATAAAGACAATGCCGAAGAAGTCATAGACTTCACGTTCGAAGATCCCGGCAATGTGCCAGAGATCGGCGACGCTGTGAAGCATCGGGGTTTCAAGATTGTCGGTAGTTACCTTAACAGAGATATGACGGTTTGTCTTAGTCGAGGTCAGGTAGTAAACACATCCGAGTTTATCCTTCCAGTCCATTCCGACTATGGTCACGAGAAAATCAAAACCAAACTCGGGATTGTCCCTCAGAGTTTTGGCAAATTCATGCCATTTGGCGTCAGGGATATTGACCGTCAGGATGTCGCCATCTTCAAAAGTGGCTTCGGGAAAGATTCTGGCTATGGTGTCCTTAAGTTCTGCCATTATTTAGGAGTTGAAATCTTAGTGTTCTACATTCTTTAAATTAACCCTCCAGCGATTCAATCGGATGGGCTTTGAGGAATTCTTCCTGATTTTCCTTGCGGTTCACTCCGCCGAAGAAACGCTCGACCTTGATCTTTCTGGACAACTGCATGATCGCATAGATCATCGCCTCGGGACGAGGCGGACAGCCAGGAAGGAAGACGTCGACAGGAACAATTTTGTCAATCCCCATAACCACATGATAGGACTTTTTGAATGGTCCGCCGGAAACCGCACATGCTCCGCAAGCGATCACATACTTCGGTTCGGCAAGCTGATCATAGAGACGGCGCATGACCGGAGCCATACGCTTCACGATTGTGCCGGCAACCATCATAAAGTCTGCCTGACGGGGCGAAGATCTGGCAACTTCCCATCCGAAGCGGGCCATATCATAGCGGGCAGCGCCGAGAGACACGAACTCGATTCCGCAGCAGCTGGTCGCAAACGTCAGCGGCCAGATTGAGTTACTGCGGCCCCAGTTGATCAGCTTGTCAAGACTGCCGACAACTACATTCGTTCCGTTAGCCTGAAGTTCCTTTACAAGACTTTCAATGTACTCATTGTCTTTCCATGCGTCGTAGGGCATGCTTTTTGTTGTCACTTCCATTCAAGAGCTCCTTTCCGCCAAGCATAAACCAGCCCGAGCACTAAGATTACAAAGAAAACAGCGATGCTGAGAAGACCGGCTCCACCAAGCGAACGGACAATGGTTGCCCAGGGGAAGAGGAACACGCACTCAACATCGAACATTAAAAATAGAATAGCAAACAGATAGTAGCCGACTTTAAACTGGGCCATACTTTCGCCGCGAGTCGGTATACCACACTCATAAGCTTCGCCTTTTGCTACATTATAAGACTTAGGCGACATTAAACCGGCAAGCCACAGCGCGAGCCCGACGAGGGCGATGCCGGTAATGGCTGCTGTGATTGCAAGAGTAGATGATAGGATTGTAAGTGATATCATACTATAGTAAAAAATTTACCTGATTTTTTCATCACAAATCAACACGAAATTCCACTAAAGGTCAGTCAGTTGAAGAGGAAATCCGACTCCAAGACCGTCTGTGAATTCCGTGGGAGTTACTTATTTCAGTGCAAAGATAACAAATTTTCAATAAAAAACCGCCGGAATTAACTATTTTTAGCCTCGCATGACAATGTCATCCCTATTGCATTCCGACGACCCGGCGCGCCCCTCCTGAGTCACGGCCGCAGAGTCGAAAGATCAGGCGAGAGAAATCCTTCGACAACAACACTGAGACTGTCGTCTGCCAGCTCAAGAACGAAATTAAGTTCATCACGAAGATCCGCATGGGCATTAAAATCCCTGAAACGCCAGCGTGAACCGCCATCAGCCGGTGCGAAACGCGTCGTCGAGGTTGTCGAAAGCGAATAGTTCCTCCCGTCCAGCCCGAGCCGCAGCCCGCTAAGTTCAAAATCGGCCGCTTTCCCGTCGACAACAAGGCCTTCCGAAACCAACGTGGCCACCATAGCCGCCGGATCAAAACTGACCACATAGACCGGATCGTAGAGCACATCGTCAGTCACCAGACTGCCATCTACAGCTTCCCTCACCGTCGTCGTCCCGTCGGCAAGCACCGAATATGGGAAAGAAACGACATGATGAGATCCGTTGACCGTATATTCGGCATAAAAACCGGCAGTCGCGTTCGGATTCATTTCATTCGACTCCGTATATACAATAGAGACATCCGTCAGAACAACGTCAGCGGCCGGCGATCCGCTTGAGTGAAGTTCGTCGGCCCGGATAGCCCGTTGTTTTTCGTGCGACCCCGGCTCATAGGTCCATTCCAGATCAGTGAATGTCGCAATGATCCGCTCCCCTGCCGGAGCAATCTGCAGATCTGTGATGGTCAGCGTCGCCTGGCGCGGCTCATCGTTAAACACAATGTTATATGACACACCCTCGGTTATGACAGATGCAGAGCGGACACCCGACAGATCTGTGACCGAACTGAACATTTTCGGACTGTCGGCAAACACAACATGACGGAAAGGCTCATCGCTTCCACACGCCGAAACGATGACGGACAGGAACAATAAAAGAATGTTATGACTCGGTTTCATGGGAGGTAGGTGAAATCTGTTTGATAAAAAGAAAACCTCCCGAAAGTCAAAGTAGTTCAGTCCGAGATGAAAGAAGCGTCAATTCGACGCATTGAAATTCAACCGGACCGTCACTCCGACCTGGCGCGGCTTCCCGCGCTGAAGGAAGCGATTTGAGATCGATTCGAAGTAGAATGTATTGAATCTGGTGTCGGTCAGGTTTTCCGCCCACGCTTCCAGTTCAACCCATCCGCGGTCAGCTCTGACCGACGCTCCGAGCAACGCATAGAAAGGCTGACTCACATCGTTAGCCTCAGTCCAGTAGATCCGGCCTGCTCCGCGAAGATTCAAGTCATAGGTCATCTTCCAGTCTCGACCGATTTTATGGCTGAACGCCCCTGATAGGAAAAGAGTGTGGTTCGGAGCATAAGGCACATACTTTCCGGAGAAGTCATCCGGTCCGTCGATATAATGGCGGAATTTCGCATTGGTATAGCCATAGGAGGCATTGAATGCCCACCTCTGCGACGGATTATAGTGGACCTGGAACTCACCACCAAAACTGCGCGACTTGCCAGCATTAGTCGTAATGCGGCCCGTTGTCGACCCGTCAGGGAATGTTGTCAGCTGCTGGTCAGTCAGATCAATATAGTACAAAGCGATGTCTGTCATCACGCGTCCATCGGCACACCCGATATGCGCACCGATCTCATAGTTCCAACTGCGCTCCGGTCGATAAGAAATAATCTCATCGATGTCAAGAGGCTCGTTGTCGACATTGACGCCCGGCATCAGGGCCTTCACCTCCGCTTCCATCTTGGACTGCAGAATCTCACTGAACATCTGGTTATTGAAGCCACCCGATTTGTAACCCTTTCCGACTGAAGCATAGAGGCTCGAGCCGCTGTTCATCGGAAGATCATAGCTCATCGTGAATTTGGGCACAAACTCGAGATAGTGGTCAGACAAGCGCCCCGACTCATTGATTGAAATATTTTTCTGAACCAGCGGTCCGGGAGGCCTGCCACTCTTCATATAGATCGCCACATCCGTATTGCAGACGCTGGTATAGTCAAGCCTGGTCTTCTCATAGTCGAGTCGCAGCCCGAGTGTGAAATTGACCTTATCGAGCTGATAGGAGCTCTGATGATAGAGAGCCAGCCCATAGGTCGGCATCTTGAAATTGCTCAGAAGAGGAATCGTCGGATCCGCAAACTCAAGCCTGACCGGAATCCGGTCGTTCATATTAATGCGGTCAGTGATCAGATACGAGATCCCGTCATCGCCGAGCACCACAGGCGCACGCATTGAAGTGTGTTTGTAAAAACCGAACAGACCGCCAAGCCACGAATAGTCGCCAGTCTTTCCGCGGACAACGACATCCTGCGTGACGCTCGACTCATGAATAGCCTGCGTCAGCGTGAAATAATTCAGCGGGAGAAAATCCTGGTCCAGCGTCATGTTATCGGTGATATACTGAAACGACGTGATGCTTGAAAGCGAAAAATTAGCCTGATTCCATTTGACGGTCAGAGCATCGCTGACAACGTTCCGACGATAGAAACATGTGTCGTTGTATTCGATGCGGCCGCTCCCGACATATTCGTAGGCATAGCCGCCCTGCTGCGAATAGTTGAACGCAGCTGTGTTGTCGGCCGTAAGCGTAGGACTGATCTGCCACTGGGTGGTCCATCTCAACCCGGCACCCTTCTCCGCACCGACCTTCTTCGCATTATAGTGGTTCTTGTAGAATCCGTCGGTAAACATGAAATTTCCGGAAAAGGACATTGCCAGATTCGGATTGAACTTCTGGTAGTGGGCAACCGAAAGATTTCCGGTCGGACCATTGCCGATCGTAGCGGCGACGCGATCTCCCTGATAGTCCATAGGCTTGACCGTGTAGATATTGATCTGGCCACCCATCGTATTGCGTCCGTAGAGTGTGCTCTGAGGTCCCCTCAACACCTCGATACGGTCAATGTCGACCAGCAGGAAATCATAGGCATTCTTGTTCAGGAACGGCACATTGTCGACCGTCAGACCGACGGCCGAGTTATCCATTCGGGATCCGATCCCACGCACATAGATGCTCGACGTCATTCGGCTGCCATAGTCAGGCATAAAGAAATTAGGGGCAATCTCGCTGACTCCCTTGAGCGACGAGACAGACCACGTCTCAGTCTGCTCACGGTTTATCACCGTTGCGGCAAGCGGCTGAAGTGACAGGTCGGTTTTCTGCTTGATTGCAGTCACAGTCACCTCGCCGAGCCAACGTGTAGAGTCGGCAGACGAGAGATGATCCGGCATAGCAGCGGAATTGACAACAGTTGGAAAGAGCAGCGATGAACAGGTGAAAACAAGTGCAGATAAGAGATTCTTGTCGTACATTCGATGTGAAAAATAATTAATTCGAGGCGCAAAGTTACCACTTTAGCGCAAAGCATGCAACCCTTGCCCCATCTTAATGCATGTTATTTAAAAAAAATGCTTAATTTTGCGGTCACTAAATATTGATACACCTACACACTATGGCTCAACAAGACGAAGTATTCAAGAAAATTGTATCTCACGCCAAAGAATATGGCTTCGTATTCCAATCAAGCGAAATCTACGACGGACTCTCTGCCGTCTATGACTACGGCCAGAATGGCGTGGAACTCAAGAATAATATAAAGCGCTATTGGTGGGACGCTATGACTCTCCTGCATGACAACATTGTCGGTATTGACTCTGCAATCTTCATGCATCCCACCATCTGGAAAGCATCCGGCCACGTCGACGCATTCAACGATCCCCTGATCGACAACAAAGATTCTAAAAAACGCTATCGCGCCGACGTGCTTATCGAAGAGGCAATCGCAAAAATCGAAGAAAAAATCGAAAAAGAAGTGGCAAAAGCAAAGAAACGCTTCGGCGAATCTTTTGACGAAGCGCTTTTCCGCGAAACAAATCCCCGCGTGTGCGAGCACAAAGCCAAGCGCGACGCTCTCCATCAGCGGTTCTCCGACGCGATGAACGCCAACGACCTCAACGAACTCCGCCAGATCATCATTGACGAAGAAATCGTCTGCCCGATCTCCGGAACCCGCAACTGGACCGAAGTCCGTCAGTTCAACCTCATGTTCAGTACCGAAATGGGCAGCACTGCCGACGGCGCTATGAAAGTCTATCTCCGTCCCGAAACCGCTCAGGGCATCTTTGTCAACTACCTCAACGTGCAGAAGACCGGACGCATGCGTCTTCCCTTCGGTATCGCACAGATCGGCAAGGCTTTCCGCAACGAGATTGTTGCCCGCCAGTTCATCTTCAGAATGCGCGAGTTCGAACAGATGGAAATGCAATTCTTCGTTCGTCCCGGCGAAGAGCTCAAATGGTTCCAGACCTGGAAAGAATGGCGACTCAAATGGCACAAAGCACTCGGTCTTGGCGACGAAAAATATCGCTATCACGATCACGAAAAGCTGGCCCACTATGCAAATGCCGCCACAGACATCGAATTCCAGATGCCGTTCGGATTCAAGGAAGTCGAAGGCATCCACTCACGCACAAACTTCGACCTCTCGCAGCATGAGAAATACTCCGGCAAGAACATCAAATACTTTGACCCCGAACTGAAAGAAAACTATGTTCCCTACGTGATCGAGACTTCGATCGGCGTTGACCGCATGTTCCTGTCAGTGCTCTGCTCAAGCTATGAGGAACAGCAGCTTGAAGGCGGCGACACCCGTGTGGTTCTCCATCTGCCGGCAGCGCTTGCTCCCGTGAAATGCGCCGTGTTGCCGCTCGTCAAAAAAGATGGTCTGCCCGACAAAGCGCGCGAAATCGTCAACGATCTCAAATTCGACTTCGCAACCCACTACGACGAAAAAGACTCGATCGGAAAACGCTACCGCCGTCAGGATGCCATCGGAACACCCTACTGCATCACCGTTGACCATCAGACACTTGAAGACAACACTGTCACCCTCCGTCATCGCGACACGATGGAACAGACTCGCGTAAGCGTCGACGATCTCCACAAACTCATCCACGACAGCGTAAGCCTCAACTCCCTGCTGAGAAAACTTGCCTGAAAACAACCAAGTCAAAACTAATCTCTTTCCATAAACCGTAAATGAAATTAAAAACATCAACCATACTGCTCATTATCGTCGTCGGCCTACTGCTTTTATGTGGAATGGGCGCATGTTCGACCTATAATAAAATGGTCGGACTCGAAGAGGGTGTCGACCAGAGCTGGGGAGAAGTAGAAACCCAGTATCAGCGGCGCGCAGACCTCATCCCCAACCTCGTAAGCACAGTCAAAGGCTATGCGACACACGAGTCCGAGACCTTCGAGAAGGTCACCGAGGCTCGTGCGAAAGCAACTTCGATCACACTGAACGTCGACGACCTCAATGAGGAAAACCTCGCAAAATTCCAGAAAGCGCAGAACGATCTTTCGTCGGCACTGAAATCGCTTCTTGCCGTTTCAGAAAACTACCCCGACCTCAAGGCAAGCAAAAACTTCGAAGACCTTCAGGTTCAGCTCGAAGGCACAGAAAACCGCATCGCTACCGCACGCTCGCGCTACACCGAGGAAGTTCGGACCTACAACACCACTATCAGACGGTTTCCGGCAACAATCTTCGCCGGAATGTTCGGATTCTCGACCAAGCCGCAGTTCTCAGCCGAAGAGGGCGCTGCAAAAGCTCCGAAAATTGAATTTTAAGCGAAGTCTCTGAAAAATGAAGAAACTATTTTTTATCACTGCCGCGATTTTCGGAGCCGGCCTCGTCATCCAGTCGTGCGGAGATTCCGACAACCAATGGAATGAATATGAAGACTGGCGCAAAGCAAACAATGCATGGTATGCCGAAATGGAAGCAAAAACAAACCCCGACGGCACTCCCTACTATTCGCTTGTCCAGCCCGCATGGTATCCCGAATCCCGCCTGCTGATCCACTACTTCAATGACCGCTCGCAGACCGAAGGCAACCTGCAGCCCCTGATCACAAGTCAGGTCACAGTCAAATACAAAGGCCACCTATATGACGGCTACGGCTTTGACTCGACAACGGTTGCAAGCGACAGCGTTAGGACCTTCCTGCTTGCCGAAACAATTGTCGGATGGCAAGTCGCCCTGACACAGATGCATGTCGGTGACACTTGCGAAATCATCGTACCCTACACAATGGGCTACGGCTACCTTGGCAACACCTCGTCAACCGGAGCTGTCACAATCCCCCCCTACTCGGCCCTGCGGTTCAACATCGGCCTGAAGGACATCCCCGCCTACGAAATCCCCTGAAACGGGATCTGACTATAATTTTAATCAGGCGCTGTGTCAAAATTCGGAATTTTGACCGGCGCCTGATCTTTTTTGCAGGTTGGAGACGGAGGGAGTAATTTCTGAATGGTTCTAATGGTAGAATGATGAACCGTACAGGGAGTTGACTAATGCCATTGACGAACCCTGATCCCTCATGCCACGCCCAGGATAAGCCATAATCAGACAACCTCCCGGCCTATGTCCTGACTCTGATCTACTTTCTCTGAGCAGAAGCCCCGTATTTGCCCGAACGAATGCGATAGAGGGTCTCCTTCGTCATGCCGAGATACGAAGCGATCTGCGTCAGATTCGCACGCCCGAAAATCTTCGGATAACGATTGATAATCCAGTCAAACTTTTCATTGGCCGAATAAGTCTGCAGGACAAGGATGCGCTCCTCAAGGATCGACATCTGCTTCATAAGCCCCTTGAACATTTCCTTCAGCACAAAACCGATCGAGACAGGATCATACCGACGCATCAGCGATTGTATTTTTTCAAACGACACCGTTGCCACAAGCGTCGGCTCGAGAAACTCGATTGTGGTCACGTAGTCGCTATCCTTCAGCAGCGGATAGGATAGCGAGATATACTCATTTTCAAAAGCGAATGAATAAGTATGCTCCTTTCCCCCGGAAATATAGTAGACACGAGCCGAACCCGACATGATGTAGAACAAGTGGTTTCTCATGTCGGTCATTGACGAGATCGTCTCACCCTTCTTGTAGAGTCTCTCGGCAATAAGCTGGCGGAACGCAGCTTCAAAATCAGGTGACAGGTCGTCCTTTATATCGTCGATCGGATGTGACATAATGATTTTAGTCCTTTTTAATGACAACGGCAACCACACGACATCTGACATCGAACGGAACTGCCGTCGAACTCCGCGGCCTGGCGGATAGCCTATAATAGAATGATTGCTGACGGTCCCACGACCGGAAACGGATCTGGCGAGTCTCCGAAACCGGGACATCACACCCGACGCAGACCTCCCGCTTGTGGAGCTGTCGCCCCTCCCCGTCCAGATAGTTCAATTCGATGACAATCCCCGACAACCCGTCGCCAAGATTATTCGTAATAAAAAGCGTCTCATAGTTCGACCTCAGCGGCTTGTCAAAACCTGACAGACGAATGTCCGCATCTCGGCCAACCGCTATTGTGTCATATTCAGCCGCAGCCTCCGCTGCCACCACTCCGGGCGACACCTTAAGATTCCGGCGAGTGGTTTTTTCAAGACCGTGGGCCACCACGCCAATAAAAGCAATCAATATGAACAACAACTGTTTCATCTAATTCCGGAAGGCTAAAGATCTAAAGATAACGCGGTTCGAGAGGCAGTTCCGGTTCAGGATAGACGCGGATGCACCCCGACACTGATGGAGCCGACGCATTACGTCTCACGGAATAGCGCCAGAGATAGGGCACAAAATGCCAGAAATTGACAGAAAACTCCGACTTCTTCCTATCGAAAACCAATCGCGAATCATCGTCGGAAAGCCTCAGGGTGAATTTGCGCGGGTCATACATAAATGAGGTGGCCTTACGAGTATAGATCCGGGCTTCGTAGACACCGCTTTTTGCCGACGGGATCACGACTCCCATGACCGTTCCCGGGCGCAGTGACCGGTCAGCGCTCCCCGTCAGCACAATGTAATAGCATCCCTCATCGACCCCGCCGGCAGCAATATCACTCCCCTCCAGACAGACGGGTCTGATGATTGCTATTTCGGTTTTCTCAGTCGTATAACGCCAGATTCCCTCGATGTGATGCAACGGAATCCGGCCGAGATCAGCCCGCAGACGGTCTACGGAAAAATCCTCAAAAACAAACGACGTCCGGGGTAGCTGCCCGAGCAATTTCGATGCAGCCAGAACACACTGCGCCGGAACGGCCATCAAAACCACCAGCAGGACTATAAGTTGTTTTCTTGAGAACATAAGGAGAAGAGGCCGGAATGAATATTCGCTCAGACACCGAAATGATAGGCAAATCCAAAACTGAAGATTTCCTTCAGCTGAAACTTATGCCACTTGCTGCTGTTGGCTGGGCGCGGCGTCTGAGTGTCATAGCGCATGTTGACAAACAGGCGTGTCGACAGGAACTTGTTGATATTGAAATCGATCGTATGCTCCCAATCGGTCTGGACTTTTCCATAGTCTGTAAAGAAGAACAGACGCGTGTTGTAGACGATATTGTACGCAACCTTCCACATCGCCTTCAGCTCGGCACTCGAACCGAACGTATTGACCGAATGATGTCCGGCCTCTATGCCATAGGCCGTCGGATCAAGATCCGAGTCCATGCACGTCTTCAGATTCCACGACAGAGGGGAGATCGACGCGCCAAACGTGAAATTCTTCTTCGGCGACTCATAGTTGTAGGTCATACCGAGACCGAGGTTAAGTTCGCCGGGCGACATGAACGACGACTGAACCGTGCGCGAGTTTGTCGGATAGCTCTTCAGCAGCTGCGTCTTAAAAAGCAGATTCGCAGAATAATACCAACGCTTGGCTGCCTTGAGACCGAATGTAGAATTGATCTGGAACAGATCTTCCGAGATATTGAATGCATGGATACTGTCGTCCGGCGCAGAGTTAAGCGCCAGCTTATACTGCACGGTTGTCTCGAAAAGGACATTGGGATAGAACTTCTGATTCAGCTTGATGTTATAGATCGCGTGACCGATCAGGTTGAGATTGTTTTTCCCACCCTGATACCAGTTAGGCGAAATATAGGCCTGCGAAAACTGCAATGACGCATCAAACGTATTAAGCCATTTCTTATAATTGATGTCGGCAGAAAGCTGGAGCGGCGACTCGTCGGTCGAAACCGCGATCTCCTCGACAACTATATTCGTTGTCATCGGATCGACATAAGCACGATAGGACTTCGGGGGCTCCGGAAGACTCGCCCGGTCATACATGATTCGGCCCGGATTCGAGAAAATATAGTTCTGACGGGCATTATTCAGAACCGCATACGACGTCTGGTAGTCATCGAGCCATTGGAATGCATCATTGAAACGGCCATGCGCTGTCGGGGTCAGCGGAATAGTGTCAAGCAATTCATACTTGTCAAAAACCGCCGGAGCGGCAAACTCCAGAAGAGCGGAGCGGTAAGACCGTTCGGGTATTGAAATCAGACTGTCGAAATCGCAGCTTTCAATCAAAAGCCCCCTTACAGCAGAAGACGGCGACGACAGATGAGCGAAATCAATCGAATCATGCGTGCAGAAATTGTTCAGGAAATTCGATCCTGAGAGCTGAGCCATTGAGGCCATCGAACCTATCGCGGCAAGCGACATTGTGATAATCAGTTTCTTTATCGACATATGGCTGAGGTAAAGAACAGTAGTGTGATAAATTCAGATTTAGAAAGTGTCTGGGGTTAACTTTTATTCTCCCTAAGAGGAATATTCGAGGGGTTTATGAAGATCAGCGCAGAGAGCGATGCTGTCACCGCGACCGAGACAATCTTCAGAAAACTCCGAAAAGAGCCTTTGAGAGGATAAAAAGGTCTTTGCTATATGTTCTATTTGCTTATCCGTGTTAAAACCAGACATTATTTTAGAAAAGGGATGATACATTTCCGGCGCTAAAAACGACACTGGGCCGCAGACGCCGATGCTTTCAACCGCAAATTTAGCGAATTATTTCGGGAATACCTCAAAACAACCCGCTCTTAATTATTAATTTTTTGACCGCCTGACCCCGGAGATGAATGTTGTCGCAAGGGAAATCGAATTTCGTCGCAGCGTGTCCTTTGTTTATCCTTCAGTTCGTATGATTCAGCTTCAGCCGGAATTCACTACAATCATATTTATCCTCTGTTACACGTGGCATGAGATAGACACTCTCCGAAAAAGTCATAACGCTTACTACAGATTCTGACTATCTGTTGGCATAATCCAACAAAAGGTGTTATCTTTGCGGAAAATTACCGAAACAAAAGAAACCACAATAAAAATGGATTTTATTGAAGAATTGACATGGCGCGGCATGATCCACCAGATGATGCCCGGCACAGACGAGCAGCTGAAAAAGGAAATGACGGCTGCATATCTTGGAATCGACCCGACGGCCGACTCCCTCCACATTGGCCACCTCGTTGGCGTGATGATGCTCAAACATTTCCAGCGCTCAGGCCATAAACCGATCGCGCTCGTCGGAGGCGCCACCGGCATGATCGGCGACCCGTCGTGGAAAAGCCAGGAACGCAAACTCCTCGATGAAGCAACCCTGCGCCACAATCAGGAAGCTATCAAGAAACAGCTGGCTAAATTCCTTGACTTCGACTCCGACGCTCCGAATGCAGCCGAACTCGTCAACAACTACGACTGGATGAAAGACTTCTCATTTCTTTCATTCATCCGCGACGTCGGCAAACACATCACCGTCAACTACATGATGGCGAAAGACTCTGTCAAAAAGCGTCTTGGCGGTGAAAACCAACAGGGCATGTCGTTCACCGAATTCTCCTATCAGCTAATCCAGGGCTACGACTTCCTCCACCTCTACGAGAATAAGAACTGTCGTCTACAGCTCGGCGGCTCAGACCAGTGGGGCAACATCACAACCGGAACCGAACTCATCCGACGCACTGCCGGCGGCGAAGCCTATGCCCTCACTTGCCCCCTGATCACTAAAGCCGACGGAGGCAAATTCGGAAAAACCGAAAGCGGAAGCGTTTGGCTCGATCCCAACCGAACCTCTCCATATCAGTTCTATCAGTTTTGGCTCAACGTCTCCGACGCGGATGCCGAGAAATATATCAAGATCTTCACCGAACTGACAAAAGAGGAAATCGAAGCTCTCGTTGCCGAGCAGGCCGAAAACCCCGGACTGCGTCCTCTCCAGAAACGTCTCGCCAAAGAAATCACGACAATGGTTCACTCCGCTGAAGACTACGAAGCCGCAGTTGAAGCCTCTCAGATTCTCTTCAGCAACAAAGCAGGCGAAATCCTCCGCAAAATCGACGAACCGACACTCTTGGCAGTCATGGAAGGCGTGCCACGATGCGAAGTGAGCCGCGCCGACATCGAAGCAGGGATCAAACTCGCCGATCTCCTGACCGACAAAGCCCCCGTATTCCCCTCGAAAGGCGAAATGCGCAAAATGGTTCAGGGAGGCGGACTCAGCATCAACAAAGAAAAGATCACAGACCCATACCTTCCCGCGACTGCTGACATGCTGCTTAACGACAAATACATCCTCGTTCAGCGCGGAAAGAAAAACTACCATCTCCTCCTTGTCAAATAATACGCCCACGACAGTTCTCCCATGCCATCCGGAGCTATTATAGCGCCAGCGGCAACCAAATAATTTGACCAAAAGCTTGCATGATTTGCAGATTATGCGTAACTTTGCATCGCTTTAGACTTCGTGTCTGGGCAACCGATTGTCTTATGGTGTAATGGTAGCACTACAGTTTTTGGTTCTGTCTGTCTAGGTTCGAATCCTGGTAAGACAACGAAAATCGGGAAGCAGGATTAATCTCCTGCTTCCCGATTCTCTTTATCCACGCGCCACAATTAGGATGACGGAATTGTTACAAACCTGCAACCACAGCAACATGTGTTACAAAAAGATTAAATGACGGTCGCAAAAAAGTACACAGTTTTGAATTAAAGAAAGTAAAATCTACCTTTGCCTTGCATTTCGAAAACTGATGAAAAAGATTTTACTGATCACGATTCCTATTGTTGCTGTATTCGTCATGGGTATAGCAATAATCCTGTTTATAACACGAAGCACTCAGAAAAACTTCCATGCCGATCCCTCGGTTGACGACTGCGAAGTTGTCATGCCCCTCAGCGGAACCCCCTTTTTTCTCGAAATAGCTCCCGGACTCAAATTCAAATTCGACACTGGAGCCGACATGTCCTCTCTTTCTGAAAATGATGCAGAGACCCTTAGGAAAATGGGATATGAGGTCAAGGAATCATTCGGACCGATCCTGGGGCGCGACGGTTACGGCGACTTCGTCTATTCCAGCCGGCGCTACACAGTGGCGCTCCCTGTCGGAGGCTATGTCTCGGAAAAAGATTCGACCGGAAACGCGACAGTAACCTACTCCGGACATCCGGCTACGATGTTCCGCAACGTTGACTTCGCAAAAACCGATGCCACCATATCGACGTTAGGGCTCGACGTCCTCAGAAAATTCAAAATCGAATGCCGTTTTAATGAGCACATGGCCGCTCTATGCGAACAGATACCATCCTCGTTCAGCAAAGTTGTCGAGATGGAACACAACATCCACCTGACCGACATTCTCTGGTCTGCCGTCAGACCCTACCTTATCGTATCGGTCAACCAGCACCCCAACGTCTATCAGCTCGACACAGGCCTGCAGCGCGCACCGGTCAAGAAACCGGCCAGTTCGATTGCCCGCGCGAAACACAGCCTCAGAAAAGATTCGCTCTCGACAATGCGCGAGACATTCGAGGCATATGTCGACGACGAAGGGTGGATTGACTTCGGATCTCGTTCGGGAACAAAAAAAGTCTATTACTACGACAACAACGAGGATGACTTCCAGATCAATCCCCTCAACGTATTCCAGCAGGACCTGATCATCGACATCGAAGGCAAAGGGATCTACTTCCGCCACTCAATCTGATCCACGGGGAGGCAATCGACAGTTTCGCCAACCGCAGCGACTGAACATTTCCGCCCCGGGCTATGTTAGGAATTCAGCGGGTCTCGTCAACCCTTCAGCCGGAAATCTCGTGATGAATCCAAATCCGCCGTCCATGAAGGATTTAGCGACCGGACCCCTGACTAACGACAGAAAAACATTATTTTATCTCTAAAAACAACCCCTTAACATGAATTTCAAATTAATTCTCATCGGAATGACAGCCTTTGCGGCAACACTTCCGCTTGCGGGATGCGACGACGATGACGATCCCGCAATCTCCTCCGTACCGTCTGTATGCAAGGAAGCTTTTCAGACAAAGTATCCTCAGGTAACAAACCCCAAATGGGAAAAAGAGAGAGGCTACTACACTGCCGAGTGGTATGAAGCCGCAGGACTTACTGAAAAAGAAGCCTGGTTCAAGCTGGCCGAACAGGCAACCGACAGCTGGGCTATGACCGAAACAGACTACGGCAAGAACTTCTACCTCGCCCCTGCAGGTCTGAACACATCTTTTGACAAAACCGAATACCGTACTGCAAAAGTCGATGACATTTCTTTCTATGAATATCCGCAGACCGAAAAGGATGTCTATGTAATCGAAGTGACTCCGGCTGATCGGACCGGAGATCTCCTTCTGATCTTCTCTGGCCAGGACTACACATTTGTCAAAGCGATTCCTGACACCGATGCCGACGTCACCCCCGACACGGTTTTCTGATCCGACAATAAAACATAAGAATTATCAACGGTACATAGATTAACATCGTCCCCGGCGGCTGAAGCCACCGGGGACGATTGCTATGTTGTATATTTTACGCATACACAATGTGAATATTCATATTTAATCACAATTATCAAACTTTTTTATTCAAATATTTGTATGTTATTTAAAACCTTTCTATTTTTGCACAGACAAAAAACAACATTCATGACAACCCGTACAAACATACAGTTATGGTGGCAGCGCTCGAATTCCGAAGTGCGGCATCTGTCATGGAGCGTTACAATTCCATAGGTATTTTCAATAGGTTATATTATATTTTGATGTGTGCCGCACTGCTGTTAAGCAAGGCGGCTCTTTTTTTACTACACATCTCCCCCACACACCAAAAAAAACATTCTACTACACCCTAATTTCATTATTATGATCCACTACCCTCTTGACAATCTGCTACCCGTCGATTCCGACGGCTTCTACGGCTCTTTCGGTGGCGCATATGTCCCGGAAAAACTTCTCCCGATCATCCGCGAACTCGAAGAGGCATTTCGCAGATACATCGCCGATCCGGCATTTCAGACCGAATACGACCGTCTGCTCCACGAATATGTCGGACGCCCGACTCCGCTATATTTCTCATCGTCACTGAGCAATCAGTACGGTACTAAGATTTTCCTCAAACGGGAGGATCTGAACCACACCGGAGCCCACAAGATCAACAATGCAATCGGACAGGCCCTTCTGGCCGTGCGCATGGGCAAGAAAAAAATCATAGCCGAGACCGGTGCGGGTCAACACGGTGTAGCCACGGCAACCGTTGCGGCCCTTCTCGGACTGGAATGCGAAATATTCATGGGAGCAGAAGATGTGCGTCGACAGCACCCGAACGTAATGAGAATGGAAATGCTTGGCGCAAAAGTAATCTCGGTCGACAGTGGCAGCGCGACACTCTCCAACGCCGTCGATGCGGCTCTTGCAGCATGGGCCGCAAATCCGGACGAGACATTCTATCTGATCGGAAGCGCAGTAGGTCCGCACCCCTACCCGGAAATTGTCAGTCGCTTTCAGTCTGTCATAAGCCACGAAATCAGGCTGCAGCTGAAAGAATTGACCGGCCGCGAGAATCCCGACTGCATAATAGCATGTATCGGTGGCGGGAGCAATGCCTCCGGCGCGTTCTATCATTTTCTCGAAAAGCCGGAAGTCAGACTGATTGCTGTTGAAGCCGGAGGACATGGAATTGAATCGCGCGAAACAGCAGCGTCGATCAGTGCAGGAAAGCCTGCCATTCTCCACGGCTCAAAGACAATGGTGCTGACATGTCCTGACGGAAAGCCGGCAGAAGCCTATTCGATCTCATCCGGACTGGACTATCCGGGAGTCGGACCGCTCATAGCATGCCTTGCACAGCAAAATCGTGCCGAAATTATAGTCGCTGACGACAATGAAGCGCTTGCTGCTGCCTACAATCTTGCCCGCAGAGATGGAATCATTCCGGCCCTGGAGAGCAGCCACGCGCTGGCAGCTCTCGACAAAACGAAGTTTCGGCCAGACGACATTGTGGTCATCAGTCTGTCCGGACGCGGAGACAAAGACATGGACACCTTCCTCAGTTATCCGCCCTGTCGAGAAGACGCCTGATCGCGAAATCAAGAATCGTGTCATGACCGGATGCCGCGGCATCCGGGTCCATGTCGACAGCACAGCCCTCCGTCGGTTCAACTCCGAACTCAGTCACAGCGCCACTGCCGTCAAGAATCGAACAGGCCGAGAAACGCACCCCCCACCCATTTGGCAGTTCCGAATTGAACGGCATGCCGCTGCCACCGCCCGTCGTACTGCCAGCCACAGTCACATGAGGCAGCGACTTCATAATCGAAACGAAATTATTGGCAGCGCTGAACGTGCTTCTGTTGGCCAGAACCACAACCGGTTTGGTCCACGCAAGATGCCCTCCGCCGACCGGATCGATATAATAGGCAAACGGCTCGTCAAAATCATTGTGGCCGGGGCCGGTCTTGTGGATAATGTAGCCGGCTTTGATCCGCTCGTCGATGAACCGGCTCACAATCTGCTCGACATTCGTCAGATTTCCGCCGCCATTGTCGCGCACGTCAAAGATAAGGCCGTTGGCACTGCTGAAATAATCGAGAATCAGATCGATATTGCCGCTTCCGAGTCCGGCCTCAAATGTCGAATAATGGATATAGCCGACATTGTCCGGAAGAAAACCATAGGTGTACGAACCGATTGAATAGTAGTTGAAATTGAAATAATACTGCTGGATCAGTCTTTCGTCATAGTTCTGAGGATAGTCAGTCCACCATTTGCGATAGAATGATGTTCCGAAGGGCGACATAAGATTTGTGTGTCCGTCCTCAAGCTCGTTAAGCATCTCCCCGAGAAGATCGAAAAGCTGACGCGATGTCATCGTGTTGCTGACACGCTGCGAATAGCGTTCATGGACTTCATCCCAGTCGACATTCTTGTCGAGGAGAAAACAGTAGCGGGTGTCAATGATATTCCAGAGAGCCTCAAAATTCCCAATCGGATCGTTTGGATATTCCTCAACCTCATGGCAACCGGCCAGAACGGCCCACAGAGCGACGAATGACAGCAGTCTTTTTAACATAGCAGTGTCTAATGTAGATGAATCAGTAAGTTGTGGAAATAATGCGGGCTTCCTTCGACAGGCGTCTGTCCGGAGAAAGAGAGATCCACTCCCCTCCGACTCCGATGACAGCCGCATGAGTGGAGACATTAGTGACCGTGTGATTGACCTTCGTCGAATACACTTTGCCTCTGTATCCAATGCGGAGTGTTGTCGAACCGAGCCGCAGATCAGCCGTCAGAAGATTCTCAAGGGCGAAATAATTGCCCCACCATCCGCAATGGGCAAGCCCTGAATGATTGCCAAGATAGATCTCATAGTAGAGTTCGCCGTAGTCCGGAGCAAAAAACGCGCCGACAACAGGCAGAACCGGCTGATAACGAAGCGACAGTGGCAACCGGCCTAAACTGCCGCTCCAGCACACATAGCCTGTCGCCGCAGCCATCAGCGACGCCTTAGCCGACGCTGGATTATTTCCTCCGCGGTCGCGATAGAGGCAACCGGCATCCAGAAGTGCAGATCCGCCTGCTCCGGCCGAAAAGCCGCCGTTGAACCGCCACCGACGCATCATTCCCCACGAGAAATGCAGCTCTCCGCTGAGCATCGACTGATTTCCGGGCGAATTAAGCGCCTTGTCGAACCCGAGTCCGAATCGCATCTGCATGACCCACTTGTCTGGCGAAAACCTCATTGCCTGTGTGCGTTCATAGTCGAGTCCGGTGTGCCAGCCCGAATATTTTATCGGGCTCAGGTATGTATCTGTCAGATGTGAGCTTCCGGCCTCCACCATATAGAACGAGCTGACTGGCCTGACGACCTGCACGGAATCGCAGCTCTCGGCTGAAAGAGTCGCCGGCTGAATCAACGCCAGTGTCGCGGCTGACAACACCTTAAAAAAATATTTAGCCATCGGTTATTTTAAAAAATTCGTTGCTGACCCAAAATCTCGTCTCTGACCTGTTCTTCCGACTTGCCCGCATCCTCATCAACGATCTCAGGCTCGTCATTCTCGACCGGAACGATTTCCTCATCCGGCTCGTCAAGTTCGAGAGGCTCAAGTTCCTTTATCTCATCGACGGCATAGGTTGTCAGACGTTTACCCTTTGCCCTGAACGACTTGACTGCGATAAAATCCGGCGAGACAACCTCGAGCGGACCGCGGAAAGTGTCTGGCTCGAGAAACGTCAGTTCGAATCTCGCACCGAAAGCCTCCGACAGCAGAAGCAACTGTGATTTTGCATTCTCGCCGATAAAACGCAGCTTACGGGCCGAAGGCTCAAAGGTGAAGCGTTTGAGATAGGGATAGTTCTGCTGATCGGCATCTCTGACAATAGCCGTCCAGACATGCTTCGGACGATACTTCTCGATTTTCAGAATGTTGTCGTCATAATGGTTTGCCGCATCGAAGGTTGAAGTATAGTACTCACCGTTCTTCAAGACGACAAGCACAAGATCGTCTGGTCCGAACTCGCCGAGATAATCGCCGCGGCCGTCATAGTTGAGGCGAAGAATATCCGGATCGAACCAAACCTGCCGGCCTCCCAGCGTCGACTTGCCCTTCTCCTTCAGCGAAAAACGGTGAACCTCATTACGGGTCACCAGATTGCCGCGTGCCCCGCGACCCTTGATTGCCAGTTCACTGAAATCCACATCAATGAACAGCTTTTTCAGACGCGGCAACGGCTTCAGCGTGACCTTCACAACTTCCGCCTCGCCATTGGGATTGGCCGAAAACCAGACAATCTTCGATCCCTTGAGACCCTGCGTCACGTTATAGTCACGATCGCGGGTCACCCCGGTGATATTGAAGCGCTTCATATAGTAGGCGCCGCCCTTCCCATCCTGATAGATGACATTATAGATCGTACGGCTGTCTTTCTTGAACACATTGACATAGAGCACCCCCTTGCCGACCGACATCTTCTCCTGAACCCGAGTCACCTTGTAGGTCCCGTCCTTATAGAAGATTATTATATCGTCAATCGACGAACATGAGCAAAGATACTCGTCTTTCTTGAGCGACGTTCCGATAAATCCCTCCTCGCGGTTGATGTAGAGCTTCTCGTTAGCCTCAGCCACAGTAGCGGCTGCGATATTCTCGAAACTGCGGATCACGGTGCGTCGCTGATGGTCAGCACCATATTTCGCCTTCAGATTCTCATACCATCTGATCGCATAGTCGGTCAGATGGGCCAGTGTATCCTGGAGCGAAGCGATACGCTCGCGATAGGCCACAATGTTCTCCTCTGCCTGGCTTGAATTGAACTTCAGGATGCGGCCCATTTTGATCTCGAAAAGCCGCTCTATATCCTCGACCGTCACCTCTCGGATCAGCTTCGGTTTCCAGGGCTCAAGCCGCATGTCGATATGGGCGATAGCCTCCTCCTTGCTGCGGCTATCCTCAAACTCCTTGTCCTTGTATATCCGTTCTTCGATAAAGATTTTCTCAAGCGAGGCAAAATGGAGCTGTTCGTTGACTTCGGAAAGCTGGATCTCAAGCTCCGCACGGAGAATCGAACGCGTCGTCTCGACACTGCGGCGCAACAGATCGCTGACACTGATGAAGTGAGGCTTATTGTCGTAGATGACACAGCAGTTGGGCGAAACCGGAAGCTCGCAGTCCGTAAACGCATAGAGCGCATCGATCGTCTTGTCGCTTGAAGTCCCGGGCTGGAGGTGGACAAGGATCATCGCCGTCGCCGCCGTATTGTCGTCGACCTTGCGTATTTTTATCTTTCCCTTTTCGGCCGCCTTTATGATCGAATCGATCAGCGAATCGGTCGTGGTCGAAAACGGAATCTCCGTAATCGCCAGCGTCTTGTTGTCGATCTTCTCGATCTTGGCGCGGATTCTGACCTTTCCGCCGCGCGCACCGTCATTATAGCGGCTGACATCTATGAACCCCCCGGTAGCGAAATCGGGATAGAGCGTAAAGTCGCCGCCACGGAGATACGCGATCGCCGCATCAAGAATCTCATTGAAGTTATGGGGCAGAATCAACGATGACAGACCTGCAGCGATACCGCTCACTCCCTGGGTGAGAAGCAGAGGGAATTTTGCAGGAAGCGTGACAGGCTCTTTCTTGCGGCCGTCATAGCTGAGAGTCCAATTCGTAACCTTCGGATTGTAAAGCACATCAAGCGCGAATTGCGACAGGCGGGCCTCGATATATCGGCCGGCTGCGGCCGGAGCGCCGGTCAGAATATTACCCCAGTTTCCCTGCGTCTCGACAAGAAGTTCCTTCTGTCCGAGCTGCACGAGCGCGCCATAGATCGAGGCGTCACCGTGGGGGTGATACTGCATCGTATTTCCGACAATATTGGCCACTTTGTTGAACCGGCCGTCGTCGAGCGTTTTCATCGAGTGAAGAATACGACGCTGCACCGGCTTCAGCCCGTCATCAATATGCGGAATCGCACGATCAAGAATCGTGTATGAGGCATAGTCGAGATACCAGCTCTGGAACATTCCTCGCAGCTGCTGGCGGACAATATCATCGGACAGGTCCACGAACATCGACGAGAAGCCCCCTTCGGAAGCCTCCTCCACGTCGTTCAGTTCGTCAAATTCTTCTTCGGTAAAAGTGTCTTCGCTCATCTGGTTGTCAGTTTAGAAAGGGCTGAACATGGCTTTGCCGCCCGCTTTCCACAAAGTTACGAAAAATCTCCCACGTTGCAAAGATTTCAAAATAACATTTGCCCGGGCCCCTTCCGCGCCTCACATGCGATGGGCCGACAGCCGCAGCCGTCCTAAGAGCCTATTTCGCCATCGAATCATAAACCGCCTTCAGAACCGCGTTGCGGGGCGACATTCTGGTAAAAGCCTTGTTGTCGCGCGACGGATTGACACGGTTCGAAAGGAATATGAAAATCAGATTTTCTGTCGGATCGATCCAGAAACAAGTCCCGGTGAAGCCGGTGTGACCATATGTTTTCGGAGATATGCCCCACTCCTGCTTGCTGACAAGCCGGTCGAAACCAAGCCCGCGGTCACACGTCGGACTCTTCGATTCCGTAAACAGTCTGACCGTTTCCTCGCTGTAGATTCTCTGATCGCCATAGACACCGCCGTTCAGCCACGTCTGAAACAGCCGGACAAGCTCGTCGACATTGGAAAATAGTCCGGCATTTCCCTGCACCCCTCCTGAAAACGCAGCCGTCTCGTCGTGGACCGTCCCATGCACATGCTGTTTGCGGAGATAACGGTCAACCTCTGTCGGCGCAATCTTTTCCCGGTCATAGAACTCAAGCGGACGATACCCCGTCGAAAAAGCTCCGAGAGGATCAAACACGGCGGCCTCGACCCAGTCTTCATGCGGAGCTCCAGTCAGATTTTCCTGGATCTGCATTAGAAGACAGAAATTAAGGTCACTGTAGAGATACTTCCCCCTTGACTTGGGAGTCAGATTATAGATCGCATCCATGATCTCAAACCGCGCACTGTCCGAAGCATAAATACCTTCGGCGACCTCGTGGGAAAACTCTTCCGATTTCTCGCTCGAGAAAATATCGGTTCTCAGCCGCGCATTCTTATGCCCGTAGACTCCTTCCTGAATCTTGACCGTGTATGGATCGCGTGCCGAATACTTGAACGGATCGCCATCGTAGCTTTCCGGATCGAGGACAATGCGGAATATATTGAGCATCGCAGGAAGCCCCGACTGATGATAGAGCAGTTCGCTCATCGTGATTCGCCCGACAGCTTTCCCCCTTGTCTCGGGAATAAATTTCTCGACCTGGTCATCGAGCTTCCAAAGACCGAGGTCATAGCTCTTCATAAGCGCAGCCAGCGTCCCGCAGACTTTCGACATCGAAGCGAGATCATAGATCGTCGACTCATCGACTGCACCCGATGATGCCCCGAGGTCAAGACGACCGTAACTCTTATCAAGTACAATCTGGCCGTCCTTTGCAACAAGAATCTGACACCCCGGCATTGCGCCCGCATCAATACTCTTCCTGATAATCCCGTCGACCGTCGTCTCGAGGTCTCCCCTCATCCCGACTTCCGACGGCTCTGACAGCGCTAATCTTTTTTTTTTAGAACAACCCCCTCGCCAAGCGAAGCGACCCCTTTGATATTGACCGGGAAACGGCCGTCCACACCGATTCCGCCGAACACTGCCTGAGCGGCCGCGCTCTGCAGCTCCTTAGTGTCATCATAGGCCGCAACAAGCGTCGGCGCGATGCTAAGCCCGCTGAACCGCTGCATCTTGAAAGGATTGACAAAGAAGACCGGAACAAACGCACGCGACGCCTTGACAAGCTGGATATAAGCATCCTTTGTCACAGCATCCGCATTGAACACCCCGACAATAACGACATCCGCCTTCTTCGCTCCGGCAATAGCGTTAACCACCGACGCCGCATTCGTAACCGAATAGACCGACGCCGGAGAATACTTCTTGCAGACCGACACGAATTCACACGTCGTCGGAGCACCGAGACAGACAACTGCCACATTGCGTTCCGACAGATTTCCCAGCGGAAGAAGACCGTTATTGTTTCTGACGACGGTCACCGACGCCTTAGCCAGACGGTCGAGAAGCCCCCGGGTCTGCGCGTTCGCTATCTTGGATGCCAGGCCCTCCTTTTTGATCGTCTGACGGTTGGCAAGCCCGAGATTATACTTGTACACCAGCAGTTTGCGACATCTGCGGTCAATCTCCTTCCGGTCGACAGCTCCAGCATTGACCGCATCGACCATTGCCTGTATATCCTTTGAGGGCGACGCCGAATTAAGAAGAATATCAGCACCAGCCTTAAAGGCACTGATGCAATTGTTTTCGTTCGTTGTCGCCGCACCCTTCATGGCAAGAGCATCGGTGAATATCAGCCCGTCAAAGCCGAGCTTCTTCTGCAGCACATCTGTCGTCACTGCTTTCGACAACGATGCAGGCGTCCCGCCCTTATCAAGAGCCGGCACACGCAGATGGCCGACCATCACTCCGGACATCCCCGCCTTGGCCGCCTCGACAAACGGCAGGAAGTCGACACTTTCGAGCGTCGCAATCGAATGATCGACCGAAGGAAGTGCCTTATGCGAATCAACCGAAGTGTCGCCGTGACCGGGAAAATGCTTTCCGACAGCCATGACACCCTCTCCCTCCATGCCTTTACAGAAAGCCGCTCCGGCCTTTGCAACACGCTCGGGATCTTCTCCGAACGAACGGTAGCCGATCACCGGATTGTCCGGATTGGAGTTGACATCAAGAACCGGCGCGAAATCAACCTGTATGCCGAGCAGCTTGCACTCGCGGGCAACCTCGCGTCCGTACTCCTCCAGAAGCGACGGATCCTGTATGGCGCCAAGCGCGATATTTTTCGGAAAACGCGGCGAATCGGGCACTCGCATATTCAGCCCCCACTCACCGTCGAGAGTGACCAGTAGAGGCACTCCCGCCTGCTTCTGCGCCTGATTGATAGCATCGGCATACTCAGCAATCGACCCCTTGCCAAGCAGGAATCCGCCTACGCCATCCTCGACAACATGCCTGCGCATGACCGCGCTGCTGATCACCCCCCTGTTGAAATCCCAGCGGGGAATGAACAGCTGGGCTATACGCTGCCTGAGCGTGAGTTTTGACATGACCGAATCCGCCCACGCCTCAGCGGCGGGAAGAGACGCCTGTACGTTTTCTTCAACTTCAGAACCCTCACTGCCCTCCTGCCCGGAAGCAGACGTCGCAGAACTGCTGCTCATGACGCCCGACGACGATGAACCGCTGTGGCAGTCCGCAAAAACAGTCCCGAGAGAACCCGCGGCAAGCAGTCCCCCGAATATAAATATGCTAAGCTTAAATTTCGATTTTTTCATAACTATTGATGCATCCGACGGGTGCGGTCTGCCTTAATTTTCGTTTTTTTGTTTTGAATCCTGTCAATCATCGTCTCGTAGATCACCTGATCGCTCTCCGCGACCATTTCTCCTTCAGTAAGCGGCTCCATATAATCGCCGCCGCGGGCAAGATAATCGATCGTCGCAACCAGATATTCCCTCTCCGGATCGATCTCCTTTCCGTTGATCAGGATTCGGGTAGTCTTTCCGGTCGATGGGTCAAACGTGACATCAACGCCCTTGCTCACACCGTCACCGCCCCTTCCGGCCATGACGTCAAGAGCCTCCCGGAGATCCTCGCCTTCGATTCTCACGACTGCGATCTTGTTGTCAAACGGAAAAATCTGCATGATAGTCCCCTTCGTCACATCGCCCTTCGGCATATCGGCCCTGACGCCACCTTTATTGACAATCGCCAGATCCACGCTTTTTCCTGCCAGACGGCCTCCCTCTTCCAGGACAAAATCAGCCATCCAGTTGACGAGCGACCAGTCATCCGTCCTCAGACCCGGCGACGTGCCGATCCGGTAGTTGCGAAAAGACTCAACCTCCGATCTGTACGGCTCGAGAATCTTCTCGAATTCAGCATCGGCAACTCTGTCATAGCGCGAGTCGACAGGCAGCAGACGGGAATAAGAAGTCAGATCATCAAGATCGACAACAATCTCACCCACATTGACACCCGATTTTCCCGTCTGAGCGATCAGCACCGGACGGCCGACAGCATTCCTGACCAGAAAATCCGGATGATCCGGAGACTGCGGATCGATGACCGTATGCGAGTGACCACCTATTATAATATCTATATCCTCACTCGCTTCCGCAATCTCGATATCGTCGACCAGTCCATCTTCCGAATAGCCGATATGAGTCAGCGCGACAACAAGGTCCACCCTTTCATTATGGCGCAGATGCCACGCTGTCGCATTAGCCGCCTTGATCGCATCGAGATACACGACGCCGTCCGAATTCTTCTCGGCTATCATACCCTTAGGATCAAGATTGATAGCGATAAAGCCGATTTTCTTGCCGCCAATCTCACGGATCGAATACGGACGGAAAATTCCGGAAAGAGGCGTAGCACTCAGATCATAGTTTGTCGACAGCTTCTCGGCATTGAGTTTTGAGAAAACTCCCTCGAGAGCCTCGACACCATTGTCAAACTCATGATTTCCCAGAATCTGAATATCATAACCGAGATAATTCATAAGCTTCGCCTCGAGCTCCCCTCCGAAAAGAGTAAAATAGAGCGTGCCCTGAACCATATCGCCGGCATCGACAAGCATCACATTTTTATGCACATTGCGGACACTGTCAACAAGGACTTTCCGACGGGCCACCCCGCCGAAATTCTTCGAATCGGGCTCAACCTGACTGTGCGTATCGTTCGTATGCAGGATGACAAGTTCATCAGCCTGAACCGAAAAAACTGCCGAACACCCCAATACGAGCGACGGCAAAAAAAATCTGCTATGACGTTTGATATTCATAATCTAAATAATTACCGTGTCTTTATCACTCAACGAAATTAATCAAAAGCGGCCAATCAACCTTTATAGACGCCAACTTTTTAATTTTTTTTACAATCGCCACCGTTCACCACGCCCGGCGCGAAATCACGAAAAACAAAAAACGCAACCGCCTTTTGACAGCAGCTGCGTTTCTTGTGACTCCTACAGGATTCAAACCTGTAACCTTCTGATCCGTAGTCAGATGCT
>CAJUHM010000010.1:41910-51817 GCA_910586475.1 uncultured Muribaculaceae bacterium | reverse complement strand
CGCGGCGGAAGAGATGGCGCGTGCGAGGCGGTATGAGGGGGCGGCATTGCAACATAACGGGGCAAAGATAAGGGACACCGCTGACAAATCGGAGTTAATTTCAAAATATGATTTTCAAAAAAAATGAGGGCAATCGTGGCTTTTCAGCGGGGTGCAGGGAACTGTTCAAGCCCCGTTTCCCGATATCTGTCAGCTCTGCGGGGAGTCCGGCGTTAACAAATATTGGGGAACGGTGGCTAAATTTCATTCGAAATTATCGAATGAAAATTGTAACTTTGTCTTCATGATAACAGAAGAAAAACGCCAGCAGATTTTAGAAAAGGTAGTCGAGGTGCTCCACACGGTCTATGATCCGGAGATGCCGGTCGACATCTACAGTCTCGGACTGATCTATAAAATAGAACTCGATGATGACGCCAGTCTCCACATCGATATGACTCTGACAGCACCAAGCTGTCCGGCAGCCGACTTTATCGTCGATGACGCCCGCATAAAGCTTGAAAGCATCGAGGGTGTTGCCGGCGTCGAGATAAACATTGTTTTCGAGCCGGAATGGAATCAGGACATGATGAGCGAGGAGGCTAAGCTCGAGCTTGGTTTCCTCTGAAGGGGAATGATTAAAGGCGAGTGAAATGAAGACAAAGACCTATTTCATTTCCGATCTTCATCTCGGGGCGGGCTATATATCCGATCCGGTCGGGCATGAAAGGGCTCTTGCCGAGTGGCTTCGCTCGATAGAGCCGAGTGCGCGGTGTCTCTATATGCTCGGCGACGTGATGGACTATTGGTTTGAATACCGGTCGGTCGTTCCGCGGGGCCATCTGCGTTTTTTAGGCGCGTTAGCGGAGCTTGCAGACAGCGGTACGGAGGTCGTATGGGCGAAGGGAAACCATGACATCTGGCTGTTTGACTATCTACGCGACGAGATCGGGCTGAAGGTTGTCGACGGGGTGATCGATACGGTCATCGACGGCAAGCGTTTCGTGATGGAACATGGAGACGGCGTCGGGGAATCGCGTCGGAGTTACCGGCTTATGCGTCGACTGTTCAGAAACCGCTTCGCCCAATGGCTTTACGCGGGGATTCATCCGCGCTGGACAGTCGGTCTGGCGCTTGCCTGGTCGAAGCATTCGCGTCTCCACGGGCGGCAACCGGCCGGGACCGGGCGTCTGGAGGATGATGACAGGCTTGTCCGTTTCGCAGAGGAATTCGTCGGTTCGAACGGACCTGTCGATTATTTTGTCTTCGGCCACCGGCATACGCCAGTCGACATGACAACAGTCTCGGGAAGCCGTCTGATCGTTCTCGGAGAGTGTTTCAGAACGATGTCGTACGGAGAGTGGGACGGGAGTATTTTTGAGCTTAAAAAGATAAAATCAAAACCGTATCCCGATAATTAACTTTAATTAACAGATGGACGATATGGGAGGCAGAGTCAATCAAATGCCTGAGAGCGATTTGTTTAAGTCGCAAAATGGGCGTTTTCGGGGCTGTTGGTTAAAAAACCATGTTGCACAACATATAAAATAATTTGTCAATAAAGGTAAAAACGAGATACCTTTGTGGCGTAAACCTAACACAATCTTTTTTACCTTAGAAATTGTACCTATTGGAAACTCATAAAAAGAGACTATGCGAGTAGTCTCTTTTTATTTCAATAGACCAAGAACGAACCTGTTTGAATTAAATTCGTAATTAATTCTATATTGAATATCACAATTTAAACGGTTTATAAGTAAAACAACAAAAATTTCTAATAAATTATGGCACTGAAATATGATTACGCGGCCAATGAGATTGTCCTTTGCCGGGAGTTTGCCAACGATGCGGAGGCACGGATTGCACTTGCGGCTTTAGAGAATGATGGGATCAATGCAATAATCGACAATGACGTGTTTTCACGGATTTATCCGATTGGCTTTTCTTCGCTCGGCTCGTTGAGACTGATGGTCCGCAGGCGGGATCTTGACCGTGCGACAGATATAATAGAATCTCTTAATTTTAATGGTGATTGAACTCAACTACATATAGTTTTTATGGACTCCAAAACAACACTCAATAAGAACCATGTCGTCGCAACGCTCGGTAAGCCGGCGACGGAGATTACGAAACAAGATCTGATCGGCTATGTGATCAGCGAGAATATCGAAATGGTTAATTTTATGTATCCGGCCAGCGACGGGCGTCTGAAGACACTGAGCTTTGTCATAAATGATCCGGACTATCTCGACACGATCCTGAGTCAGGGCGAACGCGTGGACGGGTCGAGCCTTTTCGAACATATCGAGCCGGGCAACAGCGATCTTTACGTCATGCCGCGTTTTTCGACGGCATTCCGGGATCCGTTTGCGGAGATTCCGACGCTGACGATGCTGTGTGCGTTCTTTGACAAGGACGGAAAGCGTCTGGCGAATTCGCCGGACAATACGCTCGAGAAGGCTTGCAGGGCATTTACGGATGTGACTGGTCTGCGGTTTGAGGCGATGGGTGAACTCGAATACTATGTGATCTATCCGACGGAGCAGTTATTTCCGGCGCGTGACCAGAAGGGCTATCATGAGTCGGCTCCTTTTGTCAAGACAGGCGATTTTCGCGCGCTCTGCATGTCGTATATAGCGGCAACAGGGGGGCGCATCAAGTATGGGCATTCCGAGGTCGGAAACTTCAATCTCGACGGAATGACCTATGAACAGAACGAGATCGAGTTTCTGCCGGTCGAGGCAACGTCGGCTGCGGATCAGCTGATGCTTGCGAAGTGGGTGATCAGGAATCTTGCCTACCGCAACGGACTCGATGTCACGTTTGCTCCGAAAATAACAACAGGCAAGGCCGGTTCGGGTCTTCATGTCCATATGCGTTTTGTCGATGCGGAGGGCAGGAATGTGATGCTCGGCTCCGACGGAAAACTCGGCAATGACGCGCTGACGGCAATTGCCGGCATGATGGATCTTGCACGGGCCGTGACGGCTTTCGGCAATACGAATCCGACGGCTTATTTCCGTCTGGTGCCTCATCAGGAGGCTCCGACCAGTATCTGCTGGGGCGACAGAAACCGTTCGGTTTTAGTGAGAGTGCCTCTGGGGTGGACGACAGGGGGCGATATGTGTGCGGCTGTCAACCGTGGCTCTTCGGCGACCGAGGGTTCGGGCATCGGGCGTCAGACGGTCGAGATCCGGTCGGCCGACGGTTCGGCGAATATCTACTATCTGATGGCGGCGCTCGCTGTGGCGTGTCGCCACGGATGGGAAATGGCCGATCCGCTCGGGAAGGCTCATGAGACGTATGTCGATGTCGATATTCATCGTGCGGAGAATGCGGCACGTCTTTCGGCGCTTGATCATCTGCCGTCGTCGTGTGTGGAAAGCGCCGGGGCTCTTGAGCAGGCCCGTCCGGTCTTCGAGGAGCGCGGTGTCTTCGATTGCCGTCTGATCGATTCGGTCATCGGCAAGCTGAAGGCGTTTGACGATGTTTCGCTTCATGAGCGTGCGAAAAATGATCCGGAACTGATGAAATCACTTGTCGAGACGTATTTCCACGTCTGAATGTGGTTATATCGATCAATAAAAATCCCGGCTCGCAGTCTGAAGCGAGCCGGGATTTTTATTGATTTACAGCTGGCTTGATGCCGGGCGTCAGGGGATTATGACTTTGTGGGATTTGCCATCGATGGTCACAATGTAGACGCCGGCGGAGAGGGGGATGCTGAGGGTTTCGGGAGCCGAGGGTGTCGACTGGAGGCGGATTCCGGCGAGGCTGACAGTCTCGACAGATCTGTCTTTGCAACCGCTGACGATGAGATTCTGTCCTTCGACATGGATGCGGACGTTGTCGACGGTCACGAAATCGACGGATGCGGGGTTGCGTGTGTAGTCCGCAGTCGTGCTCAAGGGGAATTCCATCTGGATGCCTTTGCGGAGCCCTACAGCCGCGACATTATAGCGGTAGAGAGCGTTTGCGTCCGGGGCAGAATCGTTTGCGCGGGTCTCTGTCATGTCCTGACGGAGGAGAAGTCCGTTTTTGTAGAGATTCCATCCGGTTATTTCGACGGGTGCAGTAACGGGCGAGTAGGCGATGTCGTCGATGCATATGCCGAACTTGTCGTTGCTGACGTAGTGGATCGCGAAGTATTTCGCATCGTCGGGAATGTTGCCGGTGTAGAGACCCCAGCCGGCCTCATCGAGAATTATGGATCCGGCGGGTGTGAATGAGTCGAGATCGTCGTTGGTCGAGGAGTACATTATCTCTACAGTTTCGGGGAAGTAGCCTGAGAGGGATGTTATATAGAAGCTCAGTTCGGAACCGCCTTTCACTTCGGGCGAGATCAACCAGTCATCGGCCTGTTTGCCTTCGGGGGAGAATGCGATCAGGAATGAGTCGCCTGAGGGCTGGTTCATGCCCAGCATTTGGCATTTGAAGGTGTTGATTGCCTGGAAGGCTTTCGGCTGTCCGGGGTCCGGAAGATCGAATCCTTCAGTCACATAGGTGTTGGCTCCGTCGAAGTCAATGTTTTTCCATTCGCCGAGATTATAGTCGTGGTTTCCGTGGGGGTAGTCCTCGAAAGTGTCGACAAATCCGCGGGCATAGGGGTTGGTCCATGTCAGAGAGACTTCTTCGCTTTCGGGCGTTCCTTCGGCTTTCAGATCGCTGACAACGGGGAGGGCTCCGAGTCCGACTCTGAATTCAGCAGACTGCTCGTTGTTGGAGCTGTCGTCGTCGCTGTCGTCGAGACTAACGCAGACGGTCAGGTCTTTGTCGACGAGGTCGGCGTTGGTGAAGCGCAGTTTAGCGGAGTAGGGCGTAGTTTCGCCTTCGGCGAGTGTCACGGGATCATAGCTGAAGTCGATTCGCTGAATGAGCTGTCCGTTTTCGCGGATCTCGCCTTTGATTCCGGGGGCTTTGAGCGGGTCGCATCCGCGGTTTTCGACGGTTGCCGTGATTTCCATTTCGTCGCCCAGGCAGATGTAGGACGGGAGCGACAGACGGCTGACGGCGAGGTCACGGGGCTGATTTTCGTAGATGCTGTAGCCGCCTAAGGCGAATACCTGGCCGACCTGCGGGCAGTCGATGTCCATGCTGACAACGATCCATCCTCTGTCGAGATATTTTTCGGGGACTTCGAAAAGCAGTTCGCACCATCCGGAACCGGAGTCGGAGGTGATCACGCCGAGTAGGTCGCCATTGTCCCGGCCTTCGGTCGAATGGATTCTGAGTTCAGTGCGGGGAGTGGCGCTGCAGATGTATGTCAGGAGGCGCACCCGTGCGTTGGCGCATCCTTTGGTCGAGAATTTCGGGAGTTCGGCATAGCCTTTGCCTTCGTTGCCGGCCTGCATGACCAGGCACATCAGTGCGGTCTGTGGACCGTCGCTGATTCCGATGTTCGCCGGGTTGTCGAGCGCCCAGAGAGCGGTGTAGCTGTCGTCGGGGTAGTCGATGAGCAATCCTTCGTAGGTCATAGTCTTTTCGGGGAAGGTTTCGTTGGCCGGGAGCTTATGGGGCGTTCCGAGCACAGCGGAAGAGTAGGCTCTGGCGTTGCCCGTGCTTTCGCCTTTTTCGTTTGCAGCGGACACCATGACCTGATAGAGCTGCTGAGAGTATGTTTCGGCGATGACATGATATTCACATTCGGTCAGCCCCTCTTCGAAGAGGATCCACATTCCGGATTCGTCGGTTGTCGCGTAGCGGTAGATGTTGTAGGTGAGTCCGTTTTGCGGAACGATGCCTCCGTTATTGCCTGTCGTGACGGGATCCCAGCGCAGGACCATATCCATGTTGTCGTCGGAGACGGTTGTGCTGACAACGGGATCGGAGGGGATGTCGATGCCGCAGGATACGGTCCCTTTGGTCGATTCTCCCGGTCCGTTGGCGTTGCTGAATGAGACAGTGATCAAGTTAGCGCCATCGGCTGTCGCCACTTTTTTCTGAATGAGTTCGCCCGGTTTGCCTTTCACTTCAGCAGTTTCGGCGCTGGTCACGATCCTGGCGGTGATGGTTTCGTCGGCCGGGATTTTGGTTTTGTTGACGTAGGTCGAGGGCATAGTGAACATTACCGTTGCTGTCAGCTCGCCGTTTTCGTCGGGGATCAGTCGGAGATCACTGCAGCTTGCGGGCACGTTTGTCGATTTTTCGGTTGTGGTCACTTTGAGGTTTCGCAGCGCAAGACGCCATCCTTTGTCGACAGAGGAGTTGATGTGGATGGCGAAGCGGTAGTAGCCAGGAGAGGTGATTCCGAATGATGAAGCGAATGTCTCGTAGTTGGCATTGTCGATTGCCGGTTCGTCCATTACAATTTTGCTGTTGCGCAGGCTTTCGAGGTCGTCGGATTCGGCAAGAATGATCTGGAAAGACTCTCTCATCAACGAAGTGGTAGTCTGGGCTTCGATTGAAATGCCGTAGAGGTTTTCAATGTTGTCGAGATAGACCGGCGGGGTGACGATCCATTCATCGGCGTCGGATGTCGCTATGGGAGTGGTGCTTCTGTTGTTGTAGTAGATCGGCCAGTCAAAGAGGTTACCGTCCAGTCCGTAGTGGACGTCGTATTTGATCTTAAAGCCGTCGTTGTTGCCGTCGATTACGGTGCAGGCGGCGAATTCCTCTTCCGAGGGATGCATTTCGAAGATTGTTTCGGCGTTTTCGGCGAGGGCCGATGCGTAGGGAGTTTTGCCGGAATGTATGGTCAGGGGATTGTCTGGAGTCGCGCTTTTCTGTCCGTGGATGGTTAAAGCGTTTCCTTTCAGGGCGCAGGCTGCGGCAGGAATTGATGCCGGCGGTTCGGCCGAAGATCTGCGCACCAGTTCCGAGTCAAAACCAATGGCGTTGATTGCCAGAGTCGAAGCGGCTGCGGCAATCATGATTATGGTTGGGAGTTTTCTGTTCATGAGAGTTGTTGATGGGTTCAGTGTTTGTTTCTGAGCCGGTCCGGGGTCAGTTGGTCCCCCCGGCGGCGCAGCTGACGTGAGGTCCGGGACTGCCGGATCTGCCGTCGAAGCCGGCACAGTGCCCTGCTTCTACGCAAGGGCACTGGCGGCCAGACTGAATAATTCGTTGTGAATTGTTTCGTTATTGGATTTCTGATTGTCTGTTAAAAAAACAGAGCGAATTTAAGATGGAGGAGAGAGGGAGGGGTCATCGGACGGCAACCTTGACTTTCATCTCGCCGACTGAAACGATGTAGATGCCTGGGGCTATTTCAATGCGGTGGGGGTCGGAGGCTGTCATTGTTGCCAGACAGCGGCCGTCGACCGAATGGATTCTGACCTGACGTCCGGCAGCTCCGGAGATTTCGATGCCTCCGCTGATTGCGTTGACACGGATTGAAGAGTCTGTCGAAACCGAGCCTATCGCGCTTGTTTCAGCTATGAAGTCGTCGGATTTTTCCATTTCGATTCCGTTGTAGACAGGGGCGACGTTATAGACGTAGGTCTGGTTGGCGCGAATGTCTGAATCCTTATAAGAGAGGGCGTTGATCGGGGACTGGTTGAGTCTGACGCCGTTGCGGTAGATGTAGTAGCCCTCGGGGACCGGAGTTCCGTAGTACATGATGTCGTCGATCATCATGCCCTGTCCGTCGGTGCCGATGTAGCGGATGGCAAAATGGCGCGTTCCTTCAGGAAGAATGAAGTGGTAGAGAGTCCATTCGGCAGTGGTGCTGACGGGGACTGCGCCAGTGATGCAGGTGAATTCCTCCGGGGAGTTTCCGGCGTCGGATACGAGCACTTCGAAGGCGTCGTTGCCCTCCTGGAGCGAACGAGCGAAGAAAGAGATCAGCTGAGCTGTGCCGGGGAGCTGGGGAGAGATCAGCCAGTCATCGTTGGATGAGGCAGAAGCGGGCCAAGCGGCGAAGAATTTGTTGCCGGACTGCGCTTTGAAGATGGCGTTGCTGAAATTCGAGTTGTCGAAGACGATGAATGCCTGTTTCTCGTGGCAGTTTTCCCATTCGAAGCGGTTGCCGCTTCCGTCCATCATGATTGAGTTGTAGGCCATGTCTCCGTCGTAGACTGTCCAAGCACCGGCGCCAGTGATCGAGAAGCTTCTGTAGGATTCAAGATTGTCGATAAACGATTCGGGGAAGGCAGATTCGTCGGGCACACTCCAGTTGAGTTCAATGTTGTCGGCATTGATCGATCCGGCGAGTTTGCTGAGACTGTAGCTGTTGGCTTGTTTTACGGCGACTTTGTGGGAAAGCGAGTTGTTGGCATTGTTAGTGTCGGATTTGTCGCAGTCTTTCATGTTGAAAGTCAGGTCTACGATTTTGTCGGCAGACTCTTCGCCGGGAATGAAGCTGAACGGCACCGAACAGGTCTGACCGCTTGCGAGAGCTCTGACTTTGCGGGTTTCGATGCTGCGGCCGTCGGCAAGCATTTCGACAGAGAATTCACCGGAGCTGACAGAGCCTTTGTTGGCGATTTCGAGATTGAAGGTCGATTCGATTCCGGTGCGGCAATCGTCAGCGCCGCCAATTGCCGTGAGGGCGAGTTCGGAAGCGTTAGCTACGCCGCTGACCGAGACTTTGTCGATGTGGATCGAGTTTTCCGGAACGACATAGCCGTAGAATGCGATCGAGACAGAGCTGTGCGAAGTGTAGTCGTTGAGCGGCACTGTGATTTCTTTCCATCCGGCTTCCTCGGCGTGTGCGTTATAGGTGGCACCCGGGATGAGGTGCTGCCGTCCGTCACCGAAGTCAACGCCGACGGCAAGCTGCACTCCGCTCTGATATTCGGGTCCCTGATACATGTAGAAGGTGAGTACGGGGGAGGTGGCGAGTGTCAGGTCGAGTCGGGGCGAAAGGAATCCACCCGAGCCGAATTTCATGTCGCGGTCGGTCTCGCATGTCGCGACGCCAGAGCCGTCAAAACCGTCGACCAATGGGTCGTAGCCTTTGTAGCGGATATACCATGTCGCTCCGTAGGGTGCGGTTCTGAACCACGGGCCGTTGCTCATGGTCTGGTGGGGCCATGATTCCTCGTAGGGCAGGGTACGGCTTTCGCCGACAGTCAGTAGGTTAGAAGCGGTTGCATAGCCTTCTGCATCGGCGTTGACGGGCGCAACGTAGTACATGAGAGACTGCAGGCCGTCGCCAAGTCCGGCTTTGGGATCGTTGTCGATGAAATGGCATTCCTTGAGGTCGCGTCCGAGGAGTCGGTATTCGGTGTTTCCGTCTTCGTCGGGAACGGGTTTGTAGACGAGGTAGCGGAGGTTTTCAAGGTCGATCGGGCGTCCGCTGTCGTCGACAGACGCTGTAGAGGCAGGCCATTCGAGGTAGACCTGATTCGGGTTTATGAGAGTTGCCTGAAGAGACTGGACTGCGACGGGTTCGCCTTTGCGCATGTCGATAGAGGTTTCGGCTTCATATCCGTCGCCGAAGGAGTTGGAGGCCACGACACGGTAGGTGTGGACAGACTGGGCGACAGAGCTGTCGATCCAAGTGATTTTCTCGGCCGGGTTTTTGTCGGACAGAGTGGCGCACGGTTCGGCCGATCCGTTCTTATAGATATTGACTGTCAGCGGTCCCTGGAGTGGAGTGCGGCCGGCAGAGACTGCCGGCAGAGTGAAGTTGAGCTGGACTTCAGTGTCAGATTTTTTCAGGGCAGTGAGGTTTTCGACAGCTGCGGGAATTTCTGCGGAACAGTATGCTTCGACGTGGATGTCGTCGATAGAAAGATGTTCCATCGTTTCGGAAATATGATGGAATCCGATGAAGCGGTCTCCTTCGCGGGGAGCGAAATAGACGGTCTGCGTGATTCCGGGACGGTCTGCGAAACTGGAAACGGTTTCTTTGTAGAGGATTTCAGAATCCATGTCGTCGACGGTCGGGTCTGAACCGATGGCCACTCTGAATTTGCTTCCGAAGCCGTAGTATGCGTAGTATTTGAAAGTCAGTTTATAGACAGTTCCTTCTTCAAGCATCAGG
>CAJUHM010000010.1:0-41900 GCA_910586475.1 uncultured Muribaculaceae bacterium | reverse complement strand
GTAGGTTTTCCCTGTTTCGAGCATGAAAGGCGGAGTGATCAGCCAGTCGTCGGCAGTGACGTCGCGTTTGCCGTAGTAGAATGCGCAGTAGTATTCGTCATCATAGATCCATTCGGGGGTGTCCCAGTCGCCACCGTTGCCGTCGCCGTTTGCATCGATGAGTGTGAACACGTCGAGAGAGGATCTTGTGTCGAACGATTCGTTGAAGGGCAATGACATGGGTGTGCCCATCTTTAAAGAGTTGGATTTGGTCGTTCCGGCTGTTGCGCTGCCCGCATAGGGGGTGATCGTGTAGTGATAGGATGCCCAGGGGAAATCGGCTTTTTCAGTGAAGGTGTTTCCTTTTGCGGAGCGCGCAACGATTACGTTGCCGGGATTTCTGACGATCTTATAGCGGAGGTCGGATGCCGGAGCTGCATTTCCGTTGGCGTCGGCTGGGGTTTCCCAGTTGAGTACGGCCGAGTTGGATTCTTTGTCGTAGGTGAGGGTCAGTTCGGAGACATTGGACGGGGCGTATGCTCCGACGAAAAAGTTGGTTGATGCCGGCGAACCGGAGTGGCCGTTTGCCGACAGAGTGACAGTCAGATTGTGTGAGCCATCAGAAAGTCCGGTGAGCGTTTCGGCGATTTTTTCGCCAGGGTTTACGCTTTTTTCGATGACAGGAGTGCCGTCGAGAGCGACCGACATGTCTATTTCGCCGGTCAATGGTGACTGGTCGTAGGTCAAGGTCGGAACTGTGAATGTCAGAGTTCCGCGGGTGTAGTCCGTGTTGTCGGCTGTGTAAGTGAGGTCTGTTATGTCATCCGGCGCCATCGGGTTGGCGTTGGCCACGGATAGAGAGCTGAAGCGCTGGCTGGCCGGATAGCTGTAGATCAGCTCTGCTTTGGCTGTTGCCGGATCGATTTTGATCAGTCCGGAGATTCCGTTGCGGTTATAGTTTCGGTCTTCTTCCGAAGAGAATCCGAAGAAAGACCAGTAGAACATTCCGTCGCGGTAGTTGATCGCGGCTCCGGTCTTGATTTCAGAGTCACGTGTCGGCCAGTAGCCGGTCTCACCGATAGCCGTGCATGTACCGTCTTTTGCAATAGAATATAATTTGCTGTCGAGTCCGACTCCATAGAGGTTGCCATGACTGTCGCATGCCGCATTGCGGATGGCTGGCAGGTCTGCAACCGGGATGAGTTCTCCGGATTCGATGTCGACCCGACACAGTTTGACAGATTCTGTGTTGGAGAAGGCATGAGTCACGGCCCAGAGCGTGTCATCAACGGGGTCGTAGGCTAATCCGCACGGGATATTCTTTGCTTTCAGAGATGCTTCGCTTGTCGACTGTGAATACTGGTAGGTGAAAGAGTTGGAATTGACCAGTCCCCATGTAGAAGCATCGAAGACACGGTAGGCGAGTGTGTAGGTTATCCATGTTCCGCTGACGTCGTAACAGTAGTGTTTTCCGTCGATGAGTGTGCTTCCGCAGTTGGCCCATGTGTTGTCCGGGCCGGTCGGAGACAGGGGTGAGAAGCCTGAGTATTCAGAGGGGTTGATGCCATAGAAGCCATAGGCAGCTGTCGGATCTGACGAATTAAGCCATTCCTGGTTCGTGGTCATGAAGCCGATCAGCTGGGAACTGTTTGCCGAACTGACTGAAAACGCTCCCAACCATCCGGCCGCTATGACAGCGAGGATTCTGATTGATTTCATAAGTATAATTTTTGAAAATTAAATAATTATTTGCTGATTTTTCCACTGACTTTTTATTTTGTCAAAAATGGGTTGTTTTAATGCTTTAAGGTGACATAATTTGGTTTATTAGTCTAATGAAGTTGCAAAATTAACAAAATAATCCTTTAAGTCAAAAAAAATGACACTAATATCGCCGAGCGCGGCTAATCCTGTTTTGTGTTGATAAGAGCCTGTCCGGATAAATAAAATTGAACTTTGAATGAGAATTAAAACCGGATAAGAATGTTTGGGCGATTCCTTTATGGGGACGGGCAAGAAAAACGGTCAGCAACCTCCGCTGCTTTCCGGCAGGGGGCTGCTGACCGTTTGTGGTTGTGGCGGATTCAGCGTCGCGAAGCGATTTCGTCGGCGACGTTCATGACGTTTGCAGGTGGACGTCCGGCTTCGAATTCCGATTTCATGAATTCCATGTAGGGTGCGACATGGTCGAAGAATTTGTAGTAGCCGCTGCAGAGGTAATTGAGTCCGGCCTCACCGTCGGCTGTAAGTGCGAATCTGTTTTTGGGGCATTCACCATTGCAGATGTCCGTGAACCGGCATTCGACACACTGACGTGGCAGTGCGGCCCGTTTGGACAGGCCGAATGAGGTCTGCATCTCTCCGGCGATCATTTCGACGAGCGACTGTGAGCGCAGGTTGCCGAGTCTGTATTCTGGAAATACAAAATGGTCGCATGAATATATGTCGCCGTTATGTTCCATCACTGCGGCATGTCCGCAGCTGCGGGCCATCGAGCAGACTCCAGGCTCATGACCGACCCAGTTCGCGAGGGTGGAGTCGAAGAGCTGGATGAATGTCGAGCCTACATCGTTTCGGACCCATCTGTCGAAGATCGTGCATAGGAAATTGCCCCACTGTTCCGGGCTGACAGAGAAGGGGGCCACCGGAATGTTGCGGTCGCGGTCAAGAGCCGAAGCGAGATGACGCCCGTCGCTGTGGGGAAGAATGCGTTCGACGATTGGGGCGAACTGGATGTAACGGCAGTCGATCTCCTTGAAGAAATCATAGAATTCGAGGGGGTGGTCTGCGTTATAGTCATTGACGACTGCCATCGCATTCCATTCGACGCCATGTCTGTTGAGCAGGTTGATGCCGTGCATGACTTTACTGAATGATGGGGCGCCTGTCCGTGCGCGCCGATATTCGTCATGGAACTTCCGCGGACCGTCGATCGAAACTCCGACAAGCCAGTTGTTTCGCTTGAAGAATTCACACCATTGGTCGGTCAGCAGAGTGCCGTTGGTCTGGATGCAGTTGTCGATCAGCATTCCCCGGCCATACTTCTTCTGCAGTTCGAGTGCTTTTTCATAGAATCTGAGAGGCCGCATCAGAGGTTCTCCGCCGTGCCAGGTGAAGAGGACCTGCGGCATTGTCTGCGCCTCGATATATTTGCGGATGTAGAGTTCGAGCATGTCGTCAGACATGACCGAGAGGCCTTTTGGATTTTCATTCTTATATAGGTTGCTTTTCTCAAGGTAGTAGCAGTAGGTGCATCTGAGATTGCAGGTGCTGCCGACGGGTTTTGCCATCAGATAGAGCGGGCGGGCAAAGGGGCTTGTGAAGTTGTCCATCTTGAGGGGGGGGGTAGGGAGATATGTGGAATGCAAAGATACGAATTTTACTTCAGACTCCGTTCTCCAATATTTGTTAACGCCGGGGCGAGGCGGTGGGATCCGTACGACGGATGGTAAATATGACTGTGAATGAATTCCGGAAGAAAAAGATCAGGCGCTGGTCAAAATTCGAGATTTTGACCAGCGCCCTCACGCAATTATATTCTGTAGTGAAATGATCAGTTACGCATGATGATTGATCCGCCGATGCGGTCAGTCAACGGTTTTTTGAGTTCGTCGGTCATCGGCAGGGGTCTCATTTCCGCCTTGCCGCCACGCGATTTAGCTGCGTTGACGGTTAAGGAAGGTTTGACTCCCTCTTCTGCCCAGCGGATAGCGTAGTTGCTCAGGATGTCGTCGGTTGTTCCGAATTCACCGGGATAGATCGGTGCGTCGTTGAGCTCAAGATCGGGAGTGAATCCGTTGGAGTAGTTGCGGAATCCTTTGGCATTTTCGCAGTAGAATGTAATCGGATAGAAATAGAAGGTGTAGTTGTTGATCTTAGTCCACCATCCTTCCATTCCGACATTCTTGCCGTTGGTAGTTGTACCGATGAGGTTGACTTTGATGTCGAGTCCGCGGAGACCGTTGATCAGCAATTCGCTTGCCGAAGCGGTTTTCTCGGTTCCGATCACAAAGATCTGGCTGAGTCCGAGCGATTTGTCAAGAGCTTTCTCGATCGCTTCGTGTCCGTTGGCGCTTTCAGGGTTTTCGGCGATACCGATGCGGTATTCTCCTACTTCTCCGGCATCAGAACGGGCTTTGTTGTAGGTCGTGCGGACGTAGATGTCGCCTTTATGCGCCTGACCGGCAATCAGAGTGCCGAGCACGGTGCTCGAGATGACGTGGCCACCGTTGTTGTAGCGCAGGTCGACGATCAGCTCGTCGATACCCTGAGCCTTGAACTGGCTGAACACTTCAATCAGTTCGGCGTCAAAGTCGGTGTGGAATCCCATGTAGAGAAGGTAGCCGATCTTTTTGCCGCTGTCGGTTGTGATGACATCCCATTTGTAGATCGATGGATCGACAAATGTGCTCTTGCCGATGAGGACTGAAGCCACTCGAGGAGTGATTTCCGCTACATTGTTGACGAATTTGACGGAGTTGAGATCGACCGTGACGTTGCCGTTGAGGACGGAGCCTCCAAGCGACTTATAATTGGAAGTCGTGACCGCGATTTTGTTGACGGTCCTGATGAAATCGCCTCGCTTGACACCAGCCTCGGCAGCCGGTGATCCGGGAGTCACCCATATTACGGCGAAACCGCAGGGGTCGTTGTCGTTCGGACCAAGAATGGTCGGCGTGATCCACAGACCAGAGCTTGTCACAGTCTCTCCGGCCGAGCGCGCAACGGGAGCGTTGCTCTCGATGAAGCTGTAGTAGTTCTGGCGCTTGCCGTTCAGCCAGTAGCCGTCGTCGTGGTTGGCGTCGTTGAATGATGCCACGCCGTCGAGCATCGAGGTGAGGAATTTCTCGTAGTCAAGGCTGTGGTCAAGAGTCAGTTCGGGGATGTTCTCGTTCCACAGATAGTTGGATTCCATTAGGTTATAGATCCATTTGTTCACTTCGCGGTAGCGGCCTTCACCTTTTTCGAGAAATCCTTCGCCCTGACGGATTGTCAGCACGCAGGGTTCGGTGTAGCCTTCGAGTTTGACCGAAACAGTGGCCGAACGACCATAGTCAGTGTCGTTGGGCGCGACGTTGATTCGGAGAGACGATGTTCCTTTCCCACCTTTGGGGGTCAGCAGCTGACACCATTTCTCGCTGCTTGTCGCAGTCCATGCAGCGGGAGCCTCAAATTCGAAAATAAGGTTTTCGCCAGCGATTGATGCATCGTTGATTTCCGCCCACTGGGCGTTTTCGATGCCGTTGCCGGGCAGGGAGGGGGAGTCGTCGTCGCTGCACGAAGTCAGCCCTGTCGATAGAACAGCTATGCTCATTGCGAGCACCCAGTTCCACATTTTTCTTGCATTAAACATTTTCTGGTGATTTGTCTGAACGGTTTATTTAAGTTTGCTGATGATGTCTTCGCGATATTTAAGGAGTTCTTTTCCTGAGACAGCCTTGACAACGCTGACGGCGGGCATCTTGCCGATGGTTCGCAGGTTGCGGTTGGCAGTGCGTGTAGCCTGACGGGTAAGAACGATTTCCGAACAAGCCTGGAAATGGACAACATCCGGCGAGAACCATCCTGATCCGGGGGAGTACATGGTCGGGTAGGTGTATCCGCCCTTGGTGCCGATGTCATGGAATGTCCCCTTGATGGTGATTGTGTTGCCGTCTTCCGAAACGACGACATCGAAATCATCGCCAGGGAAGTTCATGGCGACAGTTCCGTTTGCGGTCTCACGGAATCCTGCGCCCTTTATGTAGGCAGTCTGGTTGTTGACAAGGCCCATGTTCCAGTCCTTGCTGTAGGCATTGGGGACTTTGATTCCATTATCAGAGAACTCGATGAACCATTTGGGACCGTAGTCAGCAAAGGGGTTTTCAGAGGAGATCTGTTCGGGCGAGCGGTAGGGGAATTTCGATTCAGGACCGAAGCCGAGTGCGACCAGACGGTTCTTCGCCGAATAATCAGAGATAGTGGCGTCGTTTACGCCGGTTGTTATCGTTACGGGGAATGTAACGGTCGCTCCGTTTTCGTCGGTTGTCGTGGCGGTGTAGTGGCCGGGCATGTTTTTGCGTACTTCGCCGCCGGTCTGGGGAAGTTCATCGGTTGTGAATACGCGAGATTCGACAGCAGCGACATATTCGTCAGAGCGTGCGTAGACTGCAAACATGTATTCAGTTGCGGGGTCGAGGTCGTTGGTCTCGAAGAGCAGACCGTCGGCCGAGAGGATGGCTTCGAGCTGATCGGCAGTGCAGATCTGGCCGTTGTTGAGGATAACGTCGGCCATTGAGTTGCCGTTGCTGAGCACTTTGTCGACGCTTGCTTTGGTCCAGAAACCGTATCTGACTTCTGCCGCTCTGGTGGCTTTGACGTTGAATGCGATGGTGTTCCAGGGTGTTGCAACGGAGGGGGTGGCTTCAGTGACGCTAAGAGTCGGTGCGGGTCCGGTCGGTGCGCCAGTGATGAAATCAAGGGTTTTCATCTTTTCACGTCCTTTGGAATCGAATCCGATAATTCCGACAACATACTGGCTGTTTGGAATGAGGCCTTCGCTTTTGATGGTGTTTGCTCCGGTGTAGGCTCTCCGGACAGGGTTGGTCGAGTCGTCCCAATGGCCGATGATCAGAAAGCGGATCTGCTCTTCGCCTTCACGTGCGGAGTAGTCCCATTCGCTTTTGCTGAGGACGATTACACGGTAGTCGGTCAATTCGGGGTCGGGATTGATGTTGATGGTCGCAGTGGTCGATGTCGTGTTGATTGTTACGTCGAAATCATACGGAGCTACTTCTGCGTCACGAGTCTTGAATTCGACATACTGGAAGTTTTCGGAATCGATCTTGCCTTGGTCGTTGACAGCGCCGGCCATTGCAATGAATGTCGTTCCGGAGTGGATATGCACGTCAATACCGATGCTGTTTGCGTCTTTGCCTAATTTGTCGTAGGCAAAGTCGTCTGATTCAGTGAGATCGAGGCCGAAAGTCTCGAGATAGAGTTCGGGAGTGACCTCTGCCAGTCCGCCGAGAATCGACTTGATCGCTTCGTAGTCGGCCTTGCGGACAACGAGATGCTTCATTTTAGTCACAGCCTCAGGCTTTTCTACGTGATAGGCAAAATCGGTGAATCCGATTTTGTCAAGGGTCACAATGTCAGAGTAGGGGAGATTGGTGTTGACGTCGGCAGTGATGACATCGCTGTAGATATAAGGATTGATCTTACGTGCGGCTGCATAAACGACATACTCTTTTCCGCCTTCAACTTCGGGGGCGTTGATTTTGACGGTGCCGTTTTCAAGCATTCCGCTTGTGCCTTCGCTGAAAATGGCTTCAGCCGATTCGGGGGCGCTGGCTCCTTTTTCAGTGATGATATAAGCATAGTCCGCTCCGTCGGGAGATGAGATGGTGAATTCGACAGATGAACGCTGAACAGAAGTCACTTTAATATCGACACTCGGAGCGTCGAGGATTTCCGATCCATTGTCGTCGCTACAGGACGACAGCAGGAATCCCGTCATGATCAACACGAGGGACAGTACGCGTGGAAGTAATTTAAACATGGTTGAAATGTTAGAATGATTAGTTTGTAAAAACAGTTTTTTTAGAAATTGTCTTGCAAATTTATAAAATAAATGGAAATAATCCGTCATAATGTATTGATTTTTGCTTAATGGTGGTTATTTTTGTACTGGTTTTAAGTGTATTGATGATCAAGTTGCAATATGGGTGCTGACTGTGGAAATCTGACAGCGCAGTCACTGTCAGGGAGAAAAAAACAGGCGCTGTGTCAAAATTCTGACACAGCGCCTTCGGTCTGATATTATCAGACTGATCAGATGGATTATTGTTCCGATTCAGGGGCCTGGTCGATGAGGTCCATGAATTCATCAAGTTGCGGTGTGATGATGATCTCGGTGCGGCGGTTGCGCTGGCGTCCGGTTTCGGTGTCGTTGTCGGTAATGGGGTGGAATTCGCCGCGGCCAGCTGCAGAAAGCCGCGACGGGTCGATGCCGAAGTCGTTTTGCAGAACCTGTACTACCGAAGAAGCGCGCAGAGCCGACAGGTCCCAGTTGTTGCGGATGTTTGTCCGAGTGATCGGCACGTTGTCGGTGTTTCCTTCGACAAGCACATCGTAGCTCTTGTAGTCTTTGATGATTTTGGCGATCTTGCTGAGGGTCTCCATCGCACGGTCGCTGATCTCGTAGCTACCTGATTTGAAGAGCATGTTGTCGGCCAGCGAGATGTAGACAACGCCTTTGAGCACCTTTACGTCGACGTCGCGCAGCTCGTCTTTGTCCAGCGAACGGGTCAGTTTGTTGGTGAGTGCGATCAGGAGAGAGTCTGATTTTGATTTGGCGTCGACGAGCTGTTTGATGTAGGCGTTCGACTCATTGATCTGATCGACAAGTTTGGAGATGTTGACATTGCCCTGCTGGTTCTGCTGGAGGCTCTGGTTGAGAGATCCCTGAAGTGCGGCATAGCTGCGTCTGAGGTCTGAATTGGTCCGTTTTGCTTCTGTGAGCATGTCGTCGAGCGATTCGGTTTTAGCGTTACATTCGGCCAATGCAACCTGCGACTCGTGGTATTTCGAGGCGAGTTCAGAGTATTGACTCTGAAGGGCGGTGTACTTCTTGTTGCTGGTGCAGCTCGTTGTCAGGACCAGTGCAGTCAGAGCGGCAGCCGGGATCAGGTGGCGGATTTTCATAATGTAATATATTATTAGTGTAAGGGGTTATTGTTTCGTTTCAGGACATGGTTATATTCTTATGACGCGCTTCGGGCGTAAAAGTTTAAAGAAAACTGTTTAAATAAGTCGAAACGTTTGTCGAGACGTTTTTTCAAGAAATGAAAAAGGCCGATCGGCAATTTTGCGGACCGGCGGAAATTTTTCTTGCGGCTATGACTCGATGGCATCTGCAACCGCTTGAGGGGTTGGGTTTACAGCCACAATCTCGCCATCGGGATCAATGAGGTAGGATTGGAGGCCGGAGCCCAGATTGAAAGCATGGACAACATCCGCTTCCTGTCGGGCTGACACTTTGAATTGTTGCGCTTCATTGAGTCTGTCTCGGCGCACTATCTCACGAAAAAGGCGCGATCCGGGATCAAGATTGATCTGCAGGAGACAGAGCTGTCTGCTGTCGGTTTCGGCCGCGAGGCGGTCGAAATCGTGGGCAGCTATTCTCGATTCGGCATCGTAGGCTGCCCAGAAATTCACCAGGACGAAACGTCCCTTGAGGTCGCTGAGGTTCATCTCTGAACTGTCCGAAACATTGACCAGTGCGAGCTCCGGTGAGGCAAAGCCTCTTGAGGCGCGGAGGTCACGTGCGCTACGCGACGAAACGGTGAAAAGCAGAACGGCGAAGAGCGCAATGATCATTATTGTTTTCTTCATTACATTCTTTTTATGTTACACTTAAGGCTCGATACGTCCCGACAAAGTTTCCGGTAAACGGAACGGGGATTCGGCCCTGCCGATTTTCGGCTACCGGTCCAACTCTATGGTCCGGCGATCGTCATAAAAACGGTGCAAAGTTACAAAAAGATTGGAGATTAGGCAAATATCGCTGTTTCTGCACGTCGGCGAGGCTCCTGTCGGTTGCGCCAATGCCGCTTGTGGAGCGGGATAGGGATGTTTTGTTAAATTTAGTTAATTAGGGTAGCTATCTCGGGAAATAAGAGGCGTTTTTGAGGGTTTGCAGGGAGTTGTAGAAGGTGGGGCGAAGTGTTGATTCGATGGTTGAACCGGGGTTGGCGGAGAGATAGGATCTGACGATTCTCATGCCGATGAAGCGTCCGATGCGTCCCGGGGCGGCGGGATTGACTGCCGGTGTGGACGGGGCTGGGCGGACAAGTCTGTCGGCTGTCGCCGGATCTGTCGAAAAAAGCATATCCGTCGAAACGAGATGTTGCCAGACGGCGCTTTCGTTCTGAGTGACCCATTCCATTTTGGAGTCGTCGTAGCCGAGAAGTTCCGCAGGTGTTTCTGAGGGCAGGGCAGTGGCCACGGCGTTCATGAGGGCTCCTTCGTAGAGCAGCCGCGAGAGAACGGTCGGATTGTCCGTTGCGGTGTAGGGGTAGGTCGTTGCGATCAGAGCCTCCGCAATGTCTGCTGCTATCCGCGACACGGTTTTCTGCGACCGGATGTAGCTTTCGAACGAAGCGTAGCCCGGATAGTCCGGTCCGAGATAGTGGTTGAGCCCGATGATAATGACCGAGTCGCAGACCATGACCGACTGCCGGTAGGGGGTGGCGATGCCGAAGATGCGCGCCGGAAACCTCACCGACGGCAGTTCGGAGGCCATCGTCTGGCGCATTATGCCAAGCTGGGTCTCTGTCCGGTCGAGCGAGCCGAGCCGCCGGTCGATGTCGGGAGCGAACACCAGTTGCGCGTCGGACGAGCGGTAGGCTTCCAAGACTTCAGGGGGCGACTGACGCCCGAATAGCGGAGCCAATGCCTTCAGGGCAGGGCTGAAAGAGTCGGTCAGCTCACGTGTGTTTGCCGACGCGGCAGTATCGAGCCGTTCGATCGCGATTTTTTCCGGATGGCTGCACGAACAGAGCATCAGCGGAATGAGTGACAGGATACAGACACTAATATTGTGTCCTGATTTTCGAAATAGCCGCATTTGGATCAGATTATTTTCCCAAAATTACTCATAAAAGGGAATGGAAGCACGCTTTTTAATATATTTTGTGTTTCTCAGCTATATTTCATAGATTTGCGCAATGGTGGCCTAAGAGAATCATAGTTGGGCCCAAGCACGATCAAATGTGTCGGTGTCGGGCTGATTATAGCGGAGTTTGGCGGGGCAGATCGGCTGTCAGGTGTTTTTTATCATACACCGAACGCAACCGAATTCGATTTTTTATGTATCTTTGTGGCGAAATTCGGCCGAATGAAACTGATCGCCCGCATAATTGTTTTCGTTGTCGTCCTTCTGGGATGTAACGTTTCTGAAGCTGCCCGGAAGGCGGCCTCCGATTTTGTCATAGTCATAGACGCGGGTCATGGTGGCCATGATGCCGGGGCTATCGGGGCTGTGACGAACGAAAAAACGATCAATCTGGCCGTGGCGCGTCTGCTTGGAAAGAAGCTCTCCTCCCAGAAGGGCGTGAAGGTTGTCTACACGCGAACCGACGATAGCTTCGTGACTCTGCAGGGACGTGCCGACATCGCCAACAAGGCCGGCGGCAATCTCTTTGTATCAATCCATACGAATTCAGTCGATCTGAAAGCGAAAAACCGCGCTTCGGTCCACGGAGCGTCAGTCTATACCCTCGGACCTGACAAGACGGAGGCCAATCTCGCTGTTGCGATGAGGGAGAACTCGGTGATGAAGCTCGAGCGCGACTACACCTCGACTTATATGGGTTTTGATCCGTCAAGCGCAGAAAGCTACATCATTTTCGAACTGAGTCAGAATAAGTACATGCAGCAGAGCCTTCTTGCGGCCAAATCCGTGTGCGGACAGCTCGCATTTGTCGCAGGACGGAAAAACAATGGCGTCAAGCAGGCTAATTTCTGGGTGCTGTTGAAGACGGCAATGCCGTCGATGCTCGTCGAACTCGATTTTATCTGCAATCCTGCCGTAGAGAAGTTCATGGCTTCGGATTCCGGTCAGGAGAAACTTGCCGAGGCTCTCCTGCGCGGAATCATGGAATACCGGAATGGCCTCGGCTCAGCGGGTGAGGTCTCAGCCCGGTCTGTATCTCCGGCTTCGAACAGAGTTTCTCCGGACAGACATGGAAAAAATGACAGCAAGGTCGTCTACCGTATCCAGTTTGCAACCTCCAACCGCAAGCTCTCCGACGGTAGCCCCGAATTCAAAGGTCTGTCCGATGTCGGATGCTATTGCGAGAAAGGGATCTATAAATACACCTATGGTTCTTTTTCTTCGGTGCGTGGGGCTGCGTCTGAGCTTAAAAAGGTCAGAGAACTCTTCCCGGATGCTTTTCTGATCAAGACTGTCGGCGATAAGCGAGTCCCATGATTCTACTCTCTCACCTGAAGTTATTTCTTAAGAAATGTATAGATCAACAAACTGAAATATAGAGGCAGTCGCCATCCCCCCGTGCCGTCTGGTCCGGAAGGCGCTCCGATTAAAATATTATATAGTCACTCACTCATTAACGTAAAGATAATGCAACGTCCCCCGAAAACATTTGTCATCGGACTCAGTGTCCTTCTTGCAATTGCTGTGGTCATTGTCGGAATAAACTACCTCAAGGGAGTCAATGTCTTCAAGGCCACTAACTATTATTATGCTTCCTACACCAACGTGGCGGGGCTTGAACCTAACGCTTCGGTTAAAATCAACGGCTTCAAGGTCGGACTTGTCCGTGAGATAGAATATGAATACGACAATCCCGGTCACATCAGAGTCGAACTCAGTCTCGACAAGGAGCTCCGTCTTAAGAAAGGCACGAAAGCTGTGCTCGTGACCGATATGCTCGGAACTTCAGGAATTCAGCTTGTCATGGGTCAGGATGCGGCCGATCTTGAAGTCGGCTCACAGCTGATCGCGCAGCAGTCAGCCGGACTGATGGACAATGTCAGCAACGACCTTCTTCCCGGAATAACAGCCATGATTCCTAAGATCGATTCTCTGCTGACCGCACTGACCGAAGTCGCCGCAAATCCGGCTATCGGAACGTCGCTCGACCATCTTAACGCAACGCTTGTCAATATCGAGAGTGCAAGCCGTCAGCTCAACGGTCTGATGGGGTCCATGCCGGGAATCGTGAAGGATGCCGGCACGACGATGACCAATGTGCGGTCCATGTCAGCTAACCTGAATACGATCTCCGGCGACCTCACTTCGGTCTCAGCCTCGCTTAAGAACATGCCGCTTGATGCCACCATGCAGAATGTGCTTGAGGCATCGAAATCGCTCAATGAGGTTCTGGCCAATCTCAACAATCCGAACTCCTCTCTGGGTCTGCTGATGAACGACCGTCAGCTCTATACCAATCTCTCGAATGCATCGGCGAGTCTTGACTCTCTTCTCATCGATGTCCGAATGAACCCCAAACGCTACATCTCGCTGAAGCTCTTCTAACTCACGAATGACGAAAATCAGCAGGACGGTGTGTCAGATCCCGCGGGATCTGACACACCGTCCTGCTTCTGATCGGCTTGCCGCTTTGCTCCGCAAAAAAAACGAATGGAGCGACTTTTTAGTGTTGTCGCTCCATTGTGAACTGATACATGCTGTTTGGCCGGTCAGACAAACCATTCGGGTTCGAGGCGTCGTGAGTTGTCTTTGCAGAATTTCCATCCTGCCACCTTGTAGAGCAGTCCGCCAAAAGAACGTGCTTGTTGCGGACACACATTGATGCACCGGCAGCAGGCGATACACTTTTTGGTGTCAGTTTTCTTCGGATCGGCTGCGTCAATAGCTCCGGTAGGGCATTGGACGGCACATGTTCCGCAACTGTTGCATTTTTTCTTGTCTGTTTGGGGATGCAGAGGCACAGCGGTCGGTTTTTTATACGGACGATTGCCTTTCACCATATTCAAATCAAGCAGTCTGTCGCTGATAATCCGTTCGTTGACAATCGATGCGTACCGGGCGAGTTTTTTCTCGTCCGAGGCATCGGGTCGGTAGCCACTTTGGGGAAAATACAATGCTGTGCAATGAACGCACCGGCGGCAATAAGTTTGAATCCACGTGCGCTGATAATATCACACATTTCAACCAGAGCGTCATCATAATCGCGGTTGCCATAGACTGCGATGGCTACCGCTTTCTGGCCATGGCCGTTTACTGTCAGAAATCGTTCTGCCGCCAAAGCCGGAACCCTGCCGGCATATACAGGTGCGACAAACACCACTATATCATCGGCGTCCTCGATGTCAATTCTGCCGATGTCGTGGACTGTGAGGTCGTGGGCCATAGTACACTTGAGGCTTAGGATTGTACGTTTCTCACATTTTTTCAAACCTATGTAACATTTAGATCCCGTTCTCCGATATTTGTTATCGCCCGGCCCCCCCCGGCGATAACGAATATCGGGTAGCGGGGGCTTATCCGCTGGAGCCCGCACCGGACCATCAATTGACGTTGTAGCTACCCCCGATACCGATTTTAGTTATTTAGATTTGTTATAAATAGAGAATACGCGTCGGGAGCTGTTTTTTCTATCGCTTTATAAGGAAATTAACGGTTTAGCAACTGATTTAACTTAAAGTATTGCTTTAATTAAATTGAATAAAAATGGGGTTAAATTGCTGTAGTATATCCTAATACTACGTTTACATAATCTTAAGGTTTAAGCGAAGTTATTGACAATTTCTAAATACCTAAAAATCAGATAGGTGTAAAAAATCTAAAAAATCCAATATTTTCGGTGTTTGTTTTTGTAAAAAAAATGTCGGAAATTTGTATTGAAAAAATAGACGAATTCAAAAAGCGACCCCACCCCTGATGCAGCAGACCAACGACCAACTTTGGAAGAAATGTTTAGAGATTTTCGCCGACAATGTGACGGCGGAACAATATAAGGTATGGTTCGAGCCCATTTCTCAGATCGATTACTCTGACAATAGGCTCACCCTCCTTGTTCCCTCTCAATATTTCTACGAAAAGCTCGAGCATCAGTTCATCGAGTTGCTTTCAAGCACGCTCCACCGTGTCTATGGCAAGCAGGTGAAACTCGTCTATAAATATTATCAGGTCGGCCGGGAGCCCTCTACGGCTGTTTCGCTGACCAGTGCAAGACCGAGTCCTGCAGCGATGCCTCGCCACGGGGTCAGCTCAAATCCTTTTGCGCGTGAAGAGGTCGCCGACATTGACGCCCAGCTCAACCCGAGCTACAATTTCGAGAACTACTGCGACAGTGTCAGCAACCGTGTGGCCCGCACTATCGGCGAGGCAATCGCCAACGACCCGAAGCAGAAAACTTTCAATCCTCTTTTTATATTCGGTGCGCCAGGTGTCGGAAAGACCCATCTTATCCAGGCAATAGGAATCCGAATCAAGGAGGTTGCGCCGCAGAATCGAGTGCTCTATATCACAGCGCGTCTGTTCGAAAGCCAGTTTACGAGTGCTTCTCTGAAAGGAAAAGTCAACGAATTCATAAACTTCTATCAGAGTATCGACACTCTGATCATCGACGATATTCAGGACTTCATCGGAAAGACTGCGACGCAGGGTGCATTCTTCCACATCTTCAACCATCTTGTCCACAACAACAAGCAGCTCGTGCTTGCGAGCGATTGCGCACCGGGCAACATGGAGGGTATGGAAAAACGTCTTGTTTCGCGTTTCAATATGGGAGTAGTCGCCGAGCTTGAGCAGCCCGACTATGCGCTCCGTCTCGACGTGCTGCATCAGAAATCGGAGCAGGACGGTGTCGAGCTTCCCGAAGAGGTTGTCGAATTCATCGCTCAGAACGTAACCGGATCAATCCGCGAGCTGGAGGGTATGGTGCTCTCGATTCTCGTCCACGCCTCAGCTCTCGGACGTGAGATAAATATTGATCTTGCCCGCAAGGTGCTTTCTCATTCCGTCAAGGTCAGCAAGCGGACGGTCAATTTCGACACGATTACCCAGAAGGTCGCCGGCTATTACGATATAGATCCCGATCTGATCTTCTCTAAGTCGCGCAAGCGCGAGATCTCCGACGCGCGCCAGATGGTGATGTATATGGCAAAGAAGCATGCGAAAATGCCTCTGAAGACAATCGGCACCCGCCTTGCGAGAACCCACGCGACTGTGATCTACGCCTGCAATAATATCGAACAGCGTCTGCCGATCGAGAAGCAGCTGCAGAACGATATTGCGGCAATCGAAAGCCAGTTGCTCGGCTGACGAAACGGAGACGCCACACTGTTGGCCTCCCCGTCGGCAGCGATCCGGCAACCACAGTTTTTTGTGCTTCAAGAAAACGACAGTGTGGCAGAATCATTTGATTCTGCCACACTGTCGCCTTATGAGCTGATATTGGTGGAGGGAATGGGGTCTTTAAACAAACACTCTCTCAGAAGTCAAACAGAAGCAAAGCCGACAGGAAGAATCCCGAACTCTTTATTCTTGTTTGCGGTGCGGGCCCGAATTCCTTTGCAATGTCTGTCAGGCCGAACCGATAGCCTCCGCTGATCTGAAGGATGTTGGCGATGTCGAGACCGACGCCGACATTCCATCCGGGCTGAAACCGCCTTACTTTCAACGGACTGTCGTTGGAGGAGAGGTGCCATAGCAGCGACGGTCCGGTCAGTACCATCGGGGCGACGAGGTTTGAAGTCGCAGGAAGCCAGAACTTATATTTTATGTGGATCGGCACCTCGAGGTAGTCTCGGCCGAAATCTATCTTATCTTGCGATGTGTTCCGCAGGCGGGTGTTGAAGCGGTTGTAGAGCACGGAGGCGTCAAATGCCAGTCCGCAGGTCGGGAGCTGATATTCGAGCGAGAGGCCACCTCTGAATCCGCTTCGGTTGACGAGGTCATAACCCGGCGACCGGTCTATTGTCGCATCGGCAAAACTGCCTCCGAGATTGAGCCCGTAGCGGAGCTGGGCCTTGGCTCCGGTCGGAAGGAGCAGAGCAAGGACTGCTACAAAAATAAAAAGCAGATGTTTGTTCGGTTTCATGTTGAGATTGGATTCTTTGGAAATTGATTTCTAAACAGTCTTCGGGAGTCCGGGATGGGTGCGGCAGTGTCTTCTGCGCGTTAAAAATGAACGATTCTGTCTGTTGCAGTGTTCACATCTTGAAATAAAGCGGGAGTTGCGGTTGTCGCATACAGTTTCCTGTCACAGTCGCTTCCGGAATTCGCGCCTATCATGCTCAGATAACATTCAAGAATAAAACCTATGGCAAATCAGAACTTAATCGGGTCTACCGGCAGCGGACGCAGTTCGTCGAAAGCAAAAGTCACATTAGTCGTCATCATCTTCATTGCCGGCATAGTTGCCGGAGTGGTCGGGCTTTGTGTGGCCCTTAAGGTGATTTTCTATATCGGACTGATCGTAGCTCTGGCGGCTGCGGTGGCTATTGTAGTCGGCATCATATCCCTCAGGCGCCGTTTTGACAGGGATGGCGACGACGACAGACGTCAGGACTGATCCTTTTTGTTTCGCCGGCATTCAGTCCGAATGTCCGGGTTGAAAAAACTCGTCTGCCGCCCCGATTGGCATGCAGACGAGATTTTGCCGGTTCATTCCGGTTGGCGACGGTGTGGTGTGAGGGGGAGCGGTTGCTTCCGCGTGGCCCGGCTACCGGAAGTCGTTATTTTTTGGTGACTTTGTTGTAGCGTTCGTTGAGGCCTTTGATCACTTCCTGAGTGATGTCGAGAGCCGGATTGAAATAAACGCCAGCGGCTTTAAACAGAATGGCGTCATAGCCCTTTGTCTTGTTATATTCCTTTATGAAAGCTTCGATCGAGTCATTGAGCTGCTGCTGTTGCTGGGCGAGTTCGATTTCAGTGTTGCGCTGCAGGTTTGCGAGATGGTTTTCGGCGTCCGACTGCATCTTCTGAAACTTCATGACGTCGGCTTTGTAACTCTCTTCGGTCAGATAGCCGTTGGTTTTCATTTTCGAATCGATGCTTTTACCGAAGTTCTGGAGTTCGTTCTGGCGCGACTGCTGCGCGGCTTCGAGCTTGCTGTAAGCTCTTACTGCCGACTCTTTCAGATCCTTGGCGAAATTGTAGTTGGCTGTGACCGAGTCGCCGTCGATGTAGCGGATCTTAAGTGCCTGTTCCTGGGCTTTGACGGCCGCTGTGCTGTCGGGAGTTGCTGCTTTCGCGTCGGTCTGTTCGTTGCCGTCGCAGCCGGTTATCGTAGCGGAAGCCAGAATAGCACCTAATGAGAGAGTTGCAAAAATAAGCTTTTTCATTGTCTGGTTGAAAAAATGATAGACTGTTTTGATCTTGAGTTTATCGTTATTGTTTTGTTCTTTTTTGGTCTGCACGCCGGCCACGCTCTTTCAGTGCGGGAAGATCATGTGCATGTCCCGAGGGGAATTTGCCGTTTTTAACAAACAGAACCTTTATGCCGAGCAAAACAAAAGCTGCGGCGATGAGAATAATGGTTAAAAATAGCGTATACATGCTTTCGATGTGCTTTTGCAATGCAAATATATGAAAGATGCTGAAATTTTTTGCTAAAAGTCAATTTTATTTTGTAACTTGTGGTCCTCTTAGCTCATTATTTAACATATTTTGTCGTTTGGGGTCGGATTAGTACCCTTTCGGGCGACAATAATGCGTTGATAATCTATTTTACAAACCGTAAAAATCATAACACTATCAAAAATGAAAGTATCCGAACTTAAACCGCGCGAGGTATTCACGATTTTCGATGAGATCACACGTATTCCCCGCCCGTCGAAGAAGGAAGAAAAGATCCGTAGCTTCATCCTCGATTTTGCCAAAGCCCACAATCTCGAAGCGAAGACCGATGAAGTAGGCAACGTCGCTATAAACATCCCTGCCACTCCCGGTCACGAAAACGCTCCTAAGGTTATCCTTCAGGGCCATATGGACATGGTCTGCGAGTCAAACGATAAATCCTTCGATTTCACTACTACTCCGATCACGACTGTCATCGACGGAGACTGGGTGCGTGCCGACGGAACGACTCTCGGCGCCGACAATGGTATCGGTGTCGCCGCCGGCCTTGCCCTCCTGATCGACCCCTCTGTGACCCACGGACCCGTCGAGGCTCTCTTTACAATGGACGAGGAGACCGGAATGACCGGTGCGTTCAACATTGGTGAGGGCATGATCGACGGCGACATTCTCATTAACCTCGACTCCGAGGACGATGCCGAGATTTTCGTCGGATGTGCCGGAGGTGTCGACACTGTCTGCACCTTTACCTACAACCGCACGATGTCACCCAAGGACTTCCACTATCTGCGCCTTAGTGTGCTCAACGGACAGGGCGGACACTCCGGAGGCGACATCCATCTCGGACGCGCAAACGCCAACAAACTCCTCTGCCGCTTCCTCTTCAACGTTGCCGCCCGCTATGAACTCGTCCTCTCCGAAATCGACGGCGGTAATCTCCGTAATGCGATTCCCCGTGCCGCTCATGCCATTGTCGGAATCCATTCTTCGAAGAAAGACGACCTCTGCGCGATGTTCAATAAGTATGTGGCAGATGTCCGCGACGAATATTCCGACATCGAGCCGACCCTTGAGCTGACTCTCGAATCGGCGGATATGCCCGAATTCTGTGTTGACTCCAAAACCTCTCTCGCAGTCATCCGCGCCGTCTATTCCGCTCCCCACGGCGTCATTTCGATGAGCCGCGACCTTGAAGGTCTTGTCGAGACTTCGACCAACCTTGCCTCTGTCAAAATGGTTTCCGACAATAAAATCGTTGTGACGACAAGCCAGCGATCGTCAGTCGACAGCCGCAAATGGGACATCGCAAATCAGGTCGAGGCCCACTTCCTTCTCGCCGGCGCTGAAGTGACCCACGGCGAAGGCTATCCCGGATGGAAGCCCAACATGGAGTCACCGATCATGAAAATGGCCAGCGAGGCTTATCGTGAGCTTTACGGAATCACCCCCGCGATCAAAGCCATCCACGCCGGTCTCGAATGCGGTCTTTTCCTCGAAAAATATCCCCATCTCGACATGGTTTCGTTCGGTCCGACTCTGCGCGACGTCCATTCTCCCTCCGAGAGAATGTATATTCCCGCGGTCGAACGTTTCTACGAGCAGCTTAAGCTCACTCTTGCAAAAGTTGCCGAAACGAAGAAATAATAGCCGGCTGGCGGACTACGGTCCGTCCTGCATCACTCACCTATGACTTGTGGCTCTTCGCCCGCGGCCCGGTTTAGGCTTCGGACGGAGAGCCATAACCTATAATAATCTGTTTTTGATCCCATGAAAAAGAAAATCCTGACAGGGCTGACCGCGACATTGCTCTTCGGATCGATCGTGGCCTCGCCCGCCGGTCACAAGACGCGCCGTCCGGTCCGACGGACAGCTCCGGCTGCTGTCGACACTTTAAAATCAGAAGTTGAGAAATCCGAAACGACCGCCGACGCCATCTCGCGACTCACGGACGACGACTATCGCGAAGTCGCCGACCGTCTCGGCATTGAAATCGCAACCATCAAGGCCGTAGTCGAGATCGAAGCCGGAGCAGCCCATGAAGGATTCTACAAAGCCGGAATGCCGATAATCAATTTCGACATGTCAATGTTCCGCAAATTTGCGGGCAAAAACGGAATCAACCTCTCGAAATACTATAAAAGCCACGCGATTGTCTTTTCTCGGCCAAATGCATCGCGCTACGGTGGCTCAACCCAGGCCGCACAGCACGCCCGTCTGAAAGCCGCCCGCACGATCCACCACGAAACCGCAATCCAGGGGTGCTTCTGGGGTATGTTTCAGATCGGAGGATTCAACTGGCGTCGATGCGGATGCGGTTCGATCGACGAGTTTGTCGAAAAGATGTCACGCTCAGAGCGTTCACAGCTTGAACTCTTTGCCGACTTCGTGACTAATTCGGGAATGCTTCCTCATCTTCGGACGAGAAACTGGAGCGCATTCGCCCGCATGTACAACGGCACCTCCTACGCCTCGCGCGGCTACCATACGCGCCTCGCCGCATCATATGCCCGTCATAAACGCTGACTTTCCCATAAAAACAGACGGTGTGCCAGAATTTTCATATTCTGGCACACCGTCTGTTTTATAGTGGGGGGCTTACTTTAGATTAAGCTTCTTGAGAATTGCCGAGGGAACGGCTTCCTTGTTGAGATAGATGTCCATTGTCTTGGCGCGGAAGTAGGGGACGGAAACATAGAAGTATCCGTCATAGATCTGGTTTGTGTCCCATGAGTTCTTCACCTTATAGTAAGGATTGCCATTCTGGTCCACTGCTTTGCCGACAATGACCATTCCGTGGTCGTCGGTAGTCTCCTGACGGTCGAACATCTCCTGGCGGACTTCCTGAGTGATTTCCATCTCTTCAACCGGACCGTTGAATTTGAAGCGTTCGGCCTCACGGTCCTTATCGGAGAGTTTCACCCAGCGTGCAAGCTCGGTTCCATCCATGTCTGCGCCTTTTTTCTCTTTTGGCATGACGGCGAAACCGTTGTTCCACTTGAAGCCGCCTTCGCTGACATCTGCCGCCCAGTTGACCGAATAGCCTTTGTCGAGCGCATTGTCGACGATCTCCTGAAGCTCGTCGATTGTGACGTTGTGATATTGTCCTGCGAGCCAGTTGTCTGAAACTTCAAGAACAAACGGACGGTAGAACGGATGGTGGCTGAACGAAGTGATCGCGACGTAATCTTCCGGCTTGATCGGAAGCGACGCTGCAAATGACTGCGGCGTATAGCTCTTGCCTTCGTAGGTGAATGTTTCGGGAAGCTCTCCCAGATAAGCGTCGAGAACTCCGTTGAGGGCCTTGCGCCATGCTGTTGACAGGCGTTTGCCCGGTTTCTTCACAACAGCCTTGACAACTCCGGTCAGTACATCGGCCATTTCATAATGCGAGTGTTTGTCCTCGCCGTAGTTCAGGCCGCGGTAGGCTTCTTCAGGAACAATTCCGTAGGTTTCCCAGACATAAGGAACATCAAGCCCCGAACCGCCTTGTGAGAAGTTTGTTTCGCCATACATGCGGACGTAGCGGTCGGCCTTGTCATTGTAGCAGTGACGCACGACAAACATTTCCGAAAGGTCCATTTCCTTACCTGTCTTACGCAGAATCTCGTCTTCATAAAACGAGAGTCCTGAGAAACACCAGCATGTTCCCGATTTGTTCTGATCCTTGACCGGAGTGGTCTTGACCAGCTTGACATCAGTAAACTTGAATCCCATGCTGTCGGGGGCCGATGCCTTGTCGTCGGCGGCATAAGCTCCGCCGGCTACCAGAGCCGCCATAGCTCCAAAAATAATTCTTTTCATTGATATGTGTGGATCGTTTTGTTTGGTTTTGTAAGCAAAGTTACGGGTTTTTCTGCAAATTTGACATTTCTTGCAGTGTTTTTATTGGACTTTGACGTCTCTAATTGCTTTTTTTGTGGTAAATTTGCGGAAAATGTCGTCGCTTTTAGGCGGCTGACCGTCATTCAAAAATCTATCAGCCATATATGTATAAAATAATTGACAAGGAATGGTTTTCCGAAAATGTCGCGAAATTTGAAGTCGAGGCTCCCCTGATTGCCCACGCCCGCCGTCCGGGCCATTTTGTAATTGTGAGAGTCGGGGAGGGGGGTGAGCGCATTCCCCTGACCATTGCCGACGCCGACATGAAACGCGGCACAATAACGCTCGTGGTCCAGGCTGTTGGTGTCTCCACACGAAAGATCTGTTCGCTTGAAGTCGGCGATGGTTTCACCGATATAGTAGGACCTCTCGGGCGTGCGACCCATATCGAAAAAGTAGGCACGGTTGTCTGCTGTGGAGGTGGGGTAGGAGTTGCCCCGCTTCTTCCTATAATAAAGGCCATGAAGCAGGCCAGCAACCGCGTTGTGGCCATTCTTGCCGCCCGCACCGCACCGCTGGTGATTCTCCGCGATCAGGTCAGCGAATGGTGCGACGAACTGATCATTATGACCGACGACGGATCGCTCGGCGACAAGGGGCTTGTGACCGACGGCCTTGAGGCGGTCATTGCCCGTGAGAAGGTAGATCAGGTTGTGGCGATCGGACCTGCTGTCATGATGAAATTTGTGGCGAAAGCGACCGAGGCCCACTCGATCCCGACAATGGTTTCGCTCAACACTGTGATGGTCGACGGAACGGGTATGTGTGGCGCTTGCCGCGTGACCGTCGGGGGCAAGACTCGCTTCGTCTGCATCGACGGACCCGAATTCGACGCCCACCAGGTCGACTTTGATGAAATGATAATGAGGCTAAAAAACAACTGACAACACTGTTATGGCAAACGAAAATCCGATGATGACGGCTCCGCGCGTAGAGCCGTGGCGCGAAGAACTACGCAAATCCAAAAGCGCGCGTGAGCGGGCGTCAATCCCCCGTGTGGAGATGCCGCAACTTCCTCCTCAGCAGCGTATCTCCGGCAATATGGAGGTCAATACGGGGCTCTCCCGTGAGCAGGCTCTCCTTGAGGCAACGCGTTGCATGGACTGCCCCGATCCCCAGTGTGTCACCGGTTGTCCGGTTTCGATCAACATCCCCGGCTTTATAAAAAATGTCGAGCGCGGACGCTTCGAAGAAGCCGCGCGGGTGATCCGTTTCTATTCGGCGCTGCCCGCTGTCTGCGGCCGTGTCTGTCCTCAGGAAAAACAGTGCGAAAGCCGATGCATCTATCATAAGATGAAAAAACAGCCCGTTGCGATCGGCTATCTCGAACGCTTCGTAGCCGACGATGCCCGTGCTTGCGGATCGTTGCCCGAACCGACAGTCCCCGCTCCCGGGGCAAAGAAAATCGCAGTGGCCGGAAGCGGACCTGCCGGACTCTCTTTTGCGGGTGAAATGGCCCGTCGCGGTTATGACGTGACCGTGTTTGAGGCTCTTCATGAAATCGGAGGTGTGCTGAAATACGGCATACCCGAATTCCGCCTTCCCAACTCTATTGTCGACGACGAGATCTCCGCGCTCGAAAATGCCGGCGTCAGATTTGTCCGCGACTGCATCATCGGCAAGACTCTCACCCGCGACGATCTTCTCGGCCTTGGCTTCGATGGCCTCTTTGTTGCCTCCGGTGCCGGTCTGCCACGCTTCATGGGCATTCCCGGCGAAAACCTCTCCGGCGTCATGTCAAGCAATGAATATCTGACCCGTGTCAATCTGATGGGTGCCGGACTCTCCGGAAATGACACCCCTGTTGTCAGGGGTCGCAGGGCGGTGGTTGTCGGCGGCGGTAACACCGCGATGGACTCCGTCCGGACCGCCCGCCGGATGGGCGCCAAGAAAGCAATGATCGTCTATCGCCGAAGCGAGGCTGAAATGCCTGCAAGAATCGAAGAGATCGCCCATGCGAAAGAGGAGGGAGTCGAATTTCTGACACTTTCCAATCCGGTCGAATATCTCGGCGACGATCAGGGACGCGTCCGTGCCGTTCGCCTGCAGCGCATGCGTCTCGGCGAGCCGGACGAGTCGGGCCGCCGCTCTCCCGAGCCGATCCCGGGTGCGATCGACGAGATCGAGACCGATATGGTCATTGTCAGTGTCGGAGTCTCGCCCAATCCGCTGATCCCGAATTCGGTCGAAGGGCTTCAGATCTCACGTCGGGGAACAATCGAAGTCGACCCCCAGACAATGGAATCATCCGTCGGCAATCTCTTTGCCGGAGGCGACATTGTCCGTGGCGGGGCAACGGTTATCCTCGCGATGGGCGACGGCCGTCGGGCCGCCGCTGCGATGGATGCGAAGCTGTCTGCCCGATGATCCGGTGAGCCGGCCACCTTATCCGACGCCGCATTGGCAGTTGAGGAATAAATTCGTAACTTTGCATTTTAATCCATTTCATCACATATGCTTCGCTTCTTAGCAAAAAATCTTCTCGGCATCGCGGCAATGGTCACGGCATCCCCGCTGGCCCTTGCTGCGCCGGGATCTGAAAAAGAAAACATGACCGGCTGGAACCATTTCGTCTGGGGTGCCGAGGTCGGAGGCTCCATCGACATGACTTCCAACGGCCTCTCATCGATCAACGCCGACGCCTATTTCGGCTATAAAAACGCATGGATCGATGCTGTCGGAGTCGGCGCGTCCGTTAACATGATGGTCAATAACTCTGTACGAACCTATCCGGTCTATGCTCTCTTGCGCACTGACTTCTCATCCGGACGCGGTCTTGTCTTCATGGATCTCCGCGGCGGTATCGCAATCAACAATCTGACCTACTCCGACACTCAGACATCTCTCTATCTCTCTCCCGGCATCGGATTCAACCTTGCGCGCGGACGCTCATTCTGTTCCTACATGACCCTGTCGTATATCTACAACGGTCTCAGACCATTCGATCTTGGCGACCACCGCTGCGACGTCGACGGACTCAGCATGGCCTGTCTCCGTCTCGGCATCCGTTTTTGAAACCAATACCAACAATTTCCGCGATGAACAACGTAAAAGTCAAAATCATAAACTCTTCCCGCCATCCCTTGCCCGCCTATGCCACCCCGCTTTCGGCCGGACTCGACGTCCGCGCAAACCTTGATGCGCCGGTGACTCTCGAACCGCTTCAGCGCGCCCTGATTCCGACCGGACTGCGCATCGCTCTCCCCGAAGGATACGAATGCCAGATGCGTCCCCGCAGCGGTCTTGCGCTCCGACACGGAATTACACTCCTCAACACTCCGGGCACGATCGATGCCGACTATCGTGGCGAAATCGGAGTCATTCTGGTCAACCTTTCTTCAGAAACCTTTGTTGTTAATGATGGAGAGAGAATCTGCCAGATGGTGATTGCCCCATGCTGTCAGGCCGACCTGATCCAGGTCGACTCACTTGATTCTACCGAGCGCGGTGAGGGTGGCTTCGGTCATACCGGTATCGGCTGATCCGCGCCAATTGCCGTTCGCGATCCACGATCAATCCTGTTTTCCCATTTATTCAATCATCAGAGAGTGAAAAAATCCATTTTATCTCCGTTCCGTCTCCTTCTGCTGTCGGCTCTTGTCCTCCTCGCCCTGCCGGTGATTGCGGCCAGACCGCGTGTGACCGAGACCGAACGCGACATCCGCAAGTCCGACTATATTTTTCTTGAGGCTCTGAACTATCAGGCCTCCGATCGTCAGGATGCCTACTACTCCCTGATCGAACGTGCCTACGAACTCAACCCGTCTGACCCTTACATCGGTTTCCAGAAAGGTCTCAAGTTGATTCTGGATGCCGACAACGACTCCGCTCAGTACATCGCCGGACTCGACCTGATGCAGCGCTATGTCGACAAATCGCCTCAGGATCTCTACAACGCTCTGACATATGCCCGCATCGCTTCTACGATAGGAGAAGACGACCGCGCGCTCGCCACGTGGGAAACTCTCTATGACCTCAACTCCGATCGCGTCGAAGTCGGCGGTATGTATGCCGATTATCTTGCCCGCACAGGCTTGAACGACAATATTCTAAAGGCAATAGGTATCTACAACGACATCGAGCGCAGCGAAGGTGTCAATCCGCAGACTGCAACCAGAAAAATGCGCCTCTATAACCAGCTTGGCGACACCGTTGCCCTCAAAGCCGAAATACGCTCGCTTCTCGAATCATCTCCGCGTTCGGCCGACTACGCTTCGCTTGCCGGCGGGATCTATCTTGAGATAGGCGACCGCGACTCCGCACTCGTTTTCTTCGACCGCGCCGTAAAGCTCGACCCTGCGAGCGGATCGGCCCGCTATCAGCGGGCTCTCTATTATGATGCGATCGGCGACAGCGCCCGCTACGATTCCGAGCTCTTCGAAGCCCTCGAACTTCCCGACCTCGAACTGCAGCCCAAGCTCGGAATGCTCTACGACTATGTCAGCAAGCTCTATGCCGACTCGATCCAGCAGCCACGGATCGAATCGATGTTCCAATCGCTGATCGCCCAGTATCCCCACGAAGCCGATGTCCGTAATCTTTATGCCGACTATCTCCTGACTGTCAGTCAGCTTGCCCCTGCGGCCGAGCAGCTCACCTACGCTCTCGACTCCGACCCGGCCGATCCGAAACGCTGGAAGATACTCGGGTCGGTCTATTATAATCTTGGCGAATTCGACAAAGCGATCGAAACGGCAGGAAAAGCCCTCCACTATCATCCCACCGACGCCGACATCTATATGATGGCCTCATCAAACTATATCCGCAAGGAAGACTATGCCGGCGCGCTTGCAAGCCTCCGCCATGCGCTTGCCGTGACCGATTCGACGGACTACGCCAAAATGTCAGACATCTCCACAGCCATCGGCGATGCCTACTATGCGAAAGGCGACGTAGATTCCGCAATGATCTGCTATACAGGAGCGCTCGACTACAATCCCGACAACCTTGTTGCCCTCAACAACTGCGCCTACCATCTTGCCTGTCTCGACCGCGATCTCGACAAGGCCCTTGAAATGATCGAGCGCGTAGTCGCCGCCAATCCCGAATCGGCAACCTCGCTCGACACTTACGCGTGGGTGCTCTTCAGGCGCAAGGACTATGCTAAAGCCCGTGAGGCCATCGACGGAGCTATCGCAAACGACGAGAATCCCGGCGTCTCGGCCGAGATCTATGCCCATGCAGGCGACATCTACTTCATGAACGGCCTTCCCGACGAAGCCCTCGAATTCTGGAAAAAGGCCCTTCGGATCAGACCCGACGACGACCTTCTTCGCCGAAAAGTCAGACACAAGACATTCTTCTACAACTGATCGGCACTCAGTCCCACTAATTAATTGAAATTTTTGCCAAACCGATCCCAACTCAATATGTCATCACTATTTGCCCGACGCTCTCTCCGCTTCGTTTCCTCTCTTGCGGCTCTCATTCTTCTGACTGCACTCTCTTCGTGCGGCTCAAAAAAACAGGTGGCAGCTTCCTCCTCCGCATCATCCTACACCTCCGCTTCTTCCTCTTCCGCGTCTTCTGATGCCGCCATCTTAGCAAACTATTCCCCCTCCTGGGACCGCCTGCAGCTCCCGGTGACCCTCCGTCTGCGTCAGCCGAAAAGCATATCCCTCTCCGGAACCGCCATCTTCGATCGCGGCCGCTCGCTGACAATCTCCCTCCGGTTTCCCATAATCGGAGAGGTTGCAGTCGTCCAGCTGACGGCCGACTCCGTCATTGCCATCGACAAAGTAGGCAAGAATTTTGTGGCCGAACCACTCTCCGGAGTCCTTGCAGGCTATCCTGTCACAGTCGCCGACATTCAGGACCTTCTTCTCGGGCGTCCGTTCCATCTCGGTTCCTCCGGTACGATTTCGGAATCAATCTCAAAATTCGACCTCGAACCCTCCTCGACGGGCCGTTCGGCATGGCTGATGATCCCGAAATCTCACCCCGACGCTATCGAATACGGATTCTCTCTCGACGACATGTTCCGTCTCGTCGCAATGGTTGTCAAAGCCGGTTCGCGTGAGCCGGTGGCAGTCACATATTCCTATCCTGTTTCGACATCTTCCGGAATCTTTGCCTCGACGCTCTCCTTCAGTGCGGTTCTCGGAAAAACAGCCATTGATTTTTCGGTCGAATCAAACTTCGGCAAGGCAAAATGGAACAGCGATGTCCAGTTGCGCGAACTGTCTGTTCCGAAAAACTACAGCCGTCTTTCCTCCGCTTCGCTGATGAAGGTTCTCACAAGTTTCTAATCCGATTTTTGTAGTCACTTCTGCCGATGTCTCGATCTTCGCGATTATTCTCTCTTTTCTTCGCCCTTATGATAGCCGTTTTCGCGGTTGTCGCGCTTGATGCCGCGGCAGCGAAGAAAAAACAGCCCCAGCGGACGATGAAAACCGTCCGCAGCGAACAGCAGGCCGAAAAGAAATCGATTAGGGAAACAACAAAAAAACTCAACGAAAACACCCTCCGCACCGAGCAGAACCTCCGGCGCCTCGATCAGCTCGATGGCGAGATTCGCGACAAAGGCGCTGAGATTGATCTGCTGCGCCGCTCGATCGACACCCTCGACTTCCACATCCGTCAGGCATCTGACTCAGCCCAGTGGCTCGACTCACGCCTCGTTCAGCTGAAAAATCGTTACGCTGCCGCACTCCGCAAAATGCAGGGCACCTACCGCGACACCGATCTGCTCTCATTTCTCTTCTCTTCGCGCAACTTCTCCGAAGCTGTAGCCCGCTATCGCTATCTGCGCGAGTTCTCCAACTGGCGCAAACGTAAGCTCGAGGAGATCGAGCGCGCCTCCCGGCAGGTCCGTGACAACCGGCAGCGCCTCGGTGATCTCAATTCCGGACGCCGTGCGGCGCTCTCCGAACTCGCCGGTGCCGAATCGCTCCTGAAAGAAAAGCGCGGCGAAACCGGTCGCGTCGTCGCTGAGCTCAGGAAAGAAGGGGCGACCCTCAGGTCAGCCATCGCAAAAAAACAGAAGCGGATCAAAAAGCTCGACAGCGAGCTCGACCGCATGATTCTTGCCGAACAGCAGCGTCAGGAACGTAAGCGTCAGGCCGAGGCAAAGCGAAAGAAACAACAGCAGCAACAGCCCGACGAAGTCGTCGGCCGAAGAAAAAAATCCTCTAAAAAGTCCGGATCGAGGGCTTCAAAAACGACTCAGCAGCAAGGCATAGCCGCCTCTGACCGAACCCTCTCAGGAAGCTTCGAAAGCAACAAAGGACGTCTCCTCTTCCCCGTTCGCGGCGCCTATCAGATCGTTCGAGGCTATGGGCGTACAGTCCATCCCGACCTCCCCGACATCGTGACCGACAACCCCGGAATCGACATCGTCTCACCCGCCGGCTCGAAAGCCCGCTCCATATTCGAAGGAACTGTCAGCGGAGTTTTCGCTCAGGACGGATTCAACAAAGTCGTCATGGTCCGTCATGGAAGCTACATCTCTATCTATGCCAACCTCGCGTCCATAAACGTAAAAGTCGGCGACCACGTCAAGGCCAATCAGGACCTCGGAATCATATCCGTCGATCCGCAGCAAGGCAACCGACCCGTGCTCCATTTCGAACTTCGGCGCGAGCGAACAAGACTCAATCCTCTCCAATGGGTGAAATGACTCGATCCGGCCGTTCTTCAGCTCTGACCCGAAAAGTTCTTGCGGCAATGGGCGTATTCGGCTCTGTCGAGCTGCTCACAATGCTCTGTGCCGTAGTCCGCACCAAACTTGTAGCCCTCTGGATCGGAGCCGCCGGAATCGGACTGATCGGCCTCTATTCGACTGCAATCGAACTCCTCTCGGCCATCTCTCAGCTCAGCCTGCGCACCACAGCCGTCCGTGACATCTCGGCAGCCACTAATTCGCTTCAGGGCAAGATTATCGCCGTAGTCAGCCACTACGGCAACCGTCTTGCTCTTGCCGGCGTCATCATGACAATCCTCCTTTCGCCGCTTCTGAGTCTCGCCACCTTCGGCGACACCGCCCACATCCTTCCATTCATTATTCTTGGTCTTGCCGTCGGATGCAACACCGTTGTCGCCACACGTTCTGCCATTCTCCAGGGGCACCGCCAGCTGATGACGATTGCAAAAGCATCCTCCATCGCCACATTGCTCTCTCTCGTAGCAGCCGTCCCGATGGTCTGGATCTGGCGACTTTCGGCAATCGTGCCGGTGCTGCTGACCTACAGCTGCGTGACCCTCATCGTCTACCTCGCTTCCGGGCGCTCCGCCGCGCCGCTTGCCGTCCCTCCCCGCCGCCAGCGCCGGGCAATGGCCCGCGACATGCTCCGCCTCGGACTCTATCTGACCGTTTCCGGCGTCGTCACCTGGCTCGTCAGCTATGTCGTGATGTCGTGGCTCAACTGGAGGGGAGGGGAAGAGCTGATGGGCTTCTATCAGTCCGGCTACACTGTTGCGGTGCGCTACGTCGGAGTCGTCTTCACAGCCCTCTCTCTCGAATACTTCCCGCGCCTGTCCGCAGCTTTTGCCGGAGGCCTGCGTCGCGGCCAACTGATGTTGCGCCATGAAATTCTGATCGCACTCTCTGTCGTGACGGCCCTCTGCGCAATCATGATTCCGCTCGCCCCGCTGATTCTGCAGCTGCTCTATTCTCCCGGATTTGTCTGCGTCGCCCCGATGATAGCCTTTGCCGCGCCGGGCGTGGCACTCCGCGCAATATCGTGGGCAATGGGATTTGTCATCCTCGCCCGCGGAAGCGGACGACTCTTCCTGTTGACTGAAATCGCAAGCGCGCTCATATCTCTCCTTGCCATCATGTGGGGCTACGAGCTTGGCGGACTTGCCGGGCTTGGAATCGGCTTCACTCTCTGGTATCTTGCCTATGCTCTGATCGTCGCCGCAGTTCTGAACAAGTATCTCCGGGTCGGACTTGGCTCGCGCGTACGAACAATATCCGTAGCAGCTGTCCTGCTTCTGACCCTTCTTGCTATCTCGACAACCCTGTTCCCCCCACTTGCGACAGCAATCGCCGGCGCCGTAGTAGCTCTCCTCGCCCTTGCCCTCCTCCGCCGTCTGTTCTTTCGTCGCTGACAATAGCCCCACCATTTCTGTTCCTCCTGCCAGACATCCATGAGAAATATGGCTAATTTCGGGGTTTAATCTAATGGATTTAGGCGGCTAACGTCTTGGTCGATAGTGTATAGCTGCCGGCGGCGTGAGTTCTTCATGATTATTGTCGCTAAAAAATGTCGGCAAAGATTTGGACAGTTTGAAAAAAATGCCTAACTTTGCATCGCAAAACAGAAAACATCTCACTTGTTCTCTCTTTGCAACTTGAAATGGTGAGCATAGCTCAGTTGGTTAGAGCGTCGGATTGTGGTTCCGAAGGTCGTGGGTTCGACCCCCACTGTTCACCCTGATTCACCGAAAGCCGCGTCAAAAATGACGCGGCTTCTTTTGTTTTATCCCGATTTTTCGTAAATTTGCACGATCCCGTTTCGTTTCATTATCTTCCTCAAAATGAATCTGTCTTTCAATAGGTCTTTTCGCTCGTTTGCCCTGATTGTACTTGCGGTATGTTTTGCCATATCGTTTGCCTCTTGCGGCACTTCACGTAGTGTCGCAGCCTCATCATCATCATCTTCTTCCCGAACATCATCCTCTTCATCCTCTTCTCGAAAAACTCCGAAGCGGCAGTCGCGTCCGCAGGACAGGATTCGCGTCAGCGAAGTTTCCTCCCACCCCGTGACTTCCTCTCTTCTCAAAGAAGCAGATTCGTGGATCGGGACTCCCTACGCTTGGGGTGGCAATGACCGCAAGGGTGTCGACTGCTCCGGTTTCGTTACCCAGGTGTTTCTTCGTTCTCTTGACATAAGCCTCCCGCGCACATCGCAGCAGCAGATGGAATACTGTCGGCCTGTCGATCGCAAAGACCTGCTTCCGGGCGACCTCGTCTTTTTCACTGTGCGCGGCGGTGACAGGGTGGGCCACGTCGGAATCTATATCGGAAACGGACAGATGGTCCATGCTTCCTCAAGCAAAGGCGTCGTGATCACCCCGCTCGACAATCCCTATTTTGTGGCCAACTATTTCTCCTCAGGTCGTGTCGATCGCTATATGGCGATGATCGACAAGAAAAAATCAATTCCTGCAAAACCGACCCCTTCACCCCTTAAAGCGCCTGTCGGGAATAAAGCCGGACAGACCGTTGCTTCTCGCAAAAAGACTCCAGCACCCAAAAAGACAGTGCCGGAGAAAAAAGAAGCGAAGAAAGATGTCAAAACTGACGTCCCTTTGCTTTCTACCCCTCTTCCATCGCAGGTATTTGCCGAAAAGCCGGCTAAGCAAACACCCTCCGAACCCTCTCCGATCGCGCAGAGCGTCGATGAGGAAGAACCCGATTTCTTCGATTGATCCAATCTGTTCCGCTCGCTGTGGTGTTTTTGTAGCTGTCTGATTTCGTAAAAACACAGACTTTTTATGAACCGTTTTTACGATGAGGGTATGAGGCGTTGCGGCCATATGACCGTTAAGACTCGGTCACATGGCCGTCAAAGAACTCAAGTGAGCCACAAGATTCGTTGTACAGATAATTTCGAATCAAGACCCCGCATCTCACAATTGATTGCTTCCAAATTCGGTTATATGATTCTAGTCATTAGTAACACTTATTGGAGCTGATTGGGATATGCTACATATTTGGCACTTGGGCAGCGTAAGATTATTATCGTGGAACGTGGGCTTAAAAAGTTTCGATCGTAAGATCAACGCAGATCGGCCGGTGGTCCGAAGCCGCCGGTTCGTCAATGATCGTTCGGTCCTCAATCCGGATCTTTTTCGCAAATTGATTCTTGATCGCGATATAGTCGATCAGATCAGTCGGTTTGTCTGCGGGATATGTCGCACCCTCTGTAGGGGAGAGGATCGTGAACTCTTTGCCGAGAGTCTTGATAAACGCCTCGTCAGGGCGTGAATTCATGTCGCCGGCTATAAAAAACGGCTTCTCATATCTTGCTGCTGCCTCTTTGATCAGCCCGACCGACGCCATGCGGTCCTCTTCGGTCAGCGAAAGGTGAGTGCAGGCAAAAACAAAATCGGCGAATTCGAGGATCAGCATAGTGCGCGACTCCTCACGGCCTGGCATAGCGATTTGCGAGTAGCCGATCGGATCTTCCTTGAAAAGAATACCGATTCCGTACTTTCCGCCGTCATATTCTATGGCTGCGCCGAAACGGTGGTTCATTCCGGTCATTTCGCCCAGCTCCTTCAGTATGTAGCGTCCTTGGCTTCGACCCGTGACGCTGTCAACCTCCTGAACAGCCACTATGTCTGCGCCGACGCTGTCAATGACGCGGGCCGTCCGCCGCAGGTCGGCGGTTTCGTCTGTTCCGATCCCGTTTCGGATATTATACGACATGATTCTCAGTCCGTTGGTCTCGGCACAGACATTTGTCATCAGTCCCGACAGTAGAAAGGCAAAGCCTAAGAGAGTGTTTCGGTTCATGCTTTGGTATTTATCTTGTTGAACGTTTTTTTTCTGTGAAGGAAAAATTCTGTCAGAATGTTCGGACGCTTCGGACTTGTGTGCAGAAGATCCTTGGCCGGGTGAGTGGCATACTGCTTTCTCATGCGCGCGAAATCGCGGTGAGCTTTCACGATAGCGTTTGCATTGGCAAAATCCAGCGTAGCCATGAACTTCGCCCAGGCTATTGTGTCGAGCAGGCGTCTGCGCACCAGTGTTCCGCTCCGGCTTGAATCAGGCAGATTCTTGTGGAGCATCAGAAGGTTGTTGCGGAAGTTCAGATAGGTCTTGCGCGGATTCTTCGCGTCGAGACTCCCTCCGCCGAGATGGTAGATTGTCGACCTCGGAACAGCTGCGATCCTGTAGCCCTCGAGCTGCATTCTCCAGCAGAGATCGATCTCCTCCATATGGGCGAAAAACTCCTTGTCCAGCCCTCCGCATCGGTTATAGATCTCCGTTCTGACCATCAGGCAGGCACCTGTGGCCCAGAAGATGTCGGACTCGCGGTCATACTGGCCGTAGTCTTTTTCCACATGGCCGAATATGCGCCCGCGGCAGTAAGGAAATCCGTTGCGGTCAATGAAGCCACCGGCTCCTCCGGCATATTCAAACAGGTCCGGCTCTCTGTAGGAGCGGATTTTCGGTTGGCATGCCGCATAGTCGCGGTGCTGTTCCATGAAGTCTACAAGTGGTGTGAGCCACTGTGAAAAGGCGGTGGCGTCGCTGTTGAACAGCACTGCATACGGATAGCCGGCACAAAGACGCAGTGCCCGGTTGTATCCTTCGGCAAAACCATAGTTTTTCTCGAATGCCATGATCTCGACCTCTTTGAATTCATTTCGCAGCAGATCGAGCGAAGAGTCTGTCGACCCATTGTCGGCAACGATGATTTTTCCGATTTCAGAAGGCGTGTTGGCGATCAGCGGAGGCAGGAACTCTTTCAGAAGTTTCTCTCCGTTCCAGTTGAGTATGATGACGGCTACTTTCGGCTGCATGTCAGATTGTCTTGATGTCTTGATAGTTGGGTGGCGATAAGTTCTTCCGGGAATTCCGAATCCTTTGGCGCGGGACTCAGTCGCGCGTCCACGACTGTGTTGGCCTGTTCCGGCGATGCGTCGATCCGGACCTTCAGGTAGTTGTCGGTGAAGCCCGCCATTGTGCCGTCGCTGTGGGTCGTGTGCTCGACCAGAACCGGACGCACTGTTTCCGCAAATCGCATTGTGAAATCCATCAGTTTACGGTCCGAGATCTCGATCATTGTTCTTGAACGCCGGTGCTTCTCCTCCTGACTGACGACATATTCGATATCTTCGATAGCCCTCGTTCCGGGACGCTCCGAATAGGGAAACACATGTAGACGCGAGATCGCGAGCGACTCGACAAATGAGCGCGACGATTCAAAACGCTCCTCCGTTTCCCCGCGCGCCCCGACAATAAGGTCGACGCCGATGAATGCGTCCGGAATCTCAGTGCGGATCGTCTCTATGCGGTGGCGGAACAGCGCGGTGTCATATCGGCGGCGCATAAGCTTCAGCACCTCATCGTTGCCCGACTGGAGGGGAATGTGGAAGTGAGGCATAAACGCGCGGCTTCCGGCAACCCAGTGGATCATCTCGTCAGTCAGCAGATTCGGCTCGATCGAAGAGATCCTGTAGCGTTCGATCCCCTCGACCTCGTCAAGATGCCGGATAAGATCGAAAAATGTGTCCTTGCGGCCATATCCGAAATCTCCGGTGTTCACTCCCGTGATGACAATCTCTTTCCCGCCGGCGGCGGCAACTTGACGGGCCTGTTCGACGATTTCGCCGATCTCGCCGCTGCGGCTGCGTCCGCGGGCCATCGGGATCGTGCAGTAGGAGCAGAAATAGTTGCATCCGTCCTGAACCTTCAGGAAATATCTCGTGCGGTCGCCTCGCGAGCAAGAAGGAATGAACCGGCTGATGTCTTTCATCGCTGTGACTTCGGTCTTTTCCTCGCCACGCTCGAGCCATTGCGTGATAAGCTGCGGAACCCGGTCTTTCTGGTCTGCACCCGCAACGACAACGACACCCGGAAGCTCTTTGACCTCCTGCGGTTTGAGTTGAGCGTAGCAGCCCGTCACGGCAATCCCGGCCTTCGGATGGCGGCGCGCAAGCGATCGGATCGTCTGACGGCACTTCTTGTCGGCAAGCTCCGTGACCGAACAGGAGTTGATGACGATAATGTCCGGTTCCTCTCCCGGTTTTGCCCGCTCGATGCCGCATTCGGCCAGACGGCTGGCAAGAGTGGCCGTCTCTGCGAAGTTCAGCTTACACCCGAATGTGTGGTATAAGGCTTTATAGCTTTGGAATATCTGTGGATCTGTCATGAACTGTTCTCTGAAAAGTTATGCAAAGTTAAGGAATGTTCCTAAAATAATCACTATATTTGCGATCTATAAACCCGTCGCTCACCCTCCGAACCAACTTTCGGACATGTGTGTTCTATTGATATTCTCTTAGAATTGATTTATGCTGACTGAAGACCTTATTCAAATATTTGCAGGCTGCTTCCGCGAGAACTGGGACAGACCCGCGCTGACAGACTACGTGACTGGTGAGAATCTGACCTATGCCGATCTGGCAAGGAGAATCGCCAGAACCCACATTTTCTTCGAAATGTGTGGTGTCAAACCCGGCGACAAGGTTGCTCTGCTCGGGAAAAACTCTGCGTCGTGGGTGGTCAGTTTCATGTCGGTAATAACATATGGGGCTGTAATTGTTCCGATTCTGCCTGAGTTTAACCCGACCGATGCACAACACATCATTAACCATAGTGATTCCGTTTTGCTCTATGTCGGCGACAGCCAGTGGGAGCATCTCGATTTCGACCGGCTTCCGGCCATACGCGTTGCCATGTCGCTCGAAAACCAGCAGCTGCTCGGCAACCACATGACCGGAAAAGACAAACCCGAAAAAATCATGGCCGGCCTGCACAAGGCTTTCAACCGACGCTATCCTCACGGTTTCTCGAAAGAAGATGTTGTCTACGGCCACTTCCCCAAGGATGCAGTGGCCGAGATCAACTACACTTCCGGAACGACCGGATTCTCCAAAGGAGTGATGCTGACCTACAATAATCTGTGTGGAAACGTCGTCTACGGTCTTCGCTCCAAACTCCATTACCCCGGATCCAGATCGCTTGGATTCCTGCCTCTGGCCCACGCCTACGGATGCGCCTTCGACATGCTTGCGCCATTGGCCGCCGGATCTCATGTGACCGTCTTCGGCAAAATGCCGACTCCGAAGCTCCTCATAAAGGCGATGCAGGAAGTGCGCCCGACTTTGATCCTGTCCGTCCCGCTTGTCCTTGAGAAGATCTATAAGAAACAGCTCCTTCCGATCATATCCAAACCGTCGGTGAAGCGCATGATGGCTGTCCCCGGACTGCGTAACATCATCTACTCGAAGATTCGCAAGAAACTCAGCGAGGCCTTCGGAGGTGAATTCGAGCAGATCATTGTCGGCGGCGCGGCTCTCAACAAGGAAGTCGAGGATTTCCTCGTCAGAATAAAGTTTCCGATCTCGGTCGGCTACGGAATGACCGAGTGTGGTCCTCTCATCAGTTTCACCCCCTGGCGCGATTTTATTCCCGGTTCATCCGGACGTACTCTGACAGGAATGATGTATTCGAAAGTCAACTCCGACAACGAAGCCTACATCCCCGGTGAGATCTGCGTCAAGGGAGAGAACGTCATGAAGGGTTACTACAAGAATCCGCAGGCGACCGCCGACGTCATCGACAAGGACGGCTGGCTTCACACAGGCGACATGGGGACTATATCACATGCCGGAACAATCTTTATCAAGGGTCGCTATAAGACTATGCTTCTGTCCGCAAGCGGACAGAACATCTATCCTGAAGAGATCGAAGCCAAACTCAATAATCTCCCCTATGTATCAGAGAGCCTCGTCGTTCAGCGTGGAAATAAACTCGTGGCTTTGGTCTATCCCGATTTCGAGGCAATGGACCAGTCGCGTCTTACAGCCGAAATGATGCCTCAGGTCATGGAAAAGGTCCGCCAGCAGCTAAACAGACTGACCGCTCCCTATGAACGCGTCGATGAGATCCAGCTTCGCGCAAGCGAGTTTGAAAAGACGCCCAAACGTTCGATCAAACGCTATCTCTATCAGTGACAACCGTCGTCTGTCGGTCAACTTTATTTTCTCAGAGCGGCCGTCGTTTTGCGGATGATCTCGACAGTTGTTGAGTCGGCAGTGAAAACCGAATAGAGTCCCTGTGGTTCCTGTGCCGGATCTCCGGTGAATTCGTCGCCAGCCTGCCATGTGTCATTCTTTGGATTCACATAGCCTCCCCATGCCCAGAAGTTGATCCCGTTGAGATCTTTCCCTTCCGTCAGCAACGAGGCCACGAAGCTATAGTAGGCGTCGCGGGCTGTGACCGGCGAACCCGGAGCCAGAGCCATGAAATCGCGCGGATAGCCGAATTCCTCCAGCACAAGGGGCTTGTCCGTAAGCTTTCTGTGAGCCGCGACATATTCGGCCGTCTGTTCAAAGGCATTTCCGAGACCGTCCGTGAGATTATCTGCGTTGACCCATTGCCAGTTATATGGCCATATGTGGATGTTGGCATAGTCGATAGCGTCATCGTTATGGATTCGTGCCCATAGATCAATATCCACCTCACAGCCGAACATCCCCTCGCTGCCTGTCGAGACAAGATGGTTCGGGTCGATCGACTTGATCAGTCGGCCCGTCGAGGTGAGCCATTCGAAAAACAGTTCCTTGTTGTCTTTGTCGAAACAGCGCGGTTCGTTGCAGATCTGCCACGACATTATTGCCCGTGACTCGCTGTAAGGTCTGCCGGTGAGTGAATTGATTCGCCCGACAATGAACCGTACATGATCGGCAAACATCTGCTTGGCTTTCTCGTCGCGCATGAACTCACTGACATATCCGACGTAGGTCTTATAGCCGTCGATCGAGGGGAGGGGAGCCTTACCGTGGCCGGCCCATTCGAGGTAGGTGCTGAATCCGCCGCTCCATTCCCATGAGTTGGTCAGGTAGATGACTGCACGCATCGAGCGACGTTCGAGTTCGGCAAGAAGATAGTCGAGCCCTTCGAGGAGCTCGGGATCATAGACTCCGGGCGATCTCTGCAGGGAAGGCTCGATCTGACACGGCCTGCTGTATCCGCCTTCGCCGCCTGCAAGAATGCGCAGGTTGTCGATCCCGAGAGCTTTGAGCGAATCGAGCTCTGTTTTGAGACGTTGACGGTTGCTACCCTTGCCGGTCGACCCGAGAATCGGTCCATACCAGAAATTCGTGCCGGCATAACGGTAGGGTTGGCCGTCAAGCATGAATTCGCCGTTGCTGACGGTGACAAAGTCTGAAGCGTGGCTTGTTGCTGTCATAGAGAGTAACAGGATTGTGATTAGGTGGAAAATCGGTCTGAGCATTGTGTTTCGTATGGTAGTGGGTTAGCGTCTGCATCTGATGCGGCGTGGCACTCCCGCCAGTGCGACCGGAGCTGTGCCGGCGATTATGATGAGCCAGTCGGTGAGCGATAGCGGAACGACATTGAAGAATTGTCCTCCGATTTCGACAATGAGAATCTGTCCGGCAAAGATCATGACCATGATCAGCCAGAATCCTTTTCCGTAGGTAGAAGTGAAAAGATTGTGTGACGAACCGGCCACACGCGCATTGAACATGTTCCAGAGCTGAAGGAACACAAACGTTGAGAAGAAGAGCGAGACTTCGGTCGGATTCATCGTTGTGTACGGAAGCCACGGCTGGCTGAAGATCTCGGTGATCGTTGAGATGTCACTGTGGTCGAAACAGAGCAGCATTCCGAACATGATGAGGAAAAACGCCGAGCCGCCGCCGATGATGAATCGTTTCATTCCGTGGGTTATGATTGAGTTGCGACGGTCGCGCGGTCTGTCTCTCATCACCTCTTCCGACGGCGGAAGCGATGCCAGCGCAACGGCTGCAAACGAGTCCATGATGAGGTTGACCCACAGCATCTGGGTCACGGTCAGGGGCGACTGCAGACCCATGAATGAGCCGACAAGGACAATGAGACATGCCGCGACATTGACCGTCAGCTGGAACATGATGAACCGCTGGATATTGCGGTAGAGCGAACGTCCCCACATGACGGCGCGCACGATCGAGGCAAACGAGTTGTCGATGATCGTGATGTCCGACGCCTCCTTGGCCACGGCTGTCCCGTCGCCCATCGACAGACCGACATGGGCCGCTTTCAAGGCTGGAGCGTCGTTGGTTCCGTCGCCTGTCACGGCCACAACCTCTCCCTTCTTCTGCAGAAGTTCGACAAGCCGCTTCTTGTCCATCGGGCGCGCACGGGCAATGATCTTGATCTCATCGAGGCGGTTGCTGATCTCCTCATCGCTCATCGCTTCAAACTCAGGCCCCGTCGTGATCGACATTTCGTTGTCGGCCCCATCGTGCCATAGCCCGATGCGGCGTCCGATCTCGCGTGCGGTGGCCGGAGTGTCGCCGGTCACTATCTTGAGCTTTATTCCGGCATCCATAACCTCGCTGACTGCCTCCGGAACATCCTCTCTGACCGGATCGGAAATCGCTGTGATTCCCATGAATGTGAGGCCCGACAGATCGGGGTTTTCCGGATCAGGGGTCTCCCCGGCCGACAGTGTGCGGTAGGCGAACCCGAGGGTGCGCATTGCCTGTTCCTGATAGCCGAGAAGCAGCGCGTCGACGTCCTGGCGGCTGACCCCGTCGGGCCATTTTTCCGTCATCGACATTATGATTTCCGGAGCACCTTTGACGAACAGGAAGCTATTCCCGTCCGAACCTCTGACGGCCGTGGCCATATATTTTCTCTCTGTCGAGAATGGGATCTCGGCCAGAGTCGTGAATGATTTGCGGATACGGCTGTAGTCCACACCACGCTCGCGAAGCCACAGCAGCAAGGCGCCCTCGGTCGGATTGCCGATTACTTTCGGTTTCTCACCCGACAGGTCGAGCTCGGCAGTCGAATTGACGGCAATCGCGGCTTCGATGATTTCCTCCGAAGGATTGCCGAAGAAATCCGTGTGGCCCACCTGCATGCAGTTTTGTGTCAGAGTGCCCGTCTTGTCAGTGCAGATGACAGTGGCAGCGCCCATCGTCTCGCATGCGTGGAGCTTTCTTACAAGATTGTTAGTCTTGAGCATGCGTCTCATTGAATAGGCAAGACTCAGAGTGACCGCCATCGGGAGGCCTTCCGGAACAGCCACAACAACCAGCGTCACGGCAATCATGACAGTCTTGAGCATATAGTCGACAAATCCGATCCATTCGAAGTCGACAGATGTCAGATAGATTATTGTGCGTCCGACAATGATAAGCGCACCGATGACATAGCTCGCGTAGGCGATCAGCTTGCCCAGACGGTCGAGCTGCTCGCGGAGCGGAGTCTTCACACTGTCATCGATCTGTGAGGCACGGAACACTTTTCCGTCTTCTGTCGCGTCGCCCACAGCCTCGACAATCATCACCCCGTGTCCCTCCATGATCTTTGAGCCGCGCATGACGGCGCTGGTCGGGAAGGTGGCGTGAGGATCGGCATCCTCCTCGCGGGCGCTTTTCGAAGCGAGCGGCTCGCCCGTCAGCGTAGACTCGTCGACAGTCAGGGAAACCGACTCGATCAGCCGTCCGTCGGCAGGAACTTCCTGTCCGGTATTAAGGCGGACAATATCGCCGACGACGATCTCCGACTTGGCAACCTGCCGCACTCCTCCGTTGCGGATCGTCTCGACTGGTTCCTCGTCATTGACTTTATTAAGGAGCTCAAACTCTTTGCCGGCTTTCAGCTCGAAATAGAATGCCAGTCCGGTAGCAAGCAGAATCGCCATAAAGATGCCGACTGGTTCGAAAAAGACATCCCCTTCAGCACCAAGATACCAGTATTCATAGCAGGAAATGCCGATTGAAAGAGCGCCCGCAAACAGAAGAATGATGATCAGCGGATCGCGGAATTTATCAATGAACTGACGCCACAACGGTTCGCGTTCAGGCTCGGAAAGCACGTTGTCGCCCCATCGGCTGCGGCTCTGTTCGACGTTGCTGTCGCTGAGCCCGCACGAAGGATCGACAAGGTTCAGAAACTCTGTTTTTTGCTGATCAGCATTGGGCTGTGCGGACGGAAAACTTGAATTATCGGGATTCATTAACTTTTGTTTTTAAAACAACCTCTTAGGCCGAGTGGTGAGCGAGATATGCGGAAAAACACCCGTGGAATCTCTATTGTTTATCGAAATGCAAAGTTACTCCAAAAATCCAACCCGCCAAACATCGCAATAGCAAATCACCCTATGCGCCGGCAATCTTTGCCCCGAAAAAAATCAAAAAAAATATGATTCGATATTTGTAAGATTCAAAACTTATACTTAACTTTGCACTTGCAAACGCGAAACAACAGCGCCAGCAAAAAAGATAGACCACGGAGAGGTGGGTGAGTGGCTGAAACCACCAGTTTGCTAAACTGACGTAGGAG